>JBBSBI010000056.1:0-27226 GCA_038251425.1 Polyangiales bacterium
ATGCATTGACGCGCTGAAGGCTCAGCTAGCGATTTCTGTCGATGTGTCATCGCGTGGTTCAGCGTCTTGTGTCGGAAATTCCTGCAATGCCGAAGGCGAAGCTTCGGCTAGCTGTAGCGCGAGCCCGGCGCGAGGCGACAAGGTATCTCTCGGCGTATTGGGTCTGTTGGGGCTTGCGGTGGGCGGCACGGCGTGGCGGCGCAACCGACGTTCGCACTAAGGCACAGGCTCGCACTAAGGGTACCAGCTAGCGCCGGGGGGCTAGAATTACCGATCCATGAATCGAGGCGCCCTGCTCGAACGTCGAATGAGATAGTAAGCATGCTTACTATCTCATTTGTCGGCAGGAGGGCATGGCGAGCGGTCGGTGTGCCACTTCTCGCCTTCTGCCGTTTCAACTCGCGGTGTGCGCGTCGCTAAGGCGCACGCACACTTTGCCAAAGTGATTGCCTGTGGCGAGGTGTTCAAAAGCTGCGCGGATCTGCGTGAGCTCGAACACTTTGTCTACAACGGGCAAGATTTGGTGCTGTTCGATGAACTGATTCATTTCGATAAAGCTTGAGCGAGGACCGATAAACACGCCCTGCAGCCGCACATCCCGCATCAATATAGGTAGCAGATTAACGTCTCCCAGGCTGCCGCCGAGCACGCCGATCAGGCTGATCTGGCCACCGGGTCGCACCGCTTGCAATGATTCATTCAGGGTATTCGGACCGCCCACTTCGATCACGTGGTCCACGCCCTCGCCGCCTGCAAGCTCACGGATGTGGCGGCCCCAAGCCGGGATTTCTCGATAATTGACGACGAAATCTGCGCCGAGGGCGCGAGCTCGTTCGAGCTTCTCATTGGAATGGCTGGTAATGATTACTTTGGCGCCAATCGCTTTAGCAAATTGAAGCGCAAAAATCGAAACGCCACCCGTGCCCAGTGTCAGCACGAATTGGCCGGCTTTTAGCGCTCCATGCCGGAAGAGTGCACTGAAAGCTGTGAGCGCTGCGCAGGGCAAGGTTGCCGCCTGCACGTCGGAAAGCAAGGCAGGCGGCCGCACGCAATCGGTGGAATTAATGAGCATGTAATCTTGGAGTACACCATCAAGGGGCCCGCCGCGGGTTTGGCGTAAGGTGTTGCGCTCGGGCAAATTTGAATACCAGCCGTTCGCCACAACTGAGCAGACACGTTCGCCGACTTGAAAATCTTCCGCACCTTCGCCGCACTGCTCAACCCACCCGACCCCATCTGAAACTGGAACGAAGGGTAGCTTTAACTTGGCGTCGTACTCTCCTCGCACCATGAGCAGGTCTCGGTAGTTGAGCGAGGCCGCCGCCATCCTGAGTAGCAGCTGCCCGGGTCCCACCTCGGGTGGCGATGCCGCGCGTATGACTAAATGCTCCAAGCCAAAGCCGCCTTCGAGCATGATTTTCCGCATGGTATTAAGGTACAAGGGGCGACGGGAACGCTCAAGTTCGTTTATGCTGGGCGTATTGGAAACCGTTCGAATCGACCGTTGGCTTGTGGCCACCAGAATCTTCAAGTCGCGGACAGCCGCAGCTGAAGCCTGTAGTGGTGGTGCCATCAAAGTGAATGGGGATAGCGTGAAAGCAAGCCGTGCGCTGCGTATCGGAGAGGAGGTGAGTGGCGCGGCCCCCCGTGGTCGCATTGTGCTGCACGTACTCGGGCTCGCAGAGAAGCGGCTTTCGGCTCAGCTCGCACGGGCGCTGTATGAAGATCGCTCACCGCCGCCACTGGAAGAGCCTGAGTTCGGAGTGCGTTTGCGCGGTGCTGGTAGGCCAACCAAGAGCGATCGCCGAGCGTTGCTCCGATTTCGCGGGTTTTAGTTCGACTTGGGAGCGGCCCCAGCAGCGCCCGTGCCCGCCGTACCGCCCGTTTTGACAGCCTCGCTAGCACTCGCGTTCGCGCTGGGCATTGGAAGTGCAGCTGGCGGGGGGGTCTGCGGAACTTCAGGGACGTTGGCAGGCGCAACCGCGGCGATGTTAGCAGTCGAGAGAGGAGGCGGCGGGATGTTGGCTGACACAACAGGAGGAGGCGCGATGTTGGCGGCTCCGTTGGTAAGGTCAGCACGCGCAAAATCAGCGAAGCGACGGATGCCATAGTTGGCGCGATTGACCATGCCTCGCTCGGTGATTTGGCTGTTCATGGGCTGAACATCCACCGGGGGGAGCGCATCGACGCTTTGAGGATCGGGAGGGGCAGCTGCCATAACCGGCGCGCTGGGAGGCGGCCGCCAGCTTGAGCTTGAGTCGAAGCCTCTGGGTGAGGTTGCTGCCTGAGCTGCGTTCAGCTGATACACGGGTGCACGGTCGTTGGCGCGCGCTTCGAGCTGCGCATTGTCCGAGAAGCGCGCATGCGCTGGATCATTTTCGTGGGGCTTGGGTGTCAACAGCAGGGCCAGCGCTGCAAAACCTGTTGCTGCCGAACTGAGCGCCGCACACGGCATCCAGCGCCAGGTTGTTAGCTTCAGCAATCCCGAGGTCATGGCCCAATCCCGCAGTCGACGGCCGCTACCCTAGCCTGAACTCGCTGGGTCTCCAAGCTGAGGGGCTTTTCGTGCGGACTTAGCCCCGCTTAGAGCTTTGAGGGGGCCCCCTTGTCCTTTCTTCGTACATCCTTAGCTTACAGCCCGTTGGTCATTGAGGGTCATTGAGCCCATGCCCAACCTTGGGCGTGTTTGCGATGTGTAGATCCAAAATGAGAGTCACCATCGCTCATGCAACGGTTGCGATTGCTTGCACCCTCCTGTTCAGCGTCCGAGCAGTAGGCGCGGAACCTGTGTCTCGCGACGAACCGCCTCCCACCTTCGCCTATGTCAAACCCTACATCGGTCGGCATTATTTGCGCGCCGCCCTCGAGTTCCACACGGTGCTGGTTCAGGGCTTCCTCTGGTACGCGACGACGACCAACAAGAATTGGCAGGTCGACTACAGTTTGCCCGTTTTTCGAAACAAGCTCGCGGGACACGCGTTCGCGCTCGATACGAATCATTTCGGCACCAATTTTATCGGTCATCCTCTTGGAGGCACTGGCTATTACCTGTCGGCACGTGGCAATCGGCTGGGCATTTTATCGTCGTTTGCGTTTGCAGAGGCAGGTTCAGCGCTTTGGGAGCTTTTCGGAGAAGTTGGGGAAGTGATCAGCATCAACGATACGATCGTCACGCCAATTGCGGGCGTGGCGCTGGGTGAGCCATTCACGCAGCTAGGGGCGTTCTTTGATCGAAGCGCGGACAGCGGCGTTCATCGCACATTGGGCTCAGTTTTCGGGCCCTTCAAGAGCATGAATGATGCCTTCGACGGAGTGACGCCAAAGCGTGCCACAAGCCACGATCGCTTCGGCTTCCCCACCAACGAATGGCATCGTTTTGATCTGGGCGCCTCATTGGTGTTTACAGGGGAAGAGGCTCGCGCCGAGCCTACCGCACGGGTCACCGAGGAGGGCCGCTTGGTGCTCGCTTCAGATCTCGCACGGCTTACCGGCTACACCTCTGCCGCGCACCGCGATCAGTGGTTTTCAGACGCCAATTTGTCCTCGATTTCGCTGGAGCTGTCGTTTCTGCCAAGTGGGGTGAGCGATCTTTGGTTCACCACCCGAGCCGTGCTGCTCGGCCACTATTACAGGAATGCGGTGTTCTCGCACGGAGCGTTGCGCGGAGGCGGGACAGTGTTCGGTTTGGCAACTGGATTCTCTTACTCCGCGCATGACTATGAGCGAAGTGTAAGCGGACCGAAGGATCGCCTGGCTTCTGTGAGACCCCTTGGGCTGGTGGTCGAGTCGCGGGCAACCGTTTCTGGGATTGAACTCAGCGCCGACCTCGACCTCGGGCCGGATTTTGCGGGCGTGAGACCTCTAGCACTCTCAGGCTACCTGCAAACAGCCAATGTGTCGAGTCTGCCGCCGGTTGTGCAAGCACATGGCTATTACTTCGGCGCAGGCTATCACCTCAATTCTAGCGTTGCAGCCCGCACCGGCGACGTGGAGTTGCGAGGGCGGCTCAGAAACGATCACCTGCTGGGGCTCGGGTTTGCCAAAAGTTCGAGTTCTACAGGCAGGCGTCCTTCCTTTCAGGATATTCGAACCGTGGGCGAGATCGGTTGGGGCTACTACGTTCAGCACAACACCCTGTTCACTCTCGATCTGCAGCGCAGGTTGCGCGTGGGGCGCGCCGGTGATGCGCGTGCGGAGGTCGCCGAATGGTCATTTGGTACGGGATTTCAGGCTGTGCTATAAGGTTGTGCTTTTATGAAGAGAATAGGTCTTCCGCGTGAAGTGAGATGCAGTCTGGTTGCGCTCGGCTGGGTGCTCTTGTGGCTCGGGCGAAGCCCCAGTGTGGCAGCAGCTCCTGCAGTCTCTGGAGCTCCAGACTCGGAAGTGGCTGTGCGCGCGGCGCTGTGGCGTTCGCGCTATGCCCACGCGCAATCGGCCGTGGGTGCGGGGAGATACGCTGAAGCCCTGCGGGAGCTTCAAGCTATCGAGGGTGATGCTCCAACTCGCGAGGAGCGATTGCTCGCGCATGAGCTGGGGTTCATCGCCGAGGCGCGGCTGAACACTGACGAAAGGGAGGAACAGGCATCTCCCGATATTCGCACGTCGGACGAGATGTCGGTGCTGTATGCCTCATCCTTCCTTTACGGTTTGGGTACCAGCTCCTGGGTCACCTTGCAGTTGAAGCCGAAGACTGTAGCGGGTGCTTTCTTGCCATTTTTGGTGCTGACGACCGCAGCGGTCGGTGGAGTGAGTGTGGCGGATGGCTATCGTCCGCTGCGCCGCGGTGTACCACAGTCGATCGCTGCGGGGCTCTATTTGGGGTTGGGGGAAGGCATTTGGATTGTGGGCTATGCACAGGCGCTCGCGGATCGCCACCCACAGAAGGAACGTTGGCGCGCCGAGCGTATTTCCAGCGTGCTTTGGGCCAGCTCGACACTGTTTGGTATCGGGGGCGGGGTCGTTGGCGCCCTGCGCATGCCGACTCCGGGTCGCGTTTCGTATACTAGCTCTACTACGCTTTGGGGTGGCTTGATCGCCGGATTCGGGGCTTCAGCTTTAGTGAAGGACGAAGCTCGGCGTGGGGAAATTTCCATGCTGAGCGCTGGGGTGGGCTACAATGCTGGGCTGCTCGGCGGCCTGCTAACATCACCGCAGGTTTCGCCCTCCGTGGCTCGAGTTCGGTTCGTGGATCTCGGAGGGCTTGGCGGCGGATTGCTGGGTGCTGGCGTCTATTCCCTGGCAGACGAACAAGCCGCGGTACCAGGCCTGCTTGGATCCATGGCGATTGGTTCGGTGGCTGGGCTCGCGGCAACCTGGTGGGCGACGAGCGACATGCCGAAAGCGTTTGCTTCAGATCCCGGAACTCCAGGAAAGTCGACGCCCGCGGCGTTTCAGCCGCTGCTCAGTCCTCTCAAAGGCGGTTGGCTCGTTGGAGTCTCGGGCGAGCTATGAGCTTCGTGCGATTGCGCACAGCGGCTCTGTGCCTATCGCTTGCATTCTCGGCCTCGAATGTGAGCGCGGAGCCTGCGGCGGGCGTGCGCACGGACACGTTTCAATACACTTCCGAGGAGAGCAAACACTACGTCCGTGCGGCACTCGAGGAACTGGGGATTTTGGGCCTTGGTACATTGAATTACTACGGCAATCGCGATGCGAACTCCGTTGATTGGGATCTCGATTACGATTGGCCAAGCTTTCGGCAGAAGCTCGATGGCCGCGCATACGCCTTCGACACCAATCACTTTGAAACGAATTTCTTGTCGCATCCAACGGCGGGCACGCTCTACTATCTTGCGGCGCGCGGGAATCGATTGAGCCCGTTTGCCGCGTTGGGTTACGCGGTTGCTTCATCGACCGTTTGGGAATTCTTCGGTGAGTTTCGCGAACGGGTGAGCGTGAACGATATGATCGTGACCCCGCTTTCAGGCTTCATTTTCGGCGAGGCACTCACACAGCTGGGGAGCTTCTTTGATCGCGGCTGTGCAACGGGAGGCACTCGCACCTTGGGCAGTGTGTTCGGTTTCAGTAAAACCTTCCACGATGCACTCGACGGCGCGAGGTTGAATCGCGAGCAATCCTGTGATTCGCACGGATTCGCAAGCACTGGCAGACATGATTTCACGTTGCGAGTTGGGCCGAGCTCGGTTTGGCAGCTGCAAGGCCAACGCAAGCCCTTCGCAGAGGTTCAAGAGCGCTTGTCGCTTTCGGTCGAAAATCTACCGACGTTGGGTGTCCCAGGGCGCCACTTCAGCGGATTTGCGGATGGGAATTTGGTGCAGCTGGACGCGGTGCTCGCGGCTGGCCAATTGGGTTGGACGGACCTGCAAATGGCGGCAAGTGTTGTCCCCGTGGGTGTCCACTATCGGAATATCCCGTGGGCGGTGAGTGGTATTGCTTCTGGCGAAGAGGCGATTTTTGGGGCCTATTTCGGCGTGTTGTACAGCGCCCATGTCTACGATCGCTCGGCCGAAGCTGTGGACCGACTGTTCGTGTTGGACGCCCCTGCCGCTAGTTTGAGATATCGCCTGCACCGCGGGCCACGTCTCTTCGAATTCGCGCTGGATGCCGGGGGGAGTTTTGCAGGTGTTGAAGCCTTTGCGCTTGATGCGTACGCGCAAACGATGCCAAAGGAGACCCTTACCACCATCGCTCAGACACATGGTTACAACTATGCTCTAGGTGCGATGTTAGCACCGCGCGTGCGACTGCATACGGTCGTGTTCGATTTCAGTGTAGTAGCCAAAGCTCATCGCTACTTCGCCCTCCGTGCCCTTGATCGCGTTCGCACGACACCCAGCAAAGCCAGCGCTGTGGAGGGTGAGCGCGAACTTGCCACCCGTTTCGACTTCCATCCCCCCTCACTTCCAGTTGCGTTCTATGCTCAATTGGAGGCGCGGCAGCGGCTTGGAGCGATCGAATCGGTGCGCACCTCGCGCAGCGAGCTCGCGTTGGGTGCGGGTATCGCAGGATCACTTTAGCTTAAGGCCACGCTATTTTCGCCGGAGCGCTCCTTTGAGCAGTGCTTTGACACTGTGCCGGGCCAGGGATGGGATACTGATCAGTCCTTTGGTGAGAGTGCCGGTGAGTGAGGCTGCGAGAGCCATCGGCGTTGAGCCATGGGCCTCAATCGCCACCCGTTCGCCGGTAACGCAGTCCTCAAGGGCGCCGCGTGCAACCGTGCGCGAACCATCCGAACGGATTTCAATCACCATCCGTGCTACCACAGGGAGCTCTTCGGATGTTTCAAGCGCGCCCGGGGCTCCTTGCGAACGGGTCAGCGAAATACCAGGATTTGTGGGCTTTTTGTCAAAAATGCTCATCACATGCCTTTGTCGCCAGGGAGCTCCGCGCGCGGTTCCTTGTTCCGCCAGGGCTTCCAGCTCTCGGGGTGAAGGAGCGCGGCGTCGCAGTGTGGGTAGCGTTGACCTGCATAGATATCAGTGCCCTTGCCAACGTGGACCAAGATGCGTTCATGCTCATCGATAAAGACACTTTTGTTGAGGCTTTCGTTAACTTCTGCCGGCCAAGCGTACGCTACGAATCGGCGCTCCGCCCGTTCTTCGTCTACCTTTCCTGCCTGTTTGGGATCGAAGACCCAGCCGCCCGTTTGGGCGGGCAAACAAACGATGAAACAGTAGCCATCCAGCCTTAGGCACGGACCTTCGGGGAGCTGCATCAGCGAGGCGCCCCGCGCCATCGTCATCGGGGCCGAAAGGGGCGCATTTTTCCCCCGAAGCGGCGTGCGACCCGCGAGCTCTTCGATGAAGGCGGCTGAGCCAATCCGATCGTGATCTGGGTCGATCTCCGCCTGTTCGCGCATCACATCTTCAGCAAATAACAGTTGTCGCAGATGCGACACCGCGCGCTCACCACTTGCTCGCTTGCCGGATTCAACGATGCCGGGTAGCGCTTCTCGAACCGTGAATCTGAGCAGACCCATCAACGCCAGGGCACCAGCCCCAACGGCCAGCCAGTGGCGAAGCCGTGGTGCGGTGGCTCCAGCGGCAGACAGATAGGCAAAGAAGGCAAACGCCAGCGCGAAGGGCGCCGCACGGGACCAAAAAACTGAGAAACCTGAGAACGCGAACGCAACTGCAACCAGTCGCTCTTTGGAAGAAGAGCGCTCGGTACGCTCAACGGACTCGGCCATGCTTGGGGCGTGCCAGAGGGGCCCTGTGGGCACAAGCCTCGCTGATCACGAACTCGGCGTACGCGGAGGCTTCAGGCTGATTTCGCCAGGCTCCGGCTCACTTGCTGCATCAGCGGGGCGGAAAGAATACGTGACCAAAGGACGCTCCGCGAGGCTCGGCTTGGGCTTCAATACAGGTCGAGAGTGAGCTTGGGAGCTGGTGGGCTCGCGCCAGCTTTCGAATGAGGCAGGGTTGGTAGCGTCGAGGACCGCAGCGCTAAGCTCAGGTGGGGGATCGGGCAGCAGGGTACTTTGGCCGTGTCGACGGTCGCGCGGCAGCGTCGAGCCAAGTGAAAGTGGAGGAGCTGGGAGAGTGCCTCCGAGATCCCAGGCTCCGTCAGCTCTATCGTCTGGCCAGGCAGGAATTCGAGGCGTTCCGGGCGGTGAAGACGCGAAGCCTGGCGCGGGATCCGTGGGGCGTTCGTTCTGCGGGGAAGAAGGCCTTTTAGCTTGCGGACGACTCGCGGCCGGAGCCGAACCATCCAGAGCCTGCTTCTTCAGGTGCAAGAGTTCACGATGGGCCTCATCCCTTTGGGCTTGCAGGCGGCGGATGAGCTCAAGCGAGCGCTGTTTGTCCAGCAGCAGCTTATCGACCATTTCGCTTGAGGCGACGAGCTGACGCTGCACCTCGCTCAGGTGATCTCCAAGATCCATCGCAGGTGGGCGGGCGGTCGGTGCATCATCGGAAGCCTGGTGCGCGGTGAATGGAGCCAACTTGGCCAAACTTCCGAGCCCGGGATCGGTCTTGATGCGCTGTGGAACGAGGCTATGTCGGCGCGTTGTAGGTGGCTCAGATTTGAATTCTGCACGCTCTTCCGTGGCCCGCGGTGAGCTTGTCGGCGCCCCGGATTTTAACCTGGCCACCTGCGCTAAGACCTCATCCCGCTGGCGATAGGCCTGCTTCAGCTCGGAATCGTGCTCTTCGATGAGTAGCGCTAAAAATTCGTCGTTCTGTTCAAGAGTTCGCAAGATGTCCGCGACCGCCTGCCGACGCTCGGTACGAAGTTGTGCTTCCAAACGCACAACACGGCTCTGAAGCTCGTCCTCGTTCCCTTTGCGGGGGGATAACGGGGATAACGGGGATAACGGGGATAACGGGGATAACGGGGATAACAACGCACGCAATTCTTGCGTGTGCTCGCTGAGTACGCGTTCCGCGTCCCCGGCACTCGCGATACCCGCCCCAATCTGCTCGACCGCGTTCATCAGCTGCCGAACCGCCGCGTGAGCTTCCTCGTTCACGGGGGTTGTGCCCGGTCGGGGTGCCACTCCGCTGATATATTGGGAGCTGCGTCCTTCGTCTGCGACGGGCGTTGGCTGTTCGCTAGGCATGCCAGAGGTGCTCGGCCCATCCGCTTTGCTGCCTGAGTTCGAAAGCATCAGCCTACGTATATACCCCAAAAATCGGCTGCCGTCCGCACGCTACGTAGATTTTGATGCCGAATGCGGTGAACACTTCAGCTAACCTGCCGGGTCGGTACTCGAGTGTTCCATGCCTAGCGCCACGCTTCCCCTGACTCCTTCCCCGACCTCTGAGATTGACCTCGATAAGCAGCTAGAGCGTCTTGCGTCTCGGGCTCGCGAGTTTGCTCGGGCGGCTATTTCGCAAAAAATCGCGTGGCTGCGCGTTGCGCGTGGCGGACTTAGCCGTGTTTCAGCTGAAGTCGTAGAGCGTGCCTGTGTTGCCAAGCGCATTGATTTTTCCAGCAATCTGGCAGCTGAGGAATGGCTGAGTGGCCCCGGCATCATTCTGAGACACCTGCGTCTCTATGAGGGCAGCCTAGAGCGCCGAGCTGCGCACGGCTCGACGTTGGGGACGCTCGGGCGCGTCACCGAAACGGCCGAAGGCCGCACTCACGTCTCCGTCTTACCTGCCGACAATTATGACCGGGCGCTCTTCATGGGGTTCGCGGCGGAAACGTGGTTCGAGCAGGGTGTGCGTTCCGCTGATGTCGCCGGGCTGCAAGGATGCTTCTACGACCAAGCCGAACCGGAGGGTGGTGTGTCTCTGGTGCTAGGGGCGGGCAACGTCGGTTCGATTCCAGCCGTGGATGCGCTGCACAAGCTCTTCATGGAGGGGAGAGTTTGCCTGCTCAAGTTGAATCCTGTGAATGATTATCTCGGGCCGCTCTTTGAGCAGGCGTTTGCGGTTCTCATCGATCAAGGGTTTCTGCAGATAGCCTACGGTGGTGGTGAGGTGGGCGCGTACCTGTGTCAGCACCCGCTCGTTCAAGACATTCACATCACGGGTTCCGAGCAAACGCACGACCTCATCGTCTGGGGTCCGCCGGGCGCGGACCGTGAGCTGCGCAAGAAGAATCATCAACCTTTGCTCAACAAACCCATCACCAGCGAACTCGGAAATATCAGCCCCGCGATCATCACGCCCGCCCAATATACCGAGAATCAGCTGCAGCTGATGGCGCGCAACGTCGTTGGGACGTTTGTGCTCAACGCGGGCTTCAATTGCAACGCCACCAAACTTCTGGTTCTTGCTCGCGGCTGGTCACAGGCTCCGGCATTCCTCCAGGCGGTCGGGGCTTGGCTTTCGCGTGTTCCGCCGCGATTCCCCTATTATCCAGGGGCGCAGGCGGTGTATCGGCAGCTCGTCGACGCCGCTTCGCACGTGGAACTATTTGGGGGCGAACCAACGGGTGCGCTTCCCTGGGCACTCGTTCGCGATGTGGAGCCCGAAGCCGGCGCCTTCAACACCGAACCCTTCTGTGCGGTCCTCAGCCAGACCTCGCTAGGTAGCCCCGACCCAGATGAGTTTTTCCAGGCCACAACGCTGTTCTTGAATGAGCACGTGAAGGGAACTCTCAACGCCATGTTGCTCTTGCCTCCCCAGGCAGAGCGAGATCCACGCTTCCTACGAGCGGCAGAAAAAGCAGTCCGGGAGCTTCGCTACGGTGTGATAGGCGTTAATCAATGGCCAGCAGCCGCGTTTGGGATGGGCTCCATTCCGTGGGGCGGTTATCCTGGGGCGAGTTTGGCCGATATCCAAAGTGGTATTGGTTTCGTGCACAACACGTTCATGCTGGAACGCATTGAGAAGAGCGTTCTCCGCGGTCCGTTCTCCGCATTCCCGCTCCCGATGTGGTTTCCCGGGCACCGCACCCAGCGCATCGTGGCGACTAAGTTCTGTGAGTTTGAAGCGGAGCCGAGTTGGGGCAAAATCTTTGGGTTAGCGGCTTCGGCACTTCGAGCCTAGGGCGCTCAGCGTTTGGCAATGGCCCGTGTTGCACGCCGGCGACCCTGCCGTCGTTCGTCTTCGACAGCCTCTAGGTAACGCTCTACATCGATTTGCATTGTGTGGCGTGCTGAAGGGACGTAGCGTTTTTCGCGTGCGGTTTGTTCGCAGATTAGCTGGTGCGAGATTTCGCTCTTGGGAGGCAAGGCGTAGGTCCCTTTCAAGCACTCCGCCACCCATCGGCCTTGCACTTCGGTGATCGGCATGATCGCCCCAAGCGGTTGGCAAAGCCCAATGAAAAAGAGATTCGAAATGTCTGGGTGAACCACGCGGTGAAATAGCTCAAGCTTGTTTTCGACCGGGGCGAGGAGGTCCGGTGCAAGAAACGGAAACGAGACCCTGTAGCCGGTACAGTAAATGACGGCGTCGATCGGTTCGACGCTGCCGTCTGAAAACTCAATATTCTTGCCAGAAAAACGCTGAATCGGGGGTTTCGGAATCACATCGCCCGAGCCGAGTCGAGTCAGGAGCTCACTCGACACCGTGGGGTGAGCTTCGAGCAGCCGATGATCGGGCTTCGGTAGACCAAAACGCTCCATCCTGCCCACCAGCGTGGAAAACAAGAGAGTGATCAGTGATCGTCGAAAGGGGATCCAAGCGGGCAGCGACAAGCCAGCGTCAATGGGTTTGCCGAATAGGTATTTGGGTAAAATGTAGGCTCCGCGCCTCACGGAGAGGAATACCTTGCCGGCATTGCCCGCGTGACTCAACTCGCACGCAATATCCACGGCGCTATTGCCGAGGCCGACCACAACTACATTCTTATTTTGGAGGTCGTAGGGCGCTGTGGGGTCAAGGTAATGATGCGAGTGAAAAGTGATTCCGTCGAATTGGCCAGGGGCTGGCGGATCGGGCAAGCGTGGATCCCAGTGATGTCCGTTGGCGACGACGAGAGCCTGGTAGCTTTCAGTGCGGCCGTTAGTTAACTTTACCTGCCAGGTGCCGTCAGGAAGGGGATCGGCGCTCTCAACTCCCGTCTGGAATTGAATGAAGCGCGCCAGGCGAAACTTTTTGACGTAGGCCTCGAAGTAGCTCGCCATGAGGTCGTGGCGCGGGTAGTCCGGATAGTGGTCGGGCATCGGAAAATCCGAAAACTCCGTTCGCCGTTTAGACGTATTGATGTGGAGCGACCGATAGGCTGAGGAAACCCCATTCTTGTTCTGGAAAACCCAGTTCCCGCCCACTCGGTCACTTAGCTCAAAACAATCGACCGAAATTCCGGCATCAGAGAGCGCTTTGAGCGCGGAGAGGCCCGAAGGCCCAGCCCCGATCACACACGCCCTCGGCTGGTTGATTTGGGGCGTCGCCATGTCGGCCAGAGCGCACCAATCGGCTGACCCGCTGTCAAGCCAGCCGTTCCCGGCCGGGTCGGAGGGAGCGCCCCTGCTTATATAGGCAGAAACAAGCAGCAAACGAGAACAGGACGCAACTATCGGTCGCTCCGTGACGTTTGGCGAAGGAGCCCGCTAGCATGGACATCCCCCGCCCGTGCGGAAGCCAAGTTCAAGATGTTAAGAATTCTCCTGGTTGAAGATTCCCAAAGCATGCGCGCATTCGTGAGCGCGTGCGTGGAGCAAGGAGCGGCGGAGCTCGGCGAGGTGGAGTTGATTCAGGCCGCGAGCGGTTTTGATGCGCTGCGTTTGCTGCCGCGAGGTCGGCATGATTTGGTGATCAGCGACATCAACATGCCGGATATCAATGGCCTGGAGCTTTTGAATTTTATCCGCGCCAACGAGAAGTATCGGGCGCTGCCCGTGCTTCTGATTTCGACACAATCTTCTGAAAAGGATCGGCAGCGTGGCCTAGCACTGGGTGCCACGGCGTTTCTGGCGAAGCCATTTTCTTCCGAACAGCTTGTCGCCGCCGTGCGCGCCGCACTGGATGGAGCGAGCTGAGAGATGGTGGATTCTATCGACAAAGCGCGGGAGGAATTCTTCTCTGAGGCACAAGAGATCATCGAAACATTTTCGCGCAATCTCTTGGCGTTGGACGCCACGATCAGCGAAGGCGTTAAGGATCCGACGTTAGTCAATGAAGCGTTCCGCGCAGTGCACACTCTGAAAGGGTTGGCGGGGCTGTTTGGTGCGGTCGCGATGGGAACGCTCTCCCATCACCTGGAAGATCTGTTGGATGAGTTGCGGCTCGGGCGTGCCGAGCTGACACGCACGGTTCTGGATCTCTTGTTCGGAGCTATCGATGTTTTCGGCAAAATTTTGGCCGCTGAACGCGCCGGGAGTGAGGCCATCCCTCCGGGCCTGGATGAGCTAGTCGGTCGTTTGCGGGAGCTCGGCGGGAGCGTCGTCCCCGAGCCCGGGATGGTGACCGACTACGAGCTCGATCCTGGAATGTTGGCGGTACTCACCGAGTACGAAGAGCACCGGCTGCGTTCCAACTTAGAGCAAGGGTTGAGGCTCTACCGGCTCCACGTGAAGTTCGACTTGGCAACGCTTGATAAGGCGCTTGAGGAGATCAAGGACCGCGCCAAGCGCCACGGTGAGATCATCACCTATCTGCCGACCGGCGAGTCGTCGAGCATCGAAACCATCGAGCTCGACCTCCTGATGGCGTCTCACGACGATCTGTCGATCCTGATTGGTGCGCTCGCGTCTGACCGAATCATCGTCGAAGAGATCGAACGAAAGCCCCTGGTGCCTGCGGCATTTTCGCCCCGAACTCACCATCCGGTAGTTCTAGAAAGTGTCTTGTCGGTTCCGAGCGGACATCCGCGGCTTGGCGAAGAAGCCGCCGATCTAGCGCTCGTTTCTCCGGATCGTTCACTTCGAAGCCTGACGCAGACAGTGCGCGTTGATATTCGCAAGCTGGATCGCCTGATGAATATCGTCGGCGAGCTAGCGATTGTTCGTAACGTCCTCTCGAGGATTGCCGAGCGCGTACGTGCAGAAGGACAACCGCAGATTTCTTCGGAATTGCTGCGCGTGCATCGGAATTTCGAACGCCGCCTCACCGAGATGCAGGATGGCATCTTGGAGGTGCGGATGGTGCCTCTCGGGCAAGTCTTTGAGCGCTTATCCCGCGTTGTACGCCAGATCAGCCGCGAGCTCGACAAGGAGATCCGCTTTGTTATTACGGGTTCCGAAACAGAGATTGATAAACTGATCGTTGAGGAGCTGAGTGACCCGCTCATGCACATGATCCGCAATTCAATCGATCATGGCATTGAAGATGCTGCTGAGCGAGCCCGCGTGGGAAAGCCGGCTGCCGGCACTATCGCGCTCAATGCCTTTCAAAAAGGCAACCACGTCGTCATCGAAATTGAAGATGATGGGCGTGGGATCGATGAGAACGCCCTCATGCAGAAGGCGTTGCGGCTCGGCAAGATTGATCTCACTGATCGTGAGCAGCTGTCGCGCGAGGAGATCTTGAGCCTCATCTTCCTGCCAGGTGTCAGCACCCGTGAACGGGCGGATGATGTGAGCGGTCGCGGTGTCGGAATGGACGTGGTGAAGACCAATATTGGTCACCTGGGTGGTGTTATCGACGTTCAAAGCGAACCTGGCATAGGGACCAAGATGACGATCACGTTGCCGATCACGTTGGCAATCGTGAGTGCGCTTCTTGTAAAAGTGGGCGAGCAAGTGTTTGCAATCCCGCTAAATAGTGTGTCCGAGGCACTCGCCTTTGATGGCCGCGGCGTCCGAGTTGTCGACGGTCGAGAGCTGATGGGGCTACGTGGGCAATCGCTGCCGCTGTGTCGGCTAGCGCGGGTGCTCGAGCTTCCGGAGGAGAACATTTCCGGAAGAAAGTTCGTCGTGGTGGCAACGGTTGGCACCAAGCGCTTGGGCATTTTAGTAGACTATCTGATTGGTCAGCAGGATATCGTGATCAAGCCTCTCGGTAAGACACTCGCGCAAGTCCGAGGATTTTCCGGAGCAACAGAGCTTGGCGATCAGAATGTGGGTCTGGTGCTCGATCCCGGGGCGTTGATCGAAGAAGTGCTGCTGAGCGGCGAGAGCGCACGCGAAAAGGGGCTGCGCGCCCATGGCTAACCTAACGCGAGTTGAACGGCGCGGGCATCTCCGCAGAGCTGCGGCGGCGGGCCCGATCCGCGAATTTCTTACGTTCACACTTTCGGTTGATTTGTACGCTGTTGAGCTCACCACGATCCGCGAGATTGTGAGCCCACCGCCCGTGACTCACGTTCCGCGCGCTCCCCACGATGTGCTCGGTGTCTGCAGTGTGAGAGGGGTGTTGGTCACGGTCGTGGACTTGAGGAAACGCCTCCGCGTGGCTGCGCCGGTTGCTTCTTCGCGCACTCGGATCCTCTTGAGCGAAACAGGCGCGGGTGAGGTGGTGGGGCTATTGGTGGATGAAGTGCGCCAGGTCATTCGCCTGGGTGCTGGGGAGATAGAGCCGGTGGCGGCAGTGCTGGGTGGGGACATTTCTGCGCATGTGCTGGGGATCGGTCGCCCCGACAATGACCCGATTATTTTGCTCGATCTGAGCTCCATTATAGGTGTCTAGCCGTATGCAGCGAAGCCAAGGCCGCCCCGATCCTAAACGCAGTCTCGTTGGCTTCTCCGTTGGCGACGTGGAATATGCTGTGTCCATCAGTTCGGTGAGGGAGATCGTGAATGCGTTGCCGATCACACCGGTGCCGAACGCCCCGTTGGTTGTCTTGGGAGTGGCTGATCATCGCGGCGAAGTGGTCCCGGTGATCGATTTACGTGCGCGCTTTGGGCTGCCACGTGTTGAAGCCAATGCGAAAACGAAATGGATCCTCGTGGATGTCCAGGGGCGCACCTTGGGACTCGCTGTCGATCGGGTCACCGAGGTTTTTGGAGCGGAAGGCGGCGTCCTAAGGCCCGCTCCCGAGTTCGGGAAGGGGGACGAAACACGGGGAATTTCTGGGGTGGCCGCGCACGCAGGTAAGTTGATTTTTGTTTTGGATCTGGACTCCTTCGATGGACTCACCCGGGCGCTGGATCCAAGCCGGCTGGAGCTGGGACGCCGCTTGTGACCACCGCAGCTGAAAGCAAATCGCTTCTGGCCTCCGTTGATCCCGAGGATCGTCGACGGGGAGTAGCGCTGTTGGAGGGTGCAACCTCGGGCGAACGCGCTCAGATCTTGGTGTCGGCCATGGCGGACACGGATTGGCGAGTGCGGAAGGAAGCTGTGCGGGTGGCGATTGCCTTGGTGCCAGCCAGCGATGTTTTAGCGCAACTGCTGAATCCGTTCACTGAGAGTGAGCATGTGGGCCAGCGTAATGCTGTGGTCGAAGCGCTTGCGCTGTATGGCCCGAACGCGGTGCGTGCACTCGAGCTCAGGCTCCCAAGTTTTGATGCGGATGCGAGAAAGTTAGCAGCCGAGGTGCTCGGCCGGTGCCGCGAGCGAAGTGCGCTGGGTGTTTTGGCCGGTTTGTGTGAGGATGCCGATAAGAACGTTCAATTGGCCGCGATTGAGGCGATCACGTGGTTGGGAGCCGTCGATCAGGAAGCGGCGCTCAGTTTGCTTCAAGCAATCCTCTCGCGTGAAGATCCGCTGTTGCGTTTGGCGGTGCTCAGCGGAATGGGTCAGCTCGGGGTCGCTCCCCCTTTTGAGCTACTGGAAGGTCTGCTCCAAGATCCCATCTTGCGGAGCACGGTGGTAGCTTCCTTGGGCCGCACGTTCGATATTCGCGCGCTTCCCGTTTTAATGAAGGAGTTCGAGTCAGCGCACGGGGCTTCTAGGCAGGCTGCGCTGTTGGCGTTGGCTGAGCTGGCTCGCGTCGAGCCTACGGTGCAGCACAGTATTCGGAGAACGCTCGCTAGCAGAAGCGATCTTGTTGACCTCATTGCGTCTTATGTGCCGGATCGGGGGGGAGATGTAGCCCTGCGCAAGGCTGCCATCTACCTGTGCGGTGTTTCGGGCAGTGGTGCCGCCGCGAACGTCGCCGTAGCGCAACTGACGGACATCAACGTCGCGGAGGAAGCTGAGTCCGCCCTCGTCATGCTGGGTGAGCTCGGCATCCTGGCGGTGCTGCGAGTTATCCAAACCGCGCAACCTGAAAATTTGGAAGCACTCCTTGAATTCCTCTCTCGCATGCCACCCGTTCGCGAGTTAGAAGCAGAAGTTAGCCGGACATTGCTGAGAGTGCTTGAGGCGGGTGAGAATGACCCGCTGCGTGCGGCTCTGGCGGCTGCTGCTATGCACGGTGGAGAGTCGCTTATCTCAGCGCTTTTGCCTTGGCTTGGGCCTGAGGTGCGCGTGACAGTGCGCCGGGGAGCACTCGTTGCGCTCGCAGAGCTGGCACGCCGGTTCCCAGAAACGGCACGTCGGATCGCCAAGGGTGCTGGGAGCCAATCGTTGGCCTGGCCTGCTGTGGTCGCGGCGCTGGGGGCGCCGCTAGAGGAACAGGCTGAAGCGGATGTTGCCCATCTCAAGCAGCTGTTAGCGAGTGACGATAAGACGACGCGACGGGCAGCTGTTGAGGCGCTCGCGGTGCTACGAGCCTCTTCGGCGATCGAGGTGTTGGCGCTGGCGCTCACGGACGAGGAGAGAGAGGTGCAGATCGCAGCGCTGGGTGCTCTCGGGAGTGTGCGGGGTGATGACGGTTCGGCTGAAGGCGCCGAGCATCTCATCAATCTGATAGAACGGGTCGATGAAGACGTTCTCCTCGTGCCCGCCATTCATGCGCTTGGGAAAACAAACGACGACCGCGCATTGATCGTACTTAGATCTCTCGTCTCGAGCAAGCAGCCGCTCCGCGCACTCGCCGCGATTGAGGCAGTGAGCGTTCTCGGAGAGGCGGCACGCAATGACGCGCTCATCGACGCGCTTTCGCATCCTGCCTCGGATGTCGTTAAACTGGCTCTTGAGGCGTTGCTGACAGGCTTGGGTGAGGCAGGGCTTCCGCACCTCGAAAGTTGTCTACGACACCCTGCCTGGGACGTTCGGCGCTTCGCGGCCGAGCTTTCTACCCGTATTCCCGGCGTGAACATCGAATTTGTACGAACCTGCTTGCTCGAAGAACAGATCCCCCAAGTCTCGGCTGCGCTGCAGCGCGCTTTGGCCGAGATTGAAACACGCTCCAGCGTACGGCGTTCGCGCGTGCCCAGCACAGCCAGGGAGCCCAGCTGAGCATGGTGCTGGGCGCTTCGCGCGATATTCGGCATAACCTCACGGCGGCAGAGTTTCGCCTGCTGCGCGATCACATCAACGAACAGGCGGGGCTCTCCTTTGGAGAAGAGTCGATGTACATGTTTGAGCGCCGCCTATCAGAGCGCCTTGATGAACTCGGAATCTCGAGTTTTTCTGAGTACTACAAACACTTGCGTTACCACGCAGACGGCTCTCAGGAACTCGATGAAGCACTTGAACTCATCACGACGAAGGAAACTTACTTCTTTCGACAGGAATACCAACTCACAGCGTTTCAAACTGAGATTCTACCAGAGCTCTCGAACACGCTGGCCCATCAAAAACGCCTTCGCCTCTGGAGCGCAGGTTGCTCGACAGGCGAGGAAGTTTATACGCTGGCGATGCTCACCTATCAAACGGGGTTGTTTAGGGATTGGGCAGTGCGCGTGGTGGGTACCGATCTCTCTCGGCGCAGTGTGGCTCATGCGCGGCGCGGGACCTATCGGGAGAGTGCATTGCGCGTGACCAGCCCCGCGCAGCGAGCAGCTTTCTTTGATGAACGCCCTACCGCCGGGGCGACTCAGTGGGAAGTGAAGGAGCTGATCAAGAGCAGCTGCTGGTTTGGCCAGCTCAACCTATTGGAGGCCGGCAAAGCGTCCACAGTAGGTCGAGTCGATGTCATCTTTTGTCGAAACGTATTGATCTACTTTGACCAGGATTCCCGCCGGAAAGTGATCGACGCCCTGTACGAACGGCTTGTCCCCGGCGGCTACCTGCTCTTGGGTCACTCAGAAAGCCTACTGAACTTGTCGACTGCGTTTGAGTTAGTGCACCTCCGGGACGACCTGGTGTACAGAAAGCCGCTGGCAGCCCAGCGTTGGGATCGATAGATGGATCAAGTGAGCGCAAAAGATAAGCCGATACGCGTATTGATCGTGGATGATTCTGCGTTCAATCGTCGAAACATTTCCGAGATCCTGAGTGCTGCGCCCGAAGTCGAAGTCGTAGGTAAAGCGAGCGATGGTGAAGAAGCGATTCGACAGGTGACGCAGTTGCGCCCGGATGTGATCACGCTCGATCTCGAAATGCCCAAGATGGACGGTTTCACCTTCCTTCGCATCTTGATGAGTCGGATGCCCACGCCCGTGGTGGTTGTTTCCAGCTACAGCCAGAAAGAGAATGTTTTTAAGGCGCTTGAGCTCGGCGCGCTTGATTTTGTGACCAAGCCCGATCGTCGAGTTGATACTGATTTCTCGGGTATCCGCGAGGATCTGTTGCGGAAAGTGCTGCTCGCTCGCAGCGTCCGTTCCAGCCAAGTGCTGCGGCCGAAAGCATGGGCACAGCAGCCCGGTGGAACGAACGCAAAGCCTGTGCGCCCCGTTGCTGGGCCACCCCCTCGCTATGTGATTGCGATCGCTTCTTCCACCGGCGGCCCCACGGCGCTGATGGAGATCTTTGCTCAGCTGCCGGCCACTTCCAAGAATACGTTCTTGGTGGCGCAGCACATGCCCGATAAATTCACGCGCACGTTTGCGGAGCGGCTCGATCGGCAGAGCGCCGTTTCTGTGAGCGAAGCCCAGGATGGGGACCTCGTTGCGCAAGCCGTGGGCTTCGTGTGCCCCGGGCGGCGCTGCATGCAGCTAGAAATGGCGACGGGGGGCCAGCTTAGAATCAAAGTCTCCCCACCGGATGAGGGGGATCGCTACGTGCCAAGTGCCGACAAACTCTTCACCAGTGTGGCCAACGTCGCAGGCTCGCGTGCGGTCGGAGTGATCCTGACCGGCATGGGCGATGATGGGACGCTCGGTGCCCAAGCGATTCTCGACAAAGGTGGAATTGTGATTGCCGAGAGCGAATCAACCGCGGTGGTCTACGGCATGCCGGGAGCCGCGGTGCGCGCCAATGCCGTGAGTCGAAGCTCTCCGCTCAACGAAATTGGCGTGTTCCTGTCCCGGCTCTGACGAGAGCGGCGGGGACCGAGCTCAGCGCAGAAACGCATCCACGAGGCCGCCATCCACGTTGATGACCTGGCCGGTGGTGCGCGGGAGGCGATTGGAGACCAAGAGAAACACTGCTTCAGCTTGATCTTCGGGAGTGATGGGCTGCTTCAAGAGTGTGCGATCGGCATAGAATTGAGCCAGCTTGTCGCGCAGGCTCTCTGTTGTTTCGGCTTCACTGTGAGCAATGCTGTATTTAGCCAGCGATGAGAGCACTCGGTCGCGCGGAAACATGGTGCTGCCTTTGACAACAGTCGCTGGAGCCACCGCATTGACGCGTATGAGCGGTGCTAATTCGACCGCCAGCTCACGGACCAAGTGATTCGCTGCAGCTTTCGAGGTGTCGTACGCCACGCTGCCCTTCTTGGCGACTGCCGCATTGACTGACGTGGTGATCACGAAGTTGCCAGGCGTGCCTTGGGCTTTCCAAATCGCGCTGGCTTCGTCGGCGACGAGGTACGGCCCCGTCACGTTGATGGCATAGGTGAGGGCCCATTTCTCATCTTCAATATGGCCCGTTTTGTCGGGTGGAACGAAGATCCCGGCGGTGACGACCACAGTATCGATACCGCCATAGGCCAAGACAACCTGCGCTAGGGCCGTGCGAATGCTTTCACGCTGAGTGATGTCCGCGGAGAGGGCCACCACCGGGCCCGCGCCGGAGATACCGGTGCCCGCAACCCCGATACCAACTCCATACACGCGCTCAAGCTCCGCAGCCGCCACTTTCGCAGCCGCCAGATCGCGATCGATACAGGCTACTGTAGCGCCTTCTTTCATCAAACGAATCGCCACCTGCTTGCCAATGCCATTGCCGGCTCCGACCACGGCGATAACTTGCCGAGAAAGCTCTGCTTCAGCCGGCATGCGACGGAGCTTCGCCTCTTCCAGGGCCCAATATTCGATATCGAACGCTTCTTGTTCGGGCAACGCCACGTATTCGCTGATGGCTTCGGCGCCACGCATCACTTCGACCGCGCAGTTGTAGAATTCAGCGGTGACCCGGCTCTCTGATTTGGTCTTCCCCCAAGCGATCATGCCGCAACCCGGGATCAACACAACCGACGGATTGGGATTGCGCATGGCCGGAGAATCGGCTCGTTTGCAGCGTTCGTAGTAGGCCTTGTAGCCCTGGCGATAGGCAGCCAGGCCGTCCGTGAGCTTCAGCTTCAGCGCCGCCACGTCTTCCTTCGCCGGGTCCCAATCCAGATACAGAGGCTTGATCTTGGTGCGCAAGAAATGATCGGGGCAGCTGGTGCCGAGAGCGGCGAGACGGGGCGCATCTTTAGAGTTCACGAACCGCAGCATGGCTTCGTCGCTTTGGACGGTGCCAATCAAGCGTTCAGCTTGGAACGTGATCTGCCCGCGAATGAAGGGCAGTACTTCCGCCAACACACGCTCTCGGTCCGCCTCAGGGAGGGAGGCAATCTTCTGTCCCCCAAAGGTATTCTCGCCCTTGTCGCACTGGGCGATGTAAGCGTCGGCCTTTTCAATCAGCGAAATCGTGAGCTCGTAACAAGCCTTGTCGTCCGGCGCCCAATTGATGACGCCGTGTTGACCCATGATGGCGCCCTTGGATTTGGGGCTCTTCTTGCAGATTTCCTGGAGCTCCAATCCGAGCTCAAAGCCCGGGCGCAGCCAATTCATGTAGGTGAGCTCGCCACCAAATACCGTCTCGGTGAGCTTTTCGCGATCCCTGCAGGCCGCCACTGCAATCACCGAATTCGGGTGCATGTGGTCGACGTGCTTTTGGGGCACAAACGAATGCAGCGGCGTATCGATCGACGCTGCGCGCGGATTCAGGTTGAAGGTCGAATGTTTGTACATGTCGACCATTTTATCTTCCGCCTCACTTTTCACGCCCCGGCTAGGGAAGCGTGCATAGACGTCCTGCAAGCTCATGACGCGCTTCTGATAGAGCGATGCAAAACCATCCTGTTTTGAGGTTCGGAGGTCACCACCCGAGCCTTTGACCCAGAGCACCTCGACATCCTCGTTGGAGATCGGATCCTTCTCGCTCAGCTTCGCGGAGGTATTGCCGCCACCGGTGTTCGTGACTCGCTGGTCCGAACCCAAAAGATTCGAGCGATACACGAGCCTCTCGACTGGGCTGAGCTTGGAAGCGTGGGCATCATCCCACGTCGGGTACGGGCGCTGAGATTTGGGGTTTTGGTTCACTGTCTGTCTCCTGTTCGTCTCGTTGAGCTGAGAAAATCTGAGTTTCACGCGATCCTGCGATCATGCGGCTAAAAGTGCCTTTTTTGGGATCTTCACGCCTGCTGCTGACAGCGTTACCGGCAGAGCATCCGTGAGCAGATGCTGGATCTCCGCAAGCGGCAGTAAGAATTCCGCTGCGCGGTGTCCAACCTTGGCGGCATCCAAGCAAACGATCGCCTCATCCGCGCGTTGAATGATCGCGCGCTGCAGGGCCACCACGTCAACCACGGAATTCCAAAGCCCTTCGTGAGTGAGGCCCTCGGCGCCTAAGAAAGCCAGGTCAAACCGCCACGACTTAACCGCTGAAAGCGAGTTGGCTCCTGCCAGGATTGAACTGCGTCGAAAATACTGACCGCCCAAGAGATGCACAGCAATCTGTTCGTGGTCCGCCAGCAACTCAGCAGCCGGTAAATTATTGGTAACGACAGTGAGCGCAGTAGGCGCGGCCGTCAAAAGCGTTTGAGCCAGCGCATAACAAGTCGTTCCGCCGTCTAACCATACCACTTGCCCCGACCGGATCTGCTTACAGGCAGCCGCCGCGAGGCGTTGTTTAACCGCAGCACCGAGCTCTAAGCGATCTCGAAATGAAGGGAACCTGCGATTGTATTCTGAGATGGCTCCGCCGCGGGTGCGCGTGATGGCCTGCTCGCGCTCAAGTGCCGCCAAATCACGTCGCGCAGTCGCTTCGCTCACGCCTAAGCGTTCACAAACTTCCGAGAGCGGGAGATACGAATGCTCCCGCAACATTTGAGCTAAACGCTCGCGGCGAGCCAGAACGACGTGCAACGGAACCTTCACGTTTATGACCGGAACCTTGCATATAGTTATGCGCGAAGTCAATCATAAAAGCTGACCGGACTTCTTTTTGAACCCTCAGCCCTCGCGCAGGGTCCCCGTCATTTCCTCGGGTCGCACCCAGCGCTCAAAATCCTCCGCCGTGACCAGGCCGAGCGCGAGCGCGGCTTGCTTCAGGGTAGTGCCTTCTTTATGCGCCTTTTTTGCGATCTTGGCGGAGGCGTCATAGCCGATGTGCGGATTGAGTGCGGTCACCAGCATGAGTGAGCGCTCCAAATGGGCCTGGATTTGGGCTCGATTCGGCTCGATGCCGATCGCGCAATTCTCGCGAAAGCTGTCCGCGCCGTCAGCGATCAGGCGCGCGCTTTGCAAGAAATTGTGAACGATGACGGGTTTGAAAACATTCAGTTCAAAATTGCCGCTGGCACCGCCGATGTTGATCGCAACATCATTGCCCATCACTTGCGCGCACGCCATCGTGAGCGCTTCGGATTGAGTGGGGTTCACTTTGCCGGGCATGATGGAGCTGCCAGGTTCGTTCTCCGGAATGGTGAGCTCGCCGATACCTGAGCGCGGTCCCGAAGCGAGCCAACGCACGTCGTTGGCAATCTTCATCAAGGAAGCGGCGACTGTTTTGAGGGCGCCGTGGGCGAACACAATCGCGTCATGAGCCGCGAGAGACTCGAACTTGTTGGGGGCAGTGACAATCGGAAAGCCACTCAACTCGCTCAAAGTCTTGGCTACCATCACCGCAAACTTCGGGTGCGCATTGAGCCCTGTCCCGACTGCCGTGCCTCCCAGCGCCAGCTCCGTGAGGTGCGGCATACAAGACTCGACATGCGCCTTTCCGTGATCGAGCTGCGCCACCCAGCCGCTCATTTCCTGGCCCAAAGTGAGGGGTGTCGCGTCCATCAGGTGCGTGCGTCCAATCTTCACCACGTCGGAAAAAGCAGCTGATTTTTGCGCCAGAACATCCCGCAGGGCGCCAAGTGCCGGCAGCACCCGGAGCTTGAGCGCGCCGACACAGGCCATCGTCATGGCCGCGGGGAAGACGTCATTCGAGGATTGGCCGCGATTCACGTGGTCGTTCGGGTGCACCAGGCGCTTCTCGCCGCGTTCACCGCCGAGCAATTCACTCGCGCGGTTGGCGAGCACTTCGTTCATGTTCATGTTGCTTTGCGTGCCGCTGCCCGTTTGCCACACGACCAAGGGGAATTCAGTAGGGTGTTTGCCGGCTAACACTTCGTCAGCCGCAGCACAAATAGCGTTGCCCACTTTCTCGTCCACCATCTTGAGCTCGATGTTGACGATGGCGGCCGCCTTTTTCACCAGCGCCAGAGCCGCGATCAATTCATCGGGCATGCGTTCTTTGGAGATCTTGAAGTTCTCCAAGCTGCGTTGTGTCTGAGCGCCCCAGAGCTGCGCCGCGGGGACGTGAACTTCGCCGAAGGTGTCGTATTCAATGCGGGTGGGGGTGGGCATGTCTGCGAGGTCCCACAATTCGCCCTTATTGATCAAGCCACAGCGAAACTGCCGCATATTTGACCGCTAGTTTGGGCCGGGCTACCTATAGCTTGGCATGCTCTTTCGGCGGTTTGGCAGGGGAGGCCTTCGGCCGTGGTGGCTCTTGGGGGTGCTTTTGTGCGCGAATCGGCCTGCATCTGCTGATCAGGCGAGCGGCTCCTTTCAGCCTGGCAAGGGGCGAGGGGTGCGAACGGCGGAGGTGGTCACGAGTGCAGTGGCTCCGACCGCGGAAGCCACGACTGCGAACGCCACCACTGCGAACGCCACCACTGCCACGACTGTGGACGAGCCGGAGGCGCAGGCGGAGCCATCTAGTTCGCGTGTTCCAGGTCCCGAAGAGATCCCTTTCGAAGCTCATGGCGTCAGTCTGGATGAAACCTCCGATCCTGAGCTTCGTGCTTTGCTCGAAGCGGATCGTTCGCTCTTTCCAGAGCCGCTGCTCGGCGTTAAGCCAGGCTTTGATTTTGGGCTTGAAAGAGAAGAGGCCGTTCACGCGCCGCCGGGCGCGCCGCTTCTGCGCGATGTTTTTCCGGGCGCTGAGGAAGCCTGGTTGCGGGGTGTTGCTATGCCCAATTTTCCGACGCGTTTGGATGAACGGGTGGTGCGCTATCTTCGATTTTACCGTGATGATCCGCGTGGGCAAGCCATCATTCAGGTGTTCGCCAAACGGAGCGGACGCTATTCGTCGTGGCTTCGAAGCCGTGTGCTCAAAGCGAATTTGCCCACGGATATTCTCTGGTTGAGCTTGATTGAAAGTGGGCATAATCCGAAGATCCGTTCACATGTTGGCGCGGCGGGCCTGTGGCAATTCATGCCGGCTTCGGGCATCCATTACGGGCTGAGCATTGACCGGTACGTGGATGAACGGCTTGATCCGGAGAAGTCCACGCTCGCCGCGATCAAGTATCTGGGCGATCTCAAGCAACGGTTCGGCAATTGGGAGCTTGCGATGGCCGCCTACAATATGGGCTTGGGTGCTCTGGGCGAGGCGATTTCCAAGTTCAACTGCAATGATTATTGGGAGCTCTCACGCTACGAAGGTGGCTTGCCGTGGGAGACGACGCTCTACGTACCCAAGATCGTGGCCATGAGTATCGTGATGAACAATCCCGAAGCTTTCGGCCTGAACCCGGCAGATTTCGACCCTGCGGAGCAGTACGAGACCGTGCGCGTCGCGGGTGGAACGAGCTTCAAACAGATCGCGTTTGTGGCGGGTGTTTCCTCTCAAGCGCTAGCCGACCTGAATCCACAGTATGTCGCAGGAAAATTGCCGCCTTTGAGCGCAAAATTTCAACGTTGGTGGCCCTTGCACGTGCCGCTCGGAACGGGTGAGCGCGTTCACCAGAAGTTGGGCAACAAGAAGGAAGGCACTCTGCCGTCGACGGTCAGCGTCAAGCTCGGAGAGACCGCCGCCTCGATCGCTGCCGCACGCAACGTCAATTTGGTTGAGCTCAAGGCGGCCAACGGGGTTGCTGCGAATGACGAGGTGAACGTTGGAGACGTGCTCCAGCTCCCGAAAGCGAATGCGGTTGTGAGCCAAGCTCCTGAAGTTTCGCGCGTTGTCGTGACGCCGCGGGCATTCACCTATCTGACGCGGGAACGCGTTTTCTATCCGGTGCGCGGAGACGAAAGCTTGGCCGATATCGCTCGTGCTTTTGAAACCTCCACCGACGAACTGATGGCTTGGAATGCTCTTGATGAAACAGCACGGCTGCAGCCCAAGATGGTGCTCCAAGTGTTCATCAAGAAAGGCACTCCGCCGAGCCGTGTGAGATTCTTGAGGGATGCCGAGGTCAGCCCTATCACCGCGGGAACAGCCGAATTTTACGACCAATACGAGGCCCAAAAAGGCCGCCGGCGCGTGGTGATAGCAGCCAAGCCGGCCGACACCCTCGCGAGTATCGCGCGGCGCTACAAGATGAGCGACGGCCTGATCGAACGGGTCAACCGCCGTGCGCGCAGCGACACCCTGGTGCCCGGAGAGGCCGTGATTGTGTACCTGGACAAGAGTGTTGGGAAATTGGGGCATGAGTTATTCCGGGTTCCCACCCGCCAGCTCCCAGAACAGACCACTCCGCTGCCGCGCAGCCCATCCATGGCACAAATCGAGTCCGACTTATGACGCAGATCGCAGCACTCATCCTGGCAGCTGGCGAAGGGAAACGCATGAACAGCCGC
>JBBSBI010000057.1:0-27175 GCA_038251425.1 Polyangiales bacterium
AAACACCCTCGCCCCTCAGAACCCGATCGCATCAGCCCTATTCACTTGTGGAGAACAGCTCCGCCTGAACCAGCCTTCTCTTTGGGCGCGGCAGGCTTTTTGGCGTGATCCTTTTGCAGCTCAAGCTCAAGCTCAACCCAGGCAGCCAGATCCTCCTTGAAGCCTGCAGTTGATTCAAACCTACGCCCATTAATGAATATCGAAGGTGTGCCCTTCAACTCTATAGCTTCCCCTAGCTTGCGATCCTGGTTGACCAGATCCGCAACCGCTTCGCTTTCGAGATCAGCGCTGAAGGCCTTGGCGTTCAAGCCGAGCTCACGCGCGATGCCATCGAGGGCTGCCCTATCGAGCGGTGCACCATGCTTAAAAAGCGCATCGTGCATTTCCCAGAACTTCCCCTGACGCCCTGCGGCAACAGAGCTTCGTGCAGCCATTTCTGAATTGGGATGGATCGGCAACGGGAAGTTTTTATACACGAATTTGAGGTCAGCACTGTGCTTAGCCACCACCTCATCCACGATGGGAGCAGCCATCTGACAGGCGGGGCACTCAAAATCCGCAAACTCCACAATCACCACACTCGCGTCTTCGGGGCCTTTAAAAGGAGAACCTGAGACGTCGATAGCCCGCACGCCATCCGCAGCAAATCGTGCGCGGTAGCCATTTTCAACTTGAGAAGTCGTGAGCCCAGCCCGCACTTGGCTCATCACATATTTGGCGGCAGGCAAACATGCGGCACAGGCTGCACTGTCTTTGACACATTGAGCTAAGCTGAGCTTGACGCTTTCACAGGGGGCTTGAAGCGCCGCCACGTGCCCGGACCATTGTCGACGCTCACGGCCCGTCAACGCCGAGGTGTCCACTCCCGGCAACGACACCTCAGGGGAGGCCGCTTCTTGGCCAGAGGCAGCGCCTCCAGCGCCCTGATTTGGCGAACGGCAACCGACCAGCTTGCAATTCAAAAGGATAAGGGAAAAAAAGGCTGCCAGCCTGCGCCAGTCGGACATCGGGCTGGAGCCTAACCTTGGCCCAGAGCCAGAACAACCCACCCGTGACCTTCCCGAGTTTTCCCAGCCTCCCACCTGATGAGCCACGCGGCCCCGTGCAGCGGGGTGTTCGTCACGTGATCGCCGTCGGCGGCGGACGCGGAGGTGTGGGCAAAAGCGTGTTGGCGGTCAACCTTGCCGTTTACCTGGCGCAACTCGGGCGCAAGGTCGTATTGGTCGACGCGGATCCCGCCGGGGCAGAGCTTCACACCATGCTCGACATGGAGCTACCCATGGCGCCCAGGTCGCGAGAGGATTTGGACGAGTTCGAACTCCGCACCTTCCCAACACCCGTGCCAGGGCTGATGCTCCTCCCGCAAATCTACACGGTGGGTTCGATCGCGCCCCTTCGCCCTGGAAGGAAACCAAGGTGGGCTAGCCGCCTGCGCCAATTGGACGCCGACTACGTGCTCCTGGATCTGGGTGCAGGAACACTGCCGTCCAGTGTTGACCTAGCGCTCGGGGCTGATTTCATGCTGCTCGTGAGCTCTCCCGAGCCCCCCAGCGTCGAAGCAACGTTTCGCTTTATCCGCGCGCTCTTCCTCCGGAGCCTGCGGCGCGCGCTGGTGCGTGATCGTTTCCGCATGCGCATGCTGGAAAGAGCGCAAAATGAGCTGCCTCCGCTCCCCTCACCGCGCGAGCTCGTGTACGGAATCGCGCGCTACGATTCGAGCGTTGCCGAACTGGCCGCGCTTGAATTAGCCAAGCTCAAACCGCGTCTCGTGGTGAACAACGTGAAGCTTCGCGCAGATGGAGATCTCGGGCCCAACATGTGCGAAGTCGCACGCCGTTATCTCGGTTGCGATATTGACTACGTCGGGCAAATCGAACAAGACGACTCGGTTTGGCTCAGCATCTCACGCCGGCGCCCGCTCCTGATCGATAGCCCAGCTTCGAAGAGCGCGCGCAATATCGAACGCATCGCACGTAGAACCTTAGCGCTCGCAGCGAGCCGCGATAGCCATCGCCAGGATCCGCCGATCAAGATTTACCCTTCGGATCCAACGCTGTACGAAGTGCTTGGCGTTCCGCGCGGCGCCACGGATGAAGAGTTGCGACGCGCCTACAAACGCCAAAAGGGCATCTACCAGCCAAAGAGCCTACCCCTCACCTCGCTGTTGGACGAAAAAGGTCTCCGTCTGGCGCAGGCCCAGACGGAAGAAGCCCACGACACGCTGCTCGATCCCGTCCGGCGCCGAGCGTATGATCTCTCCACCTTCCCAGAGACGGAAGACGCAGTGGCGCCGCGCGACCCCGCGCACTCACGCGCGCTGGAAGCAGAACGCGCCATGCTGCGTGAGGAATTGGCACGAGAAATCAGCGCTGAGACCGAATTCTCAGGAGCCATCTTGCGAAAAGTCCGCGAATCGTTGGGAGTGGAAATTGAAGACATCGCGGCACACACCAAGATCAGTGGTTCGCATTTGTATGCGATCGAGGCCGAAGACTTTCCCGCGCTGCCGGCGCTCGTCTACACACGCGGATTTGTGCAGCAATTTGCCCAGTATCTCAAGCTCGATAGCACGCAGGTAACCCGCACTTACTTACAGCGCATGCGCCACTGGCGAAAATCGACCGAGCGCCCCTCATCAGTATGAAGGAAGCCGCGCCTGCTGCCCGGTCGCCGGACATCAACTTCAGCATCGCACTGGGTCTGGGCGCGTTCCTCATACGTGCGGTTGCGGCGCTGTGGCTCGCGCGCGAACCCGTTTGGGATGGCCACTATTACCATTTCGGCGCCCAGCGCATCGCTCAGGGTCAAGGCTATTCGGAAGACGCGCTGCTTCAGGGGGTGACGGTCTGGAAGCCTTGGGCCCACTACCCTGTTGGATACAGTGGCTTTCTTGGGGGCATTTACCGTATTTTCGGCAGTGGGCTCGAGATCGCACCGCTCGCCAACGCGCTGCTTGGGGCGTTAACCGTAGTTTTATCTTTTCGGATCGCTCGGGCTTTCCTCTCGACGCGCCGGTCGTACGTGGCGGGTGTTCTGGTCGCGCTACATCCTGGCCTGGTGGCGTACACCGCCGCGGTGATGACCGAAGGTCTAGCCAGCTTCCTGCTGCTGTTAGCAGCCTGGCTCCTGATTCGAAGCCGGGGCTCGTTCGGCGGCGCGGCGCTCCACGGAGTTAGCCTGGGGTTGGCAACGCTTGTACGTCCCACGTCACTCTTCATTCTGCCGCTGGCGCTCCTGGTGAATTTTAGGCCAAAAATCCTTGCTTTTGCCAGATTGCTGGTCACCTGTGTCCTAGCACTTCTCGTGGTTGCCCCCTGGACGATTCGCAACTGCGTCCGCATGGACGGTTGCACGCTCGTCTCGACCAACGGCGGCTGGAATCTGGCTATCGGTGCGCTCACCGAAGATGGCCGCTTCCGCACGCTGCACGCCCGAGACGGTTGCGAAGTCGTGACCGGTCAGGTCCAACAAGACCGTTGTTGGGCGAACGTTGGGATCGCCACGATTATGAAATCGCCACTGCATTGGCTGGGCCTCATGCCGGATAAGCTACGCCAAACCTTCAATCACGAAAGCTTCATCGTGGAATATCTTCATGAAGCGGATCCCACCCGCTGGAATGAAACACTGCGCGCCCAGGCACGCGCCTGGCTGACCCGATTTCACGGGATGCTGCTCTGGGCCTCCGCGTTCAGCATTGTCGGGCTCGGGCCGCTCTTGCCCTGTTTCCTAAAGTCGGCGCGCATCCCACACTGGCGCCGGCCTGCAGTCACGCAGGGCGTGCTGCTGCTCACGTTCGTGCTCGGCGGAGCCTTCGCTCTGGTTGATGATTTTCATCCGTTTTGGCCATTTGCCCTGTTGCCTGCGCTGCTCGCACTCCTCCGTCTGCCAGGGCAACCAGAGATCGGGCCGGTCGGTCGCTACCTCTTTGGGATGATCCTGAGCACCGCGCTCGTCCACGCGGTGTTCTTCGGCGATGATCGCTATCACCTCGTTATCAGCCCGGTGCTTTGTATTTTAGCGGCAGCTGCGCTCCGGGGCCCCACTCCCCGAACTTCGGAGTTACCCTAGCCGGCATCGCCCACGCTCTCATGCGGGAGCGGCTCGAAGGAGAACGCAGTTTGCCGCGCAAAGACAAAGAAGAAGAGAGCACCTTTCCACCTCCTGGAGGTGGCAAAGAGGAAATCCGGGCGAGCCACTTAAAGCCCTACCTGCTGCGGCTGCGCGAAGAGCGTGGCGAAGGCGCAGTGAAAGCCCTGCTTTCTACGGCTGGCTTGCCCTCGGGTGTGCTGGAGGATGAAACCCGTTGGATCTCCGTGGCCGCCATGCAGCGCGGCCTGCGTTCCTTGGCTGCGGCACTCGGCGAAGAGGCGATCGGCTCCTGCGGGCCCTGGATGGTGCACCCCGAAATCTTAGGCAGCTACGTGCGAATGCTGCGAATCGCGGCGACCCCTGAAGACGCGTTCCGATTCCTCACCACGAACGCCGCCGAGACCAACCGCGCTGGAACTTTCAGCTGCGAAACCATGAGCCCCGGGCACCTCGAGATCCAATACACACCTCGACCCGAAGTCGAAACGAGCCAGAGCGATCGTCTGTTGTGTCTCGCGCGCAGAGCTGAATTCGCAAGCATCCCGAGAATTTGGGGTTTAGAGGAAGCCTCCGTCGAAGACATATCCTGCCTTTCACGTGGCGATGCCTGCTGCAAGTATTCGATTCACTACAGCTTTCAACGCAAAAAAAACTTGCCTTGGGCAGCGCTCATCGGCGCTGCGATCTGCGGAGTGGCGCTCGCCCTCTCGCAAAGCTGGGTGGCCGTCTTGATCGGCGTGTTGATTGGGGGCGGGTTGGGAGCTGTAGCAGGCTTCCTCTCCGACAAAGTCGCTGACCAGCAAGTGATCCGCACGTTCGAGCAAAACAGGATCTCTGCCTTGGAACGCGGGCTCGAGCTTCGCGGCCAAACCAACGATCATGCGGGCGATCTGAGCGGCGCAACACTCGGCGGGAAATACCGGATCTTGAGGCGAATTGGCTCGGGCGGGATCGGCGCGGTCTACGCAGCCGAGCACCTCGCCTTGGGGTCGCGCGTGGCTATCAAAGTGCTACGCGGTGCGGCTGCCGTGGATGCTTCGGAGATTGCGCGCTTGCGGCGTGAAGCGCAAATTCAAGTTTCAATCAAGCACCCGAATGTGTTGCGCACGCTCGATCTCGATCAGATGCCAGATGGCTCCATCTACGTGGTGATGGAGCTCTTGCGGGGTGTCAGTGTCTCGGAACGCCTCCAACGGCGGGGGCCGCTCACACCTGCCTTCGCAGTGCCGCTTTTTGTGCAAGTCTGTCGTGCCCTCAGCGCGGCACATCAGCTGGGCGTGATTCACCGTGATCTCAAGCCAGCCAACGTCTTCATCTGCGAAGACGACACCGCCAAAATCTTGGACTTTGGCATGAGCAAGTTCGCTGAAGCCGAAACGCTGACCGAACACGGCTACACGCTCGGCACTCCCGAATACATGTCACCCGAACAGTGCATTGGCGCCCCCGTGGAGCCCCGCACCGATCTCTACGCGCTTGGGGTGCTGATGTACGAAGCACTCACGGGCGAGTTGCCCATTCAAACTCGGCATCGTCGCGATCTCCTCGAATTGCACCAGCGCGCTGTCCCCCCGAGCATGCGCGAACGACGACCGGATCTCGATATTCCGCAAACGCTCGATCATGCTGTGATGGCCTGCCTCGCCAAGCGGGCAGCTGAGCGTCCCGCCAGTGCTCGCGACCTCGAAACCTTGCTGCTCGGAGTCAATCTTTCCGGGCTCCCCATGGAATACCCGACGGGCACTCCCTGGCGAAACGGCGGGCGCAAAACGCCGTCAGCGTCGAGCTTAGGCTGATGTTGATGCCCTCCCCGCTGCCGCGAAACGCGCCAGCCGCCCCTCCCAAGCATCGCCCCGTAGCTGCCGGGTCGCTACGTGAGGGGCAAAAAGACGAGACGAGACGAGACGAGACGAGACGAGACGAGACGAGACGAGACGAGACGAGACGAGACGAGACGAGACGAGACGAGCGGCCATTTTCGTTCCTTGGAGGATAGTAAGCATGCTTACTATCTCATTCGACTTGAGAGGGAGGTCACGGACAAGTTTGGGAGCACTTGGGGGTGCTCAACCTCTACGCGGGCGCGCTGCAGAAGCTCCACGACTGCTGCCCGCTCTTTGGCTCATGCTTGTTTTCTGTTACAAACGGCGTATGCGGAGTTCATTCAGAGCTATTCCTCAGGCCATTTCGGTCAGCGCGCTCTTGCTTGCCTGCGGAGGAGTGAGCGAGCTTGAGCTCGGGTCCACGCTCGCGAGCAGCAGCGGAGGTGCCAGTTCTGCAACCGGCGGGAAAGCGGCCACCGGTGGTAATGCCTCCGGTGGCAAGCTAACGACGGATGGCAAGCCAGGTGTCAATCCGGGTTCTGGCGCCAGCTCATCCGCGGGCGGTGCGGTCTCGAATGGCGGCTCATCCGCGGGCGGCTCACCCGGCATCATTCCAGTTCCGCCACAAGTGGCGAACAACTGCGACTCCTTGTGCAAACGTCAGGTAGCGGCCAATTGCCCAAACGAAGACGACCTTGCCGGCTGCATTACGGGTTGTCGGCTCTTCGCGACCTTGCCCGCTTGTAGCGGCACATCTGAAAATTACTTCTCTTGCAGCGCCAATTCACCCGCCTATTGCAACGGCCAGGGCGAGGCTGATTTTGCTGGCTGCGAAGGCGCCGAGGTCAACCAACTGGTGTGCGTGCTCAATAACTCGATGAATCCAGCGTTAGAGAAGCCTTGCTCGGGCTACTGCAAGCTTCGAGATGCCACGTTCTGTGCGAACAATGGCAGCCGCTCGGATTGTTCGCTGGGTTGTTCGCTCTACGGTAGCGCTGCACCATCCTGTACGGATGAGTGGCAGGCCTACCTCGGCTGCGCACAGAATTCCCCCTTTATGTGCAATGCGCAAGGTGAGGGCGAACCCCAGAATTGCACGCTCCAAATCTTAGCCTACGCCGGCTGCATCCTCACGGCGGCTTCAACCACCACACCTTAACGCTGGTACGCTCCGCTGATGCGCTGGTACGGCACGCTGGTGCGCTACCGGGACGTTGGCTACTGCGGCACTGCTGTTACGAGCGCGCTTCCAGGAACTATCTCTCCCGGGGTCAATGTTGATTCGCCGGGCCGGCTCCAACGTACCACCGCGTGGGTATCGCCCAGATTCTCGCGGTGAAAGAAATCGAGGTAATAGAGCTTCCCCGCCTCCAATGCTATGGGCACCGACTTCTGCTCCTCGCCGGTGAAATTGCCGATCGGTGAGTAAGGAGCAATCATCGCGATGAGCTTGGCGTGGGTTGGAAGTTCATCGCTACTGAGCCAAAACTGGCATTCATTGTCCCCAGCCACCCAAAACACATAATCCCCCGTGGCAGGCGCTTTAATGAAACCGCGAATCCGTTCTCCAAACTTGGCGGCCCAATTGGATGAGATAGCACCGTCCAACCAGCTCACTGATTGCAGGCTGGTGAGCTGCGTCGAGCCGCTTGCCCCAGCGGGAAACTTTCCGATTGCGAAAGCCGTGAACGCCGACACCTCGTCGATATTGGCAGACACATTGAGCCAGTACTCCCGGAGCACCGTCCCGGCTGTACCCTTGCCCACCATTCCCTGACAACCGTTGGCACCGCACCCTTGTTCCCCTGTCGTGATGCCACTCAGATCAGGCGGTGGCAACGCACCTGCGCTTCCACCTGCTGCGGGAACTCCCACAGCTCCACCGGCCACGCTGAGCCCGCCACCACTACTACTCGGCGCCCCACCACTGCCTCCAACGGACATCGCGTCACCGAACATGACCGTCGCAGGAGAACCTGCAGCGGCGACTCCGCCGCCAGCTCCTCCGAGCAGGTTGATCGGTACTGAGATGTTGGTCTTCCCGCCCGTTGCCATTCCGCCAGAACCCGCATCCCGGCCAGCGGCAGCCTCGGGGAGCGCCCCGTTCGCCGAGGTGCCACGACGGGCAGTGCCGACAACGGCGTCGCCGCAGCCGCAAGCCAGGTTGAGCAAGAACAGCGCGGCACAAGAGGAGGAGAACGTTGCAATGTTCATGGGACCTCGGACGGTAAGCGCCTTGGCGTACCACAAAACACCGAATAAATAAGCGCGACGCACCGCATCACACGTTGGGCCTGCGCCCGCTTGGCTAACGCCCCGAAACTCCTAGTCATTATTCCGAGGCCATCATATTCCAGCGAAAAAAGAAAGTTGCCGAGGCGGACTCCCGCGCGCCCCATAACGATTCGTAACTATCCGGCTCAAGCCATCCAGCTTCAGATTCTCAAAATCGACCAAGTCGAAGTGGAGGACTAACGAAGCTTCGGACACACACTTCTGCTCAGTTGAAGTCAATGTCAGTACTCAGCTCCAGTGCGGCAAACACGGAGTTTGGCTGCCCATTTCAAAAAGAATCCTGCGACTGGCTTCAGTTTGCCCGCCAACATCGGACAGCCACTCTGCATTCCCGCACCTTCGCTCCTTTCAGTTTAAAGGCGTGAACTCGAAACCCGTTCGCTGCTGGTACCGCTGGATCCTTCGACATGAGGTCGGAGCTAACAGAGGGCAATGATTGTTCACGTGGCGCTCGCCTTTTCTCGAGACGCACATCAAGCGGAGATAGAAACATGTTACCCAAGACTCGCATCCTCAAAACCCTGATTTTCACTTTAGGTACCCTCTCACCGATCGCTCTTGCTGGCTGTGGCGCCTCCGAGATTGGCTCAATGGCTGAAGAGAACGTCAGCGAGAGCGCGGCCGCTCTGGGTGTGGCAGTTCCGACGTGTTCGACAGCGGGCACTTCGCTCTACAACTCAACCACCAAGAACATGGTGATCACCATGTCCACACCCACCGTGGTTGTCGGGATGGTCAATGGGATTTTGACAGTCAACGGCTACTCGTGCGTCAGTACGGCGGGCGTCGCACTCAAGCCGACCGATCTGAAGAAAATCACCATCAATGGGTCTGGCTCTAGCAACGAGAAGATTGTGCTCGACACGCTGAGCGGTGGGTTGGGCGCCACCATTCTTTCGTCCACGGGTGGCATTATTGCGGCGCTGGGCGGCGGCACGGGCGACACCTTCTCGATCCGCGGCTCGGCCTCAGCGGACAATTGGAAGGCAGGCGTGGACGCCGCCGTACCGGCAGCTCTCTACTTCGAGCTCAGCGGTGACACCACCCTTGACGTTCAAGTCACTGGTGCCGAGAACGTTAACATTGCCACCAGCAGCGGCAATGACACCTTCTCTGCTCAGGGTGGCACGCTGGTTGGAACGCACCTCAAAGGTACCGCGCTCGCGGCTGTCGTAGTGGTCCCCGCAGCGATCGCGCTCACCATCAACAGTGGTGACGGCGACGACACCGTCACAGCGGGGAATGGCAACGATACCATTAGTCTGGGCCTCGGCAACGACACCTTCAAGACTGCTGGTACCGCTAAGGACGGCGACGACAAGGTGAGTGGCGGCGGTGGTACCGATACGGTGGATTACTCATCGCGCACCGCGGCTCTGACGTTAGCACTCGATGGCGTCACCACATCCGGCGACCAGTCAGGCACAGCTGAAGCCGATCTGTTGAGCGCCGACTCGGCAGGCACAGCCACCGCACCTCTGGACATTGAGAATATCATCAGCGGCTCGGGCGCGGACACGCTCACGGGCAACGCGTTCTCGAACCATATCCAAGGTGGAGCCGGCAACGACCTCATCTCGGGCGGCCTCGCCGGCACCTGCTCGTCGGACGCGGACATCCTGGACGGTGAGGCGGGCAACGACACGTTTAGCCAAGGTTCCGTCGCCGACTGCGGTGACGTGATCAACGGTGGAGCGGGAACAGACGTCGTCGACTACTCGGCGCGAGTTGCGGCACTCACCATCGATCTTGATGGAACTGCCGATGATGGCAACCCTGCCGCTGGAACCGGTGAGAAAGACAACGTCAAGAACGACAACGAGGTGATCCTCGGCGGCACCGCCAACGATACCATCACCGGCTCAACCACGAACGACGAGCTTCACGGCGGTCCAGGCAACGACATCCTCAATGGCGGCTCCGGCAACGATACCCTCGTTGGCAACACTGGGAATGACACCATGAACGGTGAAGCCGGCGACGACATCTTCGACGAGAGCTTCGGCGACGATGCCAGGTACACCGCTTTGGCGGTGACAGTATCAGAGGACATCGGCGGTGGCGACGACATCATGAATGGTGGCACTGGCATCGACGACAAGGTGCTGTACGTGTCCCGCGCGACCACGGTCGTGGCCCGGATCTGTGTGGACGCGACCAAGCTAACCGGTGCCTCCGCGGTTGCCGGCGCAACCTGCTCGACCGGCGTCGGTGAAACGGCATCCACAGAACTCAACAAGATCGTCAACGTGAACCACATCGTCGGCGGCGACGGCGACGACACGATTACGGGTGGTTCCGGTGCCGACACGCTCGAAGGTGGCCCGGGCATCGACACCTTGACCGGTGGCGCAGGTGCTGACTTCCTCTTCGGTGACGCCGGCGCTGACACCCTGGATGGCGGTTCTGACGACGACACGCTCGATGGCGGCGCCGGAGATGACATCCTGATCGGAAACACCGGAGACGGAGACGCTTGTGTCAGTGACGGCTCTGACACAACGCCAGCAGCCACCTGCGAACTCTAAGCCACTGAACAACTGAACGGGCTTAAGTGTCCGGGAGCGAGGCGCGTAACTGACGTGCCTCGCTTCTTTTTTGTCTTCTAAAGCTCACCGAAAGAATCCTGAAATGCGAACTTTTCTCCTGACATTACCCTTGGCCGCCTCCTTCGTTGTCGGGGCCTGCAGCTCGTCCAAAGTCGACCCCATCGGACAAGGCTCCGGCGGAAGCGCCAACGGTGCTACAGGTGGCAATGGCTCGGGCGTGAATTCCAAAACCGGTGGTGGCCCCAATTCTTTGGGAGGCTCGAAGGCATCCGGCGGCGCCGTGAATAGTAGCGCTGGGCAGGGTAATGCCGGTGCAGCGGGTGGACCTAGTTCGCTCGTTTCGACCGATCCGGCTTACGAGGGGATCAACTTGGACGGAGTTTCCGTGGGACAAGCCCCCACGGGATGCGCAGCCGGGCCTGACAGCGCCGGTAAGCTGACTCTCGAATGGGCCATCTCCCAAACGGTGATCATTCAGGTGCGAGGCAGTGAACTCTTCGTCAACGATGTCAGTTGCGGCACAGGTGTCATGAGTTTGGCGGTCACAGGTTCGGCGGGCGCCGACACCATTGTTTTTGATCGCACCAGTGGCGGACCTCTCCCCTCTGCCACTGTCAATTTGGGTGAAGGAACGGATGCCGTCTGGCTTCGTGGCTCAGCCGACGCCGAAACAATTCGCGTGGGCATGGATGCCGGCAATCTCGTGATGGGCGATGGCACGGTGCGCTTCGTGGAGGCCATGGGTGCGGAATCGGTGCTGGTGAGTGCGGGGCCCGGCGACGATCATCTCTTCGCCGACGGCCTGCTCGTTGGAACGGCTCCTAGCTCACTGCCGGTGGAGTTCTTCGGTGGGGATGGTGACGACGAAATCGTAGGTGGCGCTGGCAACGACCGCCTGCATGGCGGAGCCGGCTTGGACACGTTTCGGAGCCCGAGTCTGGACGGAAGCGATACCTACGATGGCGGGAGTAGTAACTGTGGAGAAGCATCGGATCCTAAACCTTGCCACGATGTGCTCACTTACGAGGGCCGCTCAGCGCCACTTACCGTGACCGTGGGAGCCGGCGCCGACGACGGTGAGCAAGGGGAAAACGACGACGTTCAAGACACTGTCGAGGACGTGACTGGCGGCACTGGCGACGATACGTTAACGGGCTCGGCGGGCGACAACACCTTCAACGGTGGCGCTGGAAACGACACGCTGAGTGGCGGCGATGGCTCCGACACACTTTACGGTGACGCGGGCAACGACAGCCTCATGGGAGGCGATGGCGATGACACCATCCTCGACTCCCTCGGAACGAATCAAATCGACGGTGGCCCTGGCGGTGGCGATATCTGCGTGCCCAATGGGATGCCCAACTGCGAGCTCTAACTAAGGCTCAAAGGACCGGGACCTCGGTCTCAAGCGGCCGTGGACGCCTGATATTGGGCCCGATACGCGCGTGGCTCCACGCCGGTGTGCTTTCGGAAGAGCCGCGCGAAATAGTTCGCACCTTCAACGCCAACGCGGGGGGCAATTTCTGAGATCTTGAGATCGGTGTCACGCAAGAACTGCTCAGCTTTGCGAATCCTCAGCGCATTCACGTACTGCATCGGCGCCATATCGAAAGACTCTCGAAAACAGCGTTCGAGCGTCTTTCGGGACATGTGCGCGACGTCGGCCAAAGCCTCAACATTGATGACTCCAGCAACATGAGCCTCCAGCCACTCGAGCACTCCCGCCAGGCGTACCAACGCTTGCGAGGTAACAGCGGGCATATCAGTATACAGCCGCGCCAAACCCACCAACATTTCGCAAAAAATGGCTGTGCTCGCAACTTCGAAACCAGACGCCTTCATGCGAATCTCGGTCCGCAGCCGCTCCAGGGACCCGCACAGCTTAACTAGCTGCTCCGCATCGAGCTGAAGCCGACTTTGAAACCCGTGGCGAACCCGAAGCTCAGGCTCAAACATGAAGAACGCCGAATACCCAGGAATTTGACGTAGATGTTGCTCGGGTAGCCACAAACGGCGTGGGTCAAACAGCACGTTGACCAACCCAAGCTGCTTGCACTCCGCATAGCCATGCAGCGTCCCCGCGGGGATCACAAACACATCCCCGGCGGAGATCTCGAAGGAGTCGTGCTCCAAAAGATGCCTACCCGATCCGGCGGTAACCACCACGAGCTCCCAATTGTTGCCGTGACCGTGTACCGCCATCGGGATGTGGTCGGCGACCGGGAAGGTATCCAGCGGAAAGGCCTTCAGGGAAGCGAGCGGCTCACCCATCGCCGTTCCCCTGGGACCCCGGCGACTCGTTACGACCATGGAATAATGTTCTGTCACGCACCTGAGTGACTCCAGGTCGCATAAGTGACCTTTCCGCAATGGCCACTTCGGGGAACCAGGGAAAAAACCTGCGCACGTTACCCCAACTTCACAACTGCGACTCCATACACTCCGAGCTCAACTTGCCCGCCGTAGATGCCACCGAGCAGCGCCGTGGCATGAGCAGGCACCGCGACATGCTGAGTCTCTTCGGTATGATTGATCAAAAATAGCAGTTGCTTGCCAGCGCCTTCGCGCACCGAAGCTTCAACCCCAGCGGGCGGAGCCAGAACGGGCGAAACCCCCGCCTTGGAGGCCGCGTCGCCGATCAGAGCATCGAAAAAGGCTTCTTCTTGGATGTTGGCACCCACGTAATAGCCCCAGCCGGAGCCGTGCCGGTTGCGCGTTGCGGCGGCGAAGGCTGCCACATGCCAGGGCTCGTATTTCGCTAGAACCTCAGCAGAAGTGCTGGAGATCCAATCGGCGTAACCTGTAGCTGTGAAGTCACCGGTCAATTCCCCTGCCCCTGCCACCGCATACGTGAAATCGGTGCCTAGGCCCTCGTATTCTTCAATCTGGATGCCGAGCGCTTCACTCAGCAGGCCCGGCAGTGTGCGCGTGTGGCAGAGGCTATTCGCGTCTTTCACGCCAGTTCGGAGGCTCGCGATCAAAACACCACCTGCGCGCACGAAAGCATCGAGCCGTGCGGCCACAGCATCCGGCAACAAATAAAGCTGAGGCGTGATCACTAACTTGTACGAAGAGAGATCTTGATCCGGCCGCACCATATCGACATTGATGCCAGCGCGAAAAAGCGCTGCCTGGAAGCACTTCATGTGACGGTGCCAATCGTTGTCGGTGAAGCTCGGCTGAAAGCGTGTGGCCCAGATGCTTTCATAATCGTAGATGATCGCGACGCGCGCTCGAATGCTGGTGCCCTCCAGTTCACTCCAGAGTGCGTGCAACTCCTTGGCTGTCTTGGCGGCTTCTTCGTAACGGCGTCCAGGCTTGCCATCATGGCCCAAGAGCCCGTGCCAATATTGCTCGCGCCCGGCCGTACAGCTGCGCCAACGGAACCAGACCATGCCGTCGGCACCATGCGCGACCTGTTGGAAAGCCACTTTTCGCAGCTCACCTGGCCGCACGTTGCGGCCAAATTTACCCCAGCCTGAGGGCCCGGAGGTTTGCTCCATGATCCAGAAATTCTGGCGTTTGAGCCCGCGCATCACATCGGCAGCACCCGCTGCGTCGTAAGAAATCTCCGGCTTACCCCACACCGGATAATTGTCCCAGCTCACAAAATCCAAGTCAGCCGCTAACTCATAGTAATCGAGATCGCTGTGGTAACCCATGAAGTTGTGCGTGATGAACTGCGTGCCGCAGAGCTTGCGCAGGATCCGCACTTGGTCGTGCTGGAAGCGAACATTTAACCAGGAGCCGTAACGCTGCCAATCGAGCAGGAGAGAAGGATTGTGCGAATTGATATCGTCAGGGATCGGGATTTCTGCCCACTCACCGTAGGTATGGCCCCAAAAGTGAGTGCCCCAGGCCGCGTTCAAGGCGCCGAGCGACTTGTGCCGCGCGCGCAACCAATCGTGAAAATCCGCGCGACAGGTGGGACAAGAGCAGCCATTGTTCCCGAATTCATTATCCGTTTGCCAACCGATCACGTTCCGATTTTTGGCGTAGTGCTCCGCCATCGCGTTCGTGATGCGCTCGGAGAGCAAACGAAAGGTTCCCGAAGTGAAGCAGTTGTTCTTGCGCACACCCCAAACGGTGCGCTGACCATTCGGCTTCATCGCTAACGTTTCGGGGTATTTCCTTGCCACCCAAGCCGGCATGATCCCGGTGGGCGTACCCAAGATGACTTGGATCCCGCGGCTCGCCAGCACGTCAATTGCGGCATCCAGCCAGGCAAAATCGAAGCGGCGTTCCTCGGGCTCACACTTCACCCACGAAAACTCGGCCAACCGGACGATGTTGAAGCCTGCTGCCTGCATTTGGTCAGCGGTTGCTTCCCAGGATTCCTCGGGCCAGTGTTCGGGATAGTAGTCAACGCCAATGTGCATGGTGGCGGACGCTAGCCGAGCCCTCGACGGCTGTCATGCAATAGCGTTAGCACTCTGCGGTCAAATGGGGGCGCGAGCGCGGCCAATTCAGAAATGCTGGCAGCACTGGTTCGGCGATTTTCAGCCCAAAACTCCCTACGCGAGCATTTCCGTGATTGGGCCTTTATTGTACGCCGGCAACCCGAAGCTCGTGGCTGGAACGTTGAAGGCATTCAAGACCGTCACCAATAGATCATTAATGCGCCGCGTGTTCTCCACCGGATCACCCACACGCACATGCCGCCCCGGCTTGAGCGCTCCGTTGACGTTGCCGAGCGTGAGATTCGGGCAATTCACACTGTGATGCACCTGCCCATTTCCCATCGTCTGCGTGTAGAGCACGAGCGTGTTGTCGTACACTCCGAAATCCTTGAGGCGCTGCCCTAGGAGCGCGAGCTGCTCGGTATTCCAGGTTGCGGTTTTCACGTATTCCTGGGCCTGCTTGATCCATTCCGCGTTCGCAGGTCCTTGGCTGGGCCCGAGGTGCGAGAGCGCATGCCAGCCCCCTCCCGTGTTGCCCGTCCACGGGAACACCAGATCATTGCCCTCGACAGACATCTGGAAACTCGCAACACGTGTGAGATCACAGGCAAGCGCCATGGCGAGCAAATCAAACTGAGCCGCCACCAGTTGCGGCATCAGATCCAGGTGGAAATAGGCCTCACATTGGGTGGGATTTTCCTTGTCGCACGTGAGCGGCTCAGCAGGCTTCTGACAGCCAGCGAGAGCGAGCTTGCCAATGTTTTGTTCGACGCCACGAAACGCTGTGAGGTATTGGTCGAGCCGCTCACGGTCCGTTTGCCCGAGGCGTGCCTGAATCGAGGTGGCCTGGCTGATTGCGAAGTCCAACACCGAGGCATTTTCTTGCCTGACTTGGTCTGCCGCCGCCGGATCTCCACCAACCTCTGCGAAGAGCTTCTCCCAGACTAGGTGCGGTATCTGTTGCGGTGGTGCAGCTTGCCTGGCCGCGCTCCACGAGGCCGCGCCCTTCGAACCCGTGCCATCACCCGTGAAGACACCGAGCTGAAGCGATGGGTAGCGCGTATCTTTCCCAATGTGGCTAGCCAGCTCGTGATCGATGGAGATTCCGTCTCCAACCAAGTCGCCGTCGTCCCCACCGGTGACGGGGTTGATCGCCGGCATACCCGTGAGCATCGCGCAGTACGCATCATGATTGCCGAAAGCATTTTCCAGCCCTTCGACGACCACCAGATCTTGCTTGAAAGCCTCGAGCGGCTTCAAGATTGGCGACATTTGGAAATTGGGATCGTTCAACGCCGTGCGCCCAGAGCACGGGAAATCAGCTATCTGCCCGCTGTTCACGTCAAACGCTGGCATCCCTGGCCAGAAGTATTCACCCAGACAAGAAAACGGTTGAACGTAGGCGATAAACCGCGCGGGGCTCGACGGAGCTTGAGCCCGGCTGAGCGACTCGAAGAGCGGCAGAGCGATCACACAGCCCGCACCGCCCGTTAAAAACACTCGGCGCCGAAGCGTGCGAGACATGGAGGGTCTGGTGGATCGATTCATGTGCGCTTTCAACAATCACGACAGAGCCGCGAACTTGATCTTACTATGAATAGCTTTTCCCGAGCGCGGCTGTCAATTGCGATGTCTAATTATGTATTTGCCATAACTTTCCTTTATCCCACTCATCGCTACATCCAAAAAAGAAATGAACATAACCGTTACGTGTGGCTGCTCACGCGACGTTCATGAAGCGCTGAGTGACTGGACACACTACTCGGCGACCGATACACTAATATTCTATTCGGTCGCGTTGGCTCCGTTGGGAGCCCATGAAGGTGAAAGTCGCCATGTGGAATTCTCGCAGATTTACGACGGCTCTTTTCGCGACATCGTTGAGTGTTTTTTCCTGCCAAGGCTCGCTGGATGGCCAAGCCAAGCGCCCAGGCCAAGGGCCCGGAACAACGCCGAGCGCCACGCCTAGCACCGTTCCCGATTTCACGATGATGAATCCGGGAACCGGGAATTCACCGCCCGCCCTCAGCCAATTGCAGGACGAGCCGGTGGTGATGCACCGCCTCACCGGGACCGAGTACGACAACACCGTGCGCGACCTCGTGGGCACCAACCTCAATCTGGCGCGCACTTTTCCGTCGAAAGAAGTAGCCCGCGGCTTTGACAACAACGCTTTCACCCTGACGTTCCCGGCCCAGCTCGCAGAATCCGCCTATACAGCTTCTCAACAAGTCGCCAAGCGCATCAGCTCGAATCTTGCTACTTTCGTTCCCTGTGCTTCGACGCCTGATCAGGCGTGCGCACGGCAGTTCATCACGAGTTTCGGTCAGGAAGCGTTGCGGCGTCCGCTCGCCGCAGACGAAATCGAAAAGCTTGTGGCAGTGTTCGACATTGGCAACCGGCGAACCTTCGCGCGCGGCATCGAATTGGTGGTTTCTTCACTCACGATCTCAGCCCCTTTCTGGTACCGGATGGAGTTCGGGGATGGGCAAGCTGTGCCCAGTAAGCCGGACATGATGCGCCCCACGTCCTTTGAAATGGCAACCCGTCTTTCCTATTTAGCTTGGAATTCAACGCCGGATTCAGGCTTGCTGAGCGCCGCCCAACAAGACGAGCTGAAAACACCCGAGCAGATTCAAGCCGCGTTTGCGCGCCTGCTCACCGATCCGCGGGCCCACGAAGCCGTCGCCAACTTCAACGATCAGTGGCTGCAGATTTCGCGCGTAGCGGCGGTCAACAAGGATCCCATGCTTTTTCCAACCTGGAAGAGTGCGATGGGCGAAGCGATGGGCAAAGAGCTCGCCATGTTCTCCGAACAGATCGCGTGGAATAGCGCGCGCGGTTTTGAAGATCTCTTCACCAGTAGCGCTAGCTTCGCGAACGCAGATCTGGCGGCGTTCTACGGCGCGACCGGCGCAACGGGCGCGACCGATACAGACTTCACAGCGGTGACGCTTGATTCCGCCAAACGCGCAGGGTTCTTTGCGCGGGCTGGATTTCTGGCACTCGAAGGCTTCAATCAGACCTCGCCAGTGCGTCGTGCTGCGTTCATTCGACGGCGTCTCTTGTGTCAGGATCCGCCGCCTCCTCCGCCGAACGTGAAGAACACTCCGATCCCGCCGTCGGCTTCTAATACCACCAAAGATCGTGCGATCGCCCATTCGAGCAATCCAGCCTGTCAGGGGTGCCACGCGCTCCTCGATCCAGTGGGTTTCGGGCTGGAGAATTACGACGCGATCGGTGCGTATCGCAGCACCGAGAACGGATTGGCCGTAGATGGCGTGGGCACCATTCTGCAGAGCGATATCGGTGATTTCAAAGGCGCAGTCGAGCTGGGCCAGAAGTTTTCGGTGAGTGTTCAGGCACAGGAGTGCATGGCTCAACAGCTGTACCGATTCGCCTATGGCCGTTCGCCGAGTGAACAGCGTTACGCCTCGGTCACGCGACTGGCCAGCGTGATCAAAGCCACGGGTGGCAACTATCCAGAGCTCCTGCGCACGCTGGTCACTTTGGACGAGTTCTTGTATCGCCCGAAAACACCTAGCTGAGCCAAGGCTGCGTGAAGAAGAGGCCGCCCCCTGACGAAACGGGATCGGCCGTGATATCGAAGCGCGAATGAAAGCGCGGGCCCAAAAAACTCGAAAGAAGCAGGAGCACCGCCGCGCTCAACAGCGAAATCTGGCGGGGCTAAGCGTGCTCGAGCAGCAGCGCGCAGGCTTCGCGGAGAATGTTGAAGCCGTGGTGCGGGGAGCGATTTCGCGCTTCGTGGCTAACGCTCCGGATGGCTCACCGATCGTTGAGATCGGCAGCGGCGCGGGGCAGCTTTATCGGTGGCTGCCAGAGAGTGTGCGCTCTCGTGTCACACTCACGGACGTTTCGAGTGAGTTGGTGAACGCTCTGACGAAAAGCCTCCCGGAGGCGAAGGCCCTACGCGCTGACGCCAGTGCCTTGCCGTTCGCCACAGCCAGCATCGCCGAGGTACTCGGGCTGTGTGTGTTTGATATTCTGCCGCAGCCGGAGCAAGCCGTTTCCGAGCTGGCCCGTGTCTTGGTGCCCGGTGGCAGCTTCATTCATTTTCTTGATCTGGGCACGAGCCTTGAGCCTGTGTTTGAGCGTCTTGTCGCGGCAGGCAAAGTGCCACTCCCCAACTTCTTCGACGAGCAGGCCTTTGCACTCGGGCTTTCTCCGCTCGCCGACTTGCTGGTGGTTGATCGTGCCGCATTGGAGCTGGTGGTCGCCCTGCTCACGCGGGCGAAGCACCCGGCCGCTGCCAGCTTGATATCCTATCTCCGACCTTTTCTACCAGCCACTTTCAACCGCGTCAGCGCGGCTCGCTTCTACGTACAATTGATGAGCAACGCTCAGCAAAGCCGTGAGTTCAAACAGCTGTTGCTCGGCGTGCATAAGGTTATCGAACAACCACACTTCCTTCGCCAAATTCCGTGGCATCTGCAGGCAGTCGAAACGTTTTCGCTGTTTCGCGAGAAGCTGCGGCAAGCTTTCACGAGCGTGCCAGATTTCACTATCACCTTCGACGAGCTGGTCCTCAGCCGCTCCTACTTCCCCATCAGTGAAAGTGGCTTACCCGCCGCCTGCGGCTATCACGGCCGCTTCATGAGCATCGAGCATTACCTGCCGGAAAGCATCGCCATGAACGACGGCATCACGCTCGAAGCGTTGAACGGCGATGCAACCAAAGAAGCTCCAGAAGGGCGATGGTTCATCCGCGAAGCTGCTGTGCACGTGTGGGTCGCGACCCGCACCTGAGCTAGGAGGTTTGTTGCCGCATTCGAGCGGCCGGGTGCTTCACCGGCACGACACCTTCGCGCCCGCTCACCTCTGCCCACACTTGCCTCAGTGGTCGTGCGCCGAGTGGCGCCGAGAAACGTGGAATCGCCACGAAACACCGGAGAACACGTGCTCAAGCGACGAAAACAGGTCACGCTTTCTAAGCCAACAAAAACGGCCGTTACGATCAACGCCACTCCATGCCGCTCCCTGCTTCGCTCCGCTTCATCCCTACCCAGCGCTCCGCGAGCCGCGGGTTCGCTGTTACAAGCTTGGCGGGGTTTCTTCTTTTGGCTTGTACGAACGTGAAGGTCGGCGATCCCGTCATCCTCTCCCTCTCACCACCCTACGTTGACGAAGGCAAAGCAGCACCGCTCGCCATTTCAGGTAGCAACTTCTTGGGGACCGCCCACGTCGACCTAAGCTCACGTCGCAACATCAATATCGACCAGGGCTTCCAAGTCTTGCTCGGTACGGAGCCAACCTCAGCAACAGGAGTGACACTTCATTCGAGCGAAAGCCTGTCGTGCAACGTGCCCTCAACGTTAAGCGTGGGTATGCACGAGGTCATCGTGATCACGCCGAGTGGGCTTCGCGCGGTTTCGCCAATGCTGCTCGAGGTTCGCGCTCGCAACGTCGTTGGAAGTTCAGGTGGCTCGCTCGGCTCAGGTGGCTCACTCGGCTCAGGTGGCTCACTCGGCTCAGGTGGCTCACTCGGCACAGGCGGCTCGCTCGGCGCAGGCGGCTCACTTCCCAGCGGTGGGAGCGGCGGCGGAATGGGCAGCACTGTCCTCCTCGGCGGTACGCAATGCACCAAGCTTCCTTACGGTGGCGGCGCCTATCTATTCTGCCCATCCGAGAACGTCACATGGATCGAGGCCAAGCAGCTGTGCGAAAGCATTGGCATGCGGCTCCCCCAACCCGACACTGCCCAAGAAGACCAATTCCTCTTCGCCAATGCTCAGGCATTTGGCATTGAGGAGGCATTCCTTGGCGCATCGGATCAGGCCAACGAGGGCATGTGGATCTGGGAAGATGGGCAGCAATTCTGGCAGGGCACGGCGAATGGTTTCGTGTTCGGAACCCAGTATAACCATTGGGAACCAAGCCAGCCCGACGCCTTCACAGCAGCTCAAGATTGCGCCATCCTCAGCGCCTTGGACGACGGGGTCTGGTTTGACCGCGCGTGCAGCGGATACACATCAACAGACCTGGTGTGCGAAGCGCTGTAGTCGCCGCCTCACATTTTGCACATCAAACACACAAATTGTTGAGCACGGTCGGCAATAAGCTGCGAGCTAGTCGCGCTCGAGCGGCAAAGCTCGTGACGCCCGGGACGCCTCGCGCTAGCTTCCGAGCCCATCCAACGAAAGGTCGACCATGCCCGGCTGGAGCACTCCACTCAATCTCCTCGAAGAAGAACTCATTCAGCGACGCGATGAAGGCGTCATCATTCCCAGCACTCTGCGCCAGAAGATCGCCGAGCTGCACCGCAAATTCGACGCGTACAACACCGCGCTGGTCGACCCGCTCTACGATGAGCTGATGGCGCTCCCCGACGACGCGGAGCTCAGCGCACGCGAACCCAATGAGTTGGCTGAAATTCGTGCACTCCGCCCAGCAGGCCCACGCGATTTGAATTGGAAGCCGAGCGACGCAGATCTCTTGGATCGCTTGCACGGCGCCTGGACGGGACGTGCTTCAGGCTGTGCCCTCGGGAAACCAGTAGAAGGCGTAGGCGTTCTGTCGACAAGCGGCGGGAAGCTCGTCGGCCGCGAGCGAATCAAGACCTACCTCAGCAATCGAGGTGATTGGCCGCTCAAGGATTATTTCTCGGGACGCGATGCCAGCGACGGGCTGAAGATTATCTGCAAGCCTTCGCAGCGCGAAACCATCGCTTACATGGAGCCGGACGACGACATCCACTACACGCTCGTGGGCTTAGCCGTCATTGAAGAGAAAGGCCCTGAATTTACCTGGCAAGATGTCGGCCTGTTTTGGCTCGACCATATCCCGCAAACTAACATTTGCACCGCCGAAGCTCAGGCCATGATCAACCTACAGAATCGCTCGATTCGCGGACGCCACGGCAACGCCACTCCAGCTTTCACACGACGCTATCGCAATCCGTACCGTGAGTGGATCGGTGCCCAAATCCGCTCAGATGGCTGGGCTTATTGCTGCGCGGGCAAACCGGAGCTAGCTGCGGAGTTCGCCTGGCGAGATGCGCATTGGACTCACGAGCGGAACGGCATTTACGGTGAGATGCTGTTTGCCGCGATTCAAGCAGCGGCGTTTGTCGAATCCGATCCGCGACGCCTGGTGGAGATTGGCCTCTCCGAAATCCCACAGGATTGTCGCTTGGCCATAGCCGCTCGCAAATGTCTGAAGCTGGTCGCCGATCACAAGACCTGGGATACCTGCATGGATCAGGTCGAAACGCTGTGCGCCGAGATCAGCCCGAGCCACATCGCAGGCGATCCGTGGTGGGAGGGTGAGCCCGTGGAAGGCATGCATGCTGTGCACACCATCAACAACGCACTCATCTGTATCCTCAGCATGTTCTACGGCAAGATGGACACCGTGGAGACGCTCACGGTCAGCGTGATGTGCGGCTTGGACACCGATTGCAACGGTGCCACCGTGGGCTCAATTGTCGGAGCAGCCGCAGGGCGCGCTCGCTTCAAGGATGATCTTGCCGGGCGCTTGAACGACACGATTCGCCCGAATCTGATCGGCTTCCAAGAAGTAACCATGAAAGATCTCGCCGCGCGCACTGCCGTGCAGTGGAAGCGTGTCGAAGATTGGCATCGTTCGCGCACGAGCAGCACGAAGAGCGCGTAGAGGCCCGCACTGTGAATGCCGAGTTACCGGGGGAAATTGGCACAGAGGGTCCGAGCTTCGAGCCCTTTGTGCCTGCCTCACAGGCGCCCGCGGAGCTCAATTTCCGCACACTCCTTGCAGGTTCACTGCTAGGTATCGTTTTTGCGGCATCGTCGGTTTATCTCGGGCTCAAGGTGGGGCTCACTGTTTCGGCGTCCATCCCCGTCGCGGTGTTGTCGATCACATTATTTCGCTATTTTTCGCGCATTTTCGGGCTACGCCGCGCGACCATCTTAGAGAATAACATCGTCCAAACGACGGGCTCTGCTGGCGAATCGTTGGCGGCCGGTGTTGCCTTCACGCTGCCTTCGCTGCTCTTGATGGGGTTCGAGTTGGAGATCTGGCGCATCCTACTAGTGGCGATGCTGGGCGGGCTGATTGGCGTGTTGATGATGATCCCCATGCGCCATGGCTTGATGGTCAAGGAGCACGGCAAGCTCACGTACCCGGAGGGTACCGCGTGTGCCGACGTGTTGATCGTCGGTGAGCAAGGGGGAGCCAACGCCAAGACGGTATTTTTAGGCTTCTTTGTGGGGCTTGGTTACACCTTTCTGAATCTTGTCACCAAGTTTTGGTCAGACACCGCAAGCTTCGCGCTCACCTTTTGGGGCCGGCTCACGGGCGCGCGCCTGGATGTGGAAGTTTCTCCACCGATGCTGGGTGTCGGCTACATCATCGGGCCTCGCGTGGCCTGCAGCATGTTCGCGGGAGGCATGCTCGCATTCCTGATCCTGATCCCAATGATCCACCTATTCGGGGGTGCGCTGCCGACGCCCATGTATCCGGAGACGGCGCGAACGATCTCTCAGATGAGCGCGTATCAGATCCGCAACGCCTACATCCTCTACATTGGTGCTGGCGCTGTCGCCACCGGAGGCTTCATCGCGCTCGGGCGGGCACTTCCCACCTTGCTCTCAGCCTTCAAAAGTGGGCTCTCTGATTTTGAAACTCCGAGCGGCTCGGTGAGCGCCGGCGCGGCTTCGGCTCGGCGCACACAGCCCAAACGTACCGAACGCGACCTTTCGATGACGGTGGTGATTGGCGGCTCACTCGCGCTGATCGTGGCTATTTGGGCGGCTCCCGTGCTGGAGATCAACTTCGTTTCGGCGCTCTTGATTTTGCTCTTTGGCTTCTTTTTCGTCACAGTTTCGAGTCGCATCACAGGCGAGATCGGCTCCTCTTCAAATCCCATCTCCGGCATGACAGTGGCCACGCTGCTCATCACGTGTGGCCTGTTCGTGTTGATTGGGTGGGTCGGCCCAGGCTACAAAGCCATCGCGCTCACCACGGCCGCGTTGGTGTGCGTGGCGGCATCGAATGGCGGCACCATCTCGCAGGATCTGAAGACCGGCTATCTTGTCGGCGCCACGCCGCGCTCGCAGCAGATCGCGATCTTGGTCGGCGTTGTTACCAGCAGCATAGTCATCGGCTTCACACTCTTACTCTTAAATCAATCCCACACCACCTATCGACCGCTTCAGGTTTCAGGCTTCAAGGCCAATGTGGAAGCTTCAGCTGCTCAGGCGCAGGGCCCTGACGGTAAGCCCTACCGTGTGTGGTACGCGCGCGAAGATCACGGCGAGGTGGTGCGCGGGAAATACCTCGTGGACGCCCAAGGGAGCCCGCAATTCTTCGTCGATCCGGGCGTGTGCGGCACGTATGAATTTCGCTTAGAAAAGAAGGCTTATTCGACGCTGCTGAGCATCCCCAAAGACGCCATTCGCGAGCTTGGCATTGATCATCAGCTGTACTCAGTGCTTTCGCTGGATCAACCACAAGGTGATGTGCCGGCAGGGCGTTACCTTGTGGATGCGTCCGGAAAAGTGGTGTATCACGCCGCCAGCGTTTGGAAGTTTGACGCGCCTAAAGCTCAGCTCTTTCGCTTGATCATTGATGGCACCTTGGGCGGGAAATTGCCCTGGGGCTTGGTGCTGATTGGAGCGCTCCTGGCCATCATGATGGAGTTGGTGGGCGTCGCGAGCTTGCCGTTTGCGGTGGGCCTGTATCTGCCCATTGGCACTTCTGCAGGGATTTTTGTGGGTGGTGTCGTGCGTTGGCTCGTGGAGCGACGCTCCGGCGGAGCTGCTGGTGAATTCTCACCCGGCGTCCTGATGGCCTCCGGGCTGATTGCGGGTGGAGCTATCGCGGGTGTTGGCCAATCCGGCGTCGCATTCTACGAGCTGGACGCCAAGCTCGATCTTTCAGCCCTGCTCGGCAGCTTGGCGAACAACACGTCGTGGTGGCCAATCAGCTGGTTCATTGCCATGGCGGCCCTCTTGTATTTCACGGCCGCCAAGCGGCGTGCACCGTTCACGGGCAAGTGACTGGCCGAGTTCGGCGCGTGCCGCTAAGCTCCGAGCGTCATGGCGCAGTCCCCGGACGGTAGGATCAAGACCCTCCGGCCAGCAATGCTTGGAGCACTCGGTATCGTTGTCGCCAGTGCCTGCGGAGGCCAGCGTCTTCCGCCCCAACATTTGGCCGCTAATGGAAAGAACCCTGTGGTCGCAGCTGCAGCTGCAACCGTCGCAGCTGCCGACACAAGCGTGGGAGACGTGGGTCGTGTGGTGCTACACCGCTTAAATCGCGCCGAATACAACAACACCGTGCGGGACCTGCTCGCGACCAAGCTGCGCCCTGCCGATGATTTTCCAGCGGACGACCATGGTTACGGCTTCGACAACATCGCCGCCGTCCTGAGCTTGCCGCCGACGCTATTCGAAATGTACGACCGAGCGGCCGAGCAGTTAGCCCGTGAGGCACTCTTGCCACTGTCTAGCGAACGACGCATTTTGGATGTTGAGGCTGAAGCATTGCACGGACCAGGCGCTGCGCGTGACGGTGCCTTTATCGTGTCGTCGAACGGGAGCCTCACGGCCAAGGTCGAGCTCCCGCGGCCAGGCCGTTATCGCTTAGTCGTTCGGCTCTGGGGCATGCAGGCAGGACCCGATGTTGTGCGCGCGGCGTTAGGGATAAAGGGCGGCACGCGCACGGAGTTCGACGTTCCAAACAGCTCCGATCATCCTGCCGAACACGAGTTCGTCTCGCAGGCGCCTGGGGGCGAACAACAAGTCGAGGTGAGCTTTCTCAACGACTTCTATCAGCCTGAAAACAAGCTGGATCGCAACCTTCTGGTCGACTGGATCCATGTGGAAGGCCCGCTCGATGACCCTCTGTCGATGCGATCACAATTCTTCATTTGTGATCCGCGCACGCACGGCGCTCCCTGCGTAAAAAAGATCTTGTCCGAGTTCGCACTCCGGGCCTGGCGTCGCCCAGCCTCGGCAGAAGCTATCAGGCAATTGGTTGATTTGCCGCGACGAACGGCAGCGTCCAGCACCGGCACGACGGAGGCACTCGAGCTTGGCCTGCGCGCTATCCTGACTTCGCCACGATTTCTATACCGCGTCGAACTCAACGAGCGCAAAGCGGACACCAGTGTTCAACGGCTGGATGGCTACTCATTAGCGTCGAGACTGTCGTATTTCCTCTGGAGCTCCATGCCCGATCAGCGATTGCTCGAACTGGCAGCATCCGGAGCCATCCATGAACCTGCGGTGGTCGACGCCGAGGTGCGGCGCATGTTGAAGGACGAACGGAGCCAAGCTCTGATCGATAACTTTTCCGGACAGTGGCTCTACCTGCGCGCGCTGAACGATCACGAGGTCGATCGAAACCTCTTTCCCAACTTCGATCCCGACCTAAGAACCGCGCTAATTGGGGAAGTTCGGCTTTTTTTCGCAGATTTCGTGCGCGAAGATCGCGATCTCAGCACGCTCCTCACTGCCCACTTCACGTATTTGAACGACCGACTCGCTCAATACTATGGGATAGCAGGGCTCAAGCTGGGCTCAGAGCTCACGCGCGTGGAGCTCGACGGGAAAGAGCGCGGTGGGCTCCTGCGCATGGGAGCGATCTTGGCCGTTACCTCAATGCCGAATCGAACCTCGCCTGTGAAGCGGGGTAAATGGGTACTCGGCCAGCTGCTTTGCGCCGAGCCTCCCCCGCCGCCACCCGGAATTCCCAGCCTCGACGAAAAGAAACTGTCGAACGGTTCACTCCGCGAACTCATGACAGCTCATCGTGCCAACCAGAGGTGCAGGTCTTGCCACTTGACCATGGATCCCATTGGGCTCGCACTCGAAAACTACGATGCCATTGGCCGCTACCGAGAGCGCGATGCGGGCGGTGTCATCGATGCTTCGGGGCAGCTTCCGGATGGCACCAAGCTTTCCAACACTTCCGATCTCGTGAGCCACCTCGCCGCGGCCCCAGCGTTTGCGCGCTGTTTAGAGCGTCAGCTTCTGACCTACGCCCTCGGACGGGGTCTCGATGGTCGCGACGAAGC
>JBBSBI010000058.1:0-26528 GCA_038251425.1 Polyangiales bacterium
ACCGGCCGAACCCGCACCGGCGTGGGTGGTTCCTGTGAGGGGCGGCGCTCCGCCGACTCCGACGGTCCCAGCATTGCCCGCTTGCGAGCCGCCACCCGTTCCTGTCGCGGCTCCGCCACCCGTGCCGGTGCCAGGACCCTTCGCGCGCCTATCGCAGCGACTGTCGCTGAAGGTGTTACCGGGAGGGCAGCAGCGGTCCACCTCGTCCGTGGCCTGGAGATCTCGTGCTGAGGTGCAAAGGAGGCCGCTGTCGCAGTCGTTGCTGTAGTTCAGGAGCTGACAGCGTTCGCCTTCGGACTGTTTGCTGCAAGCGAACAGAACTGCTGAAAAGATGAGACCTAGGACTACGTGCCGGGTTCGCATGCGGGCTCCTTAGCAGGGGATTCCTGGCGGTGTCCACCGCTACTCAGGTGGGGCTGCGGCACGGCGTTCCTTGGCCAAGACGGCCTCGCCAAACAGGCCGACGTACTGAAAGGCGCTGGTGATGGAGAACACCAACGACACGTACACCATCACGCGGCCCACTTCGACCAGCCGCACGACACCCAAATCCACGATAAATAGGTCCAAGTGGTACGGATACCCAATCATCAGGCACAGAATGCCAACCATTTGCAGGGCTGTTTTGCTCTTACCACCGCTGCCCGCGGCGATCACCACGCCTTCACTACTCGCAATCCCGCGCAACGCCGTAATGGAGATTTCACGAGCCAAGAGCAGAATCACAGCCCACTCCGGGATCCTGCCCATAGGAACCATCCACACCAAAGAAGCCATCACCAGCAGCTTATCCGCGAGTGGATCCAAGAATTGGCCTAGCAAGCTGACAATATTCAACCGGCGAGCCAAATAGCCGTCTAACAGGTCAGTGATTGCGGCCAAGGAGTAAACAATCGCTGCCCACACGCAATCTTTGGGCGTGCCTCGATCCAGGAGCCAAAGCACCAGCGGGATGATCGCGATTCGCGCAAAGGTGAGCATGTTGGGCAGATTCAACGCGTCGCGCCGGAGCGAACTCTGGCGCTCCCGGCGTGTGTCGTTATCTGTAAGCGGAATGGACATGTGGCCTCACGAAGGGTGGACGTCGAGTAGCGCTAGCCCCTCGCCACTCAAACTAGAAAAGGAGGAAGAGCCATCCGGTGAATCGATGTTTTCAAGCGGGGTGACGAGCAGCCTTCCCACCCAACCCAACAGCTCACTCGAACGCACGGCAACGGCAATTTGCGGGACCACTTTGAGCGAAATGGGAGCTTCCGCGCTTTCCACGAGAACGCGGCCTTTACCCGAGAATTGAACCATGGGTACGTCGCTTCCGCCGACAGAGAGGCGACCATTTTCGTAGTAAAGGGAACTGTCAAAACCTAAGATCGAGCTTTCCCTGAAGTAAACCGGCTTATCCAAAATCTCGACCACACTGACGTGGCGTTGCTGGTTTTTACGCAATACCAGAAAGCCCGCGCCAACGAGTTCACTCAGGCCAGCGTGCGGTGCCCCGAATTGTTCTAGAACCCGGGCTCCTCGCATCCGACGGTGCAGAGGTTCCCCGTGCAGAGGTGCTCGTTCTGGCACGAGTGCAATGAGTGAATCCGAGCGGACCGCAAAGCTGTTAATCCGTAGTGCCATCCAACGGGGATTTTGCACGACATCGGTCGTGTTCCCGAGAGTAATGAGTGTGCTCGCAAACCAATCCGCAAACGCGGGTGGCGTGATCGTGACGGCAGGCGTCACGTTTCCCGCTTCTCGAAAACAGGGATCTAGCAGCCGCGAGGCGTCGTCGGGGCGGCCAGGTTCGCGCGTACTCCAGGGCAAGGGGCCAGGCTCTAAAAAGGCAGGCGGAGCGCTGGAAAAGAGGTCTCCGTCGTCGGCGCCCTCGGCGTCTGAGGCATCAAAGCGGCTGACCATCGCCGCTGCAGCTTCCTTGAGCGCCACGTGTTCGGGAACCGGCGTCTTCGAACGGAGGCTGGAGGGCCCTTCCAACAGGCTCTGCATCCTGCGCGCCATGTGGGGCTGTTCTGCGCGTTCAAAGGCAGCCTGAGCTTTGGCCAGATCGCCCAATTGCTGAAACGCGAGGCCCAAGTACCCCCAGGCGCGCTGGTGGTTGCGCGACGTGGCGATCACGCGCTCCAGGCTCTCGCGGGCCTGATGGGGTTGGCCGGTTTTCAGAAAACACAACGCCAGATTAATTCCAGGCGTCGGCTCTTTGGGGCAGAGCTGCACCATGTCGCGGTAGATCTCAATGGCCCGCGGATACATGCCCAGCCGAAAATAAACGATGCCGAGCAGGCCTTGACCTTCCAGATCTTGAGGCTTCAGCTTGAACGCGCGTTCCAGCTCTTCGCGTGCTTCGGCAACGCAATTGTCCTGGAGGAGCTCGCTGCCTCGATAGAGGTGAAAGAGGAAAGCTTCGCTTTCAAAGTTGCCCGAGTTGGGCGCCTCTTCTGACTCTTGATGCTGGATGACTTCGCTGAAAAGCCCTCGGAGATCCACGGCTCTGGCCTCCCTGTGCTCCGGCTTCTCAGACATCTCCTGGCCTCGTTCCACAGCAGACGAAAGTTAGCCTGCAAGCGCCTGCAGCGCCTCGGCAAGGTTAAAGCGTTTCTCATGGATGGCGCGCCCCACAATGACACCACCGAACGGCACGCCGGTCGCCACCAACGCGCGCAGGTGAGCGAGTGTGCCAACACCACCGCTTACAATCACAGGCACACCGCCATCACGGGCCAAAGCGGCCGTTTCAGGGATATTCGGCCCCACTTCGGTCCCGTCGCGCTCGATATCTGTGTAAAGAACGGCGGCCAAAGCTTGAGCGCTGTGCCGATGAACGATGTCCAGGGCGCGGACCTCGCTCTGATCTTTCCAGCCTTGCGTGGCCACGAACCCATTTCGAGCATCTACGGCCAAGATCACTCGACCTGGGAATTCACTCGCAGCGGCCCCTACCAAGTCAGGCTGGGTGATGGCCACCGTGCCAAGCACCACGCGTTCCACACCTGCGTCAAAATAGGCTCGCAAGGTTTCAAGCGAACGTACGCCACCGCCCACTTGGACCCCGCTCCCGAAAGCTTTCACCAAGCGAGTGATCAGCGCGAGTTGGACGGGCTTGCCGTCGCGCGAGCCTTCGAGATCGACCACGTGAAGCCGAGCGACACTGGCTCGCCATTCCGCTGCGAGCTCCGCGGGCTCGTCATGGTAGACAGTCACTGCGGCATAATCGCCGCGCAATAAACGAACGGCTTTTCCCTCGAGCAGATCGATGGCCGGAATGAGGTCCATCGCGTTACACCAACACGCCTTTAGTGGACGGAATGCCACCGTTCTGCGGATCGAGGCGTGTCGCAATGCGCAGGGCGCGAGCAAAGGCCTTGAAGGAGATCTCGATGATGTGATGCAAATTGTGACCGTAGTGAAGCTGCATGTGCAAATTGATCTGCGCGGCGCGCGCCACGGCCTCGAAGAACACTTCGACCAGCTCCGAATCAAAGCTGCCCAATTTAGCCTTAGGAATCGGCACATTCCAGACGAAAAAGGCGCGGCCCGAAAGGTCCAACGCTACGGTGACCATCGCTTCGTCCATAGGCAGCGTTGCGGAACCGTAACGCTGAATGCCCGCGTGGTCGCCCAGGGCCGCTCGCAGCGCTTGGCCGAGGACGATCCCGACATCTTCGGTAGTGTGGTGGCCGTCAATCTCCACGTCACCCACCGCTTCGACCCTGAGATCAAAGGAGCCGTGGCGAGCGATTTGGTCGAGCATGTGGTTCAAAAAGGGCAGGGGCGTCTGCACGTGGCTCTGACCTGTTCCGTCGAGCTCGAGTTCAACAGTGATTTTGGTCTCGCGTGTCTCGCGTTCAGTTCGGGCTTGGCGGCTCACGGGTAAAACTCCTCAATTTTCCAAACGCCGTGTTCCTCTAGCAATTCGATGGTCCCACCGCCACCGTAACGCAGGGTAGCGTGGTCGCCGAGGAGTTCAATTTTGGCCTTCGAGGCTTCGTTTTTCAGCGCCTGGCTCAGGCGATCCAAGGCTTCCCGCTGTTTCCCTTCAAACGATTCCTGGAGCTTCTTGGCTGTGAGCCCCGTGAGTTTGGAGTCCGGCACGAACTTCAAGAGCAGGTCGTAGCGGTTGTTCTCGTAGGCTCGTACGAACGACAGCACTGCCGCCCGGGGATTGGCTTGGCTGTAGAGGTCGAGCGCGCTGCCCTCCACCCTCCACACGCCGTCTTCCAGAACGAGCTCCAGTGTCTCACCGTGCGGAGTCGAAACCGTCGCGGTCACGTGCGGCGGGTCCGCCGGGCCAGCTAGGCCACGGGCCAGCTCCGCCACTTCTCGAGGATTCTCGGCGAGCAAGTGCTGAAAAGTTCCAAAAGAGAGGGTGCGACGAGCCTCCGAACTCAACAGCGCGTAGGCCTCCTGTGCGTTTCCTGAAGCCAGGGCCGAGGAATAGGCGCTGAGCACTTGTTGAGGGTCTTTTGGCTGTGAAGGGGCACCGCACGCCCAACTCAGGGCAGCGATCAACAGGCTGAGCGCCAACGACGGACCCACATTGCACGACACCCCAAACCCTTATCACAGACACCCCCGCTGGGCGAGATTCCGAAACGTCGCTGGACGTCTGGGTCGGTCGTATTACTGTGGTGGCATGGCCACTTCCAAGCGAGGCGCTGTCGAGAGAGTAGCGATCTTGCCGCTTCGCAACTCGGTTTTGTTTCCGATGTCGGTCGTGCCCATCAACGTGGGGCGGCCAAGGAGCGTCCATTTGGTTGAAGAGCTGAATGGCGAGGAGGGGCTGATGGTGGGTGTCCTCACCCAGCGGAACGCAGAAGTTCGCGAACCGACGTTTGAGGACCTCTACGAAATCGGAACGCTCGCGCGGGTGGTGAAAGTGGTTCGGATCGGCGCTGATAACTACAGCGTTGTGTTAAATGGCGTGGGGCGTTTTCGCTTGCTGAAAGAGCACGGTCTGGAGCCTTACATGAAGGCAGACATTGAGCGCATCGTGGAGCCCGCGCCAGGTGACGACGTCGCGGAAATGGTGGAGCGCCTCCGCAAGGGAACGCGCGCCATCCTTGCGTTATTGCCCGATCTGCCGAAGGAAACGGCCAGTATCCTGGATAACGTCAAAGATCCCGGAGCGCTCGCCGATCTGATCGCGTCGAATTTTCCAGAAGATCAGGCCAATATCAGCACTCGTCAGAAGGTGTTGGAAGCGTTGGCGGTCGGGGAGCGGCTGCAATTAGTACTCCACATGGTCGAACGGCAGCTCGAGATACTGCGCGCCAAAGATCTGCTGTCGTCGGTTGTTACCGAGGACATGGGCCGTTCCCAACGGGACTACGTGCTCCGCCAGCAGATCAAGACCATCCGAGAGGAGCTCGGCGAGAGCGCTGAAGACGACGAAATCGAGCAGTTGCGCGATCGCGTGGCGCGCGCCGAGATGCCGCCGGAAGCCGATCAAGCTGCACGGCGCCAGCTGGGGCGCCTCTCCCATATGCAGCCACAATCCTCGGAGTTTCAGGTGTCTCGCGGCTATGTGGAATGGTTGGCGGATCTGCCGTGGAATCGTCGAACTCCGGACACGTTGGACGTGAAGAACGTGCGTCGTTGCCTGGATGAAGATCACTATGGCTTAGAGCTCGTCAAGAAACGCATCGTTGAGTTTACGGCCGTACGCCAGCTGCGTCGTGATCAGCGTGGCCCCATCCTGCTGTTTGTGGGTCCGCCAGGCGTCGGGAAAACATCGCTCGGTAAATCGATCGCGCGCGCGATGGGGCGGCGTTACGGGCGCATCGCGCTCGGTGGAGTGCGTGATGAGGCAGAAATCCGCGGTCATCGTCGCACGTATGTGGGTGCGCTGCCGGGGCGCATCATCGGCGCGCTGAAGAAAGCTGGCGTAAAAAATCCTGTCTTGGTGCTGGATGAAGTCGACAAGATGGGCGCCGATATGCGCGGCGATCCAGGATCCGCGCTGCTGGAAGTTCTAGATCCCGAGCAGAACAACACGTTCATCGACAATTTCATCGACGTGCCGTTCGATCTTTCCGAAGTCATGTTCTTGGCCACCGCCAACTACCGGTATGCGATCCCGGCGGCGCTCCTCGATCGCATGGAAATTATCGAGGTGCCGGGCTACACGCGCGTAGAAAAACAGCGCATCGCCACCCAATTCTTGATCCCGAAGCAGTTGAAGGAACACGCACTGGATAAGAGCCAGCTCGATTTTCAAGAGGATGGGCTGGAGGCGATCATTGACCAGTACACACGCGAAGCGGGCGTACGCGGCCTGGAGCGAGAGATCGCAGCCGTGTGTCGCCATGTCGCGGTCCAAATGGCCGAGGGCAAAGAGGTGGCGGGCCTGGTCGTCGATCCTGGCAAGCTTTCCGAATTTCTAGGCACACCCCGCTACCACCAAGAAGCGATAGAACGCGCACCAAAGCCGGGCGTCGTCATCACGCTCGGGATCTCGGATGTGGGGGGAGAGCTTTTGTTGATCGAGGTCAACAAAATGCCCGGGAAGGGTGAAATTCGTGTGAGCGGTAGCATGTCCACCGTGATGAATGAGTCTGCACTCACAGCTTTCTCGTTGGTGCGGGCACGTGCGGAGCGGCTGCATTTGGAGCACGATTTTGTAAAATCGATCGATCTCCATCTGCACATTCCGCGTGGCGGTGCCGTACGCGACGCGGCTGGGGCCGGCGTGGCCATGTTCGTCGCGGTGGTGTCTTTGTTACTCAGTGTGCCGGTGCGCGAGAATATCTGTTTGCTGGGCGAGCTGACGTTGCGCGGGAGTATCCTGCCGGTAGAAGGCGTTAAGGCGAAGCTCTTGGCAGCGCATCGCGCCGAATTGCGCGAGGTCGTCTTGCCGGCGAGAAACGAGGCTGACCTCGAAGAAGTTCCCGATGAGATCAAGCGGGGCCTCGTGATTCATCTTGTGAGCCGTATCGATGAAGTCCTGCCGCTGGTGTTTGGGCCAATTTCAGGTGAAGGCTCGCGGCGTGGCTCCGTTGTGCCCACCCAGGGTGAAGCGCAGCTTTGACGCTAGGTTAGGGCCCGAGTCGGCGAGTGAAGATTAGTATCCTAGCTCAACGTGCGAGCCAGTTAGCGCTCCTCATCAGCGCCCTAGCACTCACAGCCATCGGATTTTTACCGCTTTTTTCGGGGCTGTCTTACGAAGCGGCGCTGGCGGCGGGGCTCATCGTGCCGAGCGTGGTGGCGGTGGCCACAGCGAGTGCCGTGTTTCCCGTGGGCAGCACCCCACTCACGCGGCTTTCGCTTGGCTTGAAGACTGGCGCAGCTCACGCACTCTTGGCACTTTTGATCAGCGTGCTGCACGGGCTACGGGTTCAGATTTGTGATCCCGAGGCTGGCCTCACGGGGTTCATCTTGGGGCCGGGCGTTGGCGCCTTGATGGCTGGGGCGTGGGGATCAGTGGTTAATCTGATACTCGATCGGGCCTTCATGCGCCGTGGCCGAAAGGTGCCGCGTTGGGCGAAAAGCTTGGCGTTTCTAGGTCCCCTGGCGACCGCGCTGTTCAGCGTTGGGCGTTTCTACACCTCGCCGATGGTCTTTGCGTATGACCCGTTTGTGGGGTATTTCGCAGGCCCGCTCTACGATACCGTGTTGCGCTCGGCGGAGCCTCTGCTCTGGTATCGCGTTGGCTCAGGGCTCACCTTGCTTTCAATCACTGCGGGCTTCGCGGTCCTCACGTGCGGCGAAGACGGGCGGTTGCGCGCTCATCTGCGGTCACGTGTTTGGCAGTTTTCGCTGGCACTGGTCGCTGCAGCTTCCAGCGCTCTGCTCGTGGCCATGGGCCCAGAGCTGGGGCATTTCAGCACCGCGGCAAGCATTCGCGAAACGTTGGGCAGAAGCCTCACCACTCAGCGCTGTGAGGTGGTTTATTCGCGCGGAGTTCAGCAAAAAGCCGCTCAATTGCTGGGTAAAGAATGTGACGCCCACGTGGCCCAGGTCGAGCGTTACTTTGAAGCACGTGGCCCGGCGCAGATCACCGTTTTCCTGTTCGCCTCAGCAGAGGAAAAGGGTGCCCTCATGGGCGCCGCACACACGTTCATCGCCAAGCCGTGGCGCCGCGAGATTTACATTCAGCAGGCGGGCTATCCGCACCCGGTCTTAGGTCATGAGTTGGCCCACGTTATTGCTGGCAGCTTTGGCCAAGGTCCGTTTGCTGTCGCCGGAGCGTTCGGTGGTTGGTTGCCGGATCCAGGACGCATCGAGGGTTTTGCGGTTGCAGCGTCGCCTCGTGAAGATGATGAGTTAACGCTTCAAGAATGGGCGCAGGCCATGCAAAAGCTTGGGCTCTTGCCAGCGCTGGAGAGTGTGTTTCGCCTGGGTTTTCTGGGTCAAAATGCGACCGCGGCCTACACTGTGGCGGGCAGCTTCGTGGAATGGGTGCGTGGCCGTTTCGGCGCCAAGAAGCTCCGAGAATGGTACGGCGGAGCTGCGCCGCTGCAGGTATTCGGGCGTGATCTTCGGAGCTTAGAAGTGGAGTGGCAGCACTCTCTGTTGCAGCACACCGTGAGTGAGCAGGCGTTGAAGACGGCTCGCGTGCGCTTCGATCAGCCCAGCATCTTCGGTCGAATCTGTCCGCATGTGGTGGATGAATTGTTTGGTGCCGCCGGCCAGGCGATCGGTGGCGGAGACCCCAATCAGGCCGAATCAGCTTACCGACAGATCTTGAGACTCGACGACAGAAACCTTGGAGCGCGCTTGGGGCTTGGGCTGTGCGCCGATCGGCGGGGTGATTCGGCTCTGGCTCTGAAGCGTTATTCTGAGATTGCCAATGACCAAGCGTTGCACTGGGCAGAGCGCCTGTCGGCCCAGGAGGCACGGGCGGATATCTTGCTCAGGGGCGGAAAAGTGGCCGAGGCGCGCGCCCTCTATGCGGAGATTGCCGGGGCTTTTGTGGACGAAGATCGCCTGCGGCAGTTGGAAGTGAAAGCTGCGGCGGAGCTTGGAATTGCCCAGGAAGCGACAGTGAATTTGCTGATCGGAACGGGAGAACAGGGCGCTTCGTGGGACGTCGCGGCCGTTAAGTTGGGGCAATGGCTTGAAAAGGGCCCGAACGACGGCCTACCAGCATTCTTACTCGGTAAAAACCTCTATCATCGCGGATATCCGGAGGCGGCCGCGGCTTACCTGGATCAGGCCTTGAGCCGCGAGATCAAGCTGCCCCGTGTGAGGAAAGAGGCCCTGCGCGTGCGGCTGTTCATGGCTTGCGCGAAGGGAGATAGGCTCCGAGCACGCGCTCTCTATGCCGAGTTGGCGGCGCGGAACGATCTGACATCGGCTCAACGCGAATCGCTAGCACGCTTTGCTGTTCGCTCCGGAGTGGCTCCTTGAGTTTCCGAAGTATTGGCAACGCACTGGCCTATCTGATGCTCTTGAATGCCTGTTCTCAGCAATCAGCTCCAAGTGCCGAGGCCAGTCGAGCTGCCGCAAACACCAGTGCCTCAACCGAGCAACCCAAACAAAGGAGAGAACCTGAACCTGTCGCCCTCGCGGCGGTCGCAACAGCACCCGAGTGCCCAAGCGGAATGGTCCGTGTCCCTGGGGGCACGTTCTGGATGGGCTCGGAGCGCGGAAAGTTCGCGGACGACGAACAGCCCAGGTTTCAGACCAAAGTAGCCAGCTTTTGCCTAAATCTGACGGAAATCACGGTCGCTTCGTACCTCAGCTGTGTCGAGCGCGGCCAATGTGAGCTTCCCCATTCATCCCAGCCAAACTGCAACGTTCGCAACGGCAAGGCTCGGGCCGGACGCGACAATCATCCCATCAATTGTGTCGATCATCAACAGGCAGCGGCATTCTGCCAGGCATCAGCGGGTAGGCTCCCGAGCGAAGCAGAATGGGAGTACGCGGCGCGCGGTGGGGCAGCTTTGCTCACCTATCCTTGGGGTGAAGGCTCTCCTGATGGGCGAGCGTGTTGGAAGCACGCCGGGACGTGTGCTGTGGGCTCATTCCCGAGATTCGCGTTTGGTCTGTACGACATGAGCGGGAACGTTTGGGAGTGGGTAGGGGATTGGTATGGGCCGTATCCTTGGCCAGCATTATATGGTTTCAGTCGAGTTTATCGCGGTGGCAGCTTCAGCCGACGCTTTGAGAAGTGGATGCACACGCGCCTGCGCAATCGCGATGTGCCCGCGTATTGGGGATCGCATCTGGGCTTTCGCTGTGCGCAAGAAATCGCACGCGAGAGCTGCCCGTTCGGAGCCGGTCGAGAATCCGGTCGATGCCGTTCGGGTGTGTTAGCGGTGGACTGCTCCGACGGTAAAAGCTGGAATGGTGCGCGCTGTGCCCGGGCCAATGAGCCGAAGTGTCGTCCAGGGTTCAGCGAGCAGCCAGGTTTTGGTTGTGTCTTGCCCGGTGCGCTGACGGTGCCACCCACAGATCTGAGCACCGAGGAAATTTCCAGGAAACGCACCCCTGCTTTCGATGCGGACTGCGTCCGATATAAGCATGGCTTGCCGGTTGCCTATGAGTACGTTGGCGGCACGCACGCCGCGCGAAATCTTGTCAGCAGTCGCGCTGGATGCAAGAACCGTGATGTCGGTAACGGTTGGAATTCCACATGCTGCCCGTAACTCTCGTTTCTCGCTTGTCGGCGGTAGCGCTCTTGGCGCAACTCGGCTGCGCCAGAGCCGTTATTGCCGAACCAAAGCTGCTCCCCGCGCCGTCTCCGGTTTCGCCCGTCGTGGCTCGGGGCATATTGCCTGCTGCAACGTTGAGGCTTGCCCTACGCGAAGACGCTGTGCTGCGCAGGATGGCGCCGATCTCCACGGAGCCCGCAGCTGCTTGGCGTCCTCCCATGGAGCAACCGCGCCGCGTGAATCTTGCGCATTCTCAAGAGTCGGGAGAGCTTCGCGAGTTACCTTTGCCGGCGGGCACGCTCGTCTACCACTTTGGTGATTCCTTCGCGGGAGCGCTCGGGCCGCCGCTGAATCAGGAGCTCGCTAAGTCCCAGGTGCGCGGGATCTTGCACTACGAGACGTCCAGTTACATCACGACCTGGGCATCTCGCGATATCGAACGCCTCGTCGCCAACGCCAATCCTGACCTGGTGATCATCACCCTCGGAGCCAACGAAATCGAGCTCACGAATCCAGCGCAGCGCGCCCCCGCTATTCGGCGACTCGTGGCTCAACTCCGAGGGCGCCCCTGCGTTTGGATCGCACCCCCGCTTTGGGAGCAGGATTCAGGCTTGCTTTCTGTCGTTCAGGACAATTGCGCGCCGTGTGCGTACCTCGACAGCACCGCACAGGTCACCGACTTACCGCGAAAAAAGGACGGTATCCACCCCTCCAAGCCAGGCCAGGAGGCATGGGCGAAGGTGGTCGCGGAGTGGTTAGCTGAACACCGCTCACCGACTCCGGGCAGGCCTTGGAATTTGCTCTCAGAATACTGAACCAAGGCCGGGGTTGTTTCCCCGAAAAACTTTGGTGACCCCAACGAGACTTGAACTCGTGTTACCGGCGTGAGAGGCCAGTGTCCTAACCGCTAGACGATGGGGCCGATGGTTACTTGCTGGGGGACTAGGATTCGAACCTAGATAGCAAGAATCAGAATCTTGCGTCCTGCCGTTAGACGATCCCCCAAGATCTTAAAAAAGCCTGTTTCAACTGCCAAACCTCAAACTTTGCTGTTGCTGTGAGGCCTGAAGCGCCAACCCGTTAAGTCCGGGGGTCGCCCAAGCGGGGCCGGGTACCTATCTCCCTTTGTGGCTTTGTGCAAGCTGAATGGTCTCCTTAATTTGGGAGCATCGTCCTGGCGAGGCGCGCTCCTGCGGGGATTCCTTGGTTCCTCGTTCGGCGGGGGTTGACTCGTTCGGCGGGCGGCTTAACTTGCGCGCGGCTTTCCTGGACTCGGAGCCTGGCTGCGGAACGTTTTGACCGCGGCAAGCCTGACGTCCTTTCACCCTTTCGGACCACCCTTTCGGAGAAGTTTAATGACCAAAGAACTGACGTTTAGCCGATCTGCCCGCCGCTCAATGCAGGAAGGCGTCAACGCCCTCGCTGATGCCGTGAAGGTGACCCTTGGGCCACGCGGTCGCAATGTGGCGCTGCAGCGGAGCTGGGGCCAACCCGTGATCACGAAGGATGGCGTGACGGTAGCCCAGGACATTGAGTTCAGCGGCAAGCTCGAGAACATGGGAGCTTCCTTGGTCAAGGAAGTCGCTGAGAAGACCAACGATAAGACGGGCGACGGCACGACGACGGCCACTGTCTTGGCACAGGCCATCATCAACGCCGGCCTTAAACTGCTCGAAGCAGGTGTTGCACCGATGCCACTCAAACGCGGCATCGATCGCGCCGTCGAAGCGGTGATTGAAGATCTCAAGAAGCAAGCCAAAGTGCCCAACACCAAAGAGGAGCAGCGGCGTGTGGCGCTGGTCAGCTCGAATTGGGACGACGAGATTGGCGACAACATCGCCGACGCCATGGCAAAGGTCGGAAAGGACGGGCTCATCACGATCGACGAAGCACGCACCACCGAGAGCAGTATGGAGATCGTCGAAGGGCTCAAATTCGACCGCGGTTATATCTCTCCCTACCTGATCACTGACCAAGAGAAGCTGACTGTCGAGCTTCAGGATGTCTTGGTACTTATCCACGAAAAGAAGCTCACTGCGCTCGCTGACGTTGTGCCGCTGCTTGAGCTTGCGTCGCAGCAGGGCAAGTCCGTTTTGGTGATCGCTGAAGATATTGAGGGTGAAGCATTAGCGGCCATTACGCTCAATAAGCTGCGTGGTGTGGTCCGCGCCGCGGCCACGAAGGCTCCAGGGTTTGGGGACCGTCGCAAGGAAATTCTACGCGACATTGCCGCTGTTACCGGCGCGAGCCCCTTCATGGAGGGCGACGGACGCAAGTTGGGCGAAGATCTTAAGCTCGAAGATCTTGGGCGCTGCGACAAGATCGTGATGGACAAGGAAAACACCACGATCGTCGGTGGCAAAGGCACCAAGGAAGCTATCCAAGGTCGAATCCGCCTCATCAATCTCGAGACCGAGGCGACGAACAGCGACTACGATAAGATGAAGTTGAAAGAGCGCCTCGCTAAGCTGGCTGGTGGCGTCGCTGTGATTTCGGTGGGCGGAAATTCCGACATCGAATTGCGCGAAAAGAAAATGCGTTACGAAGATGCACTGGCAGCCACCCAGGCAGCCGTTGAAGAAGGCTATGCAGCCGGTGGCGGCGTGGCACTGATCCGAGCGAGCGCGGCAATCGATAAGCTCACGGGCCTTTCGGAAGAGGAAAGATTCGGCGCGAACCTACTGAAAGAAGCCTGCTCAGTTCCCTTGCAGCAGATCGCGAACAACGCGGGCGAGGAAGGCCTGGTCGTGGTCGATAAGGTTCGGAATGGCAAGGGTGCTTTTGGGTTCAACGCTCGCACCGGGCAGTATGAAGATCTGATTGAGTCGGGCGTGATCGATCCGGTGAAGGTTGTTCGCCTGGCTCTGAGCAATGCCGCAAGCGTCGCGGGCCTAATGCTCACCACCGAGTGCGTCATTTCAAACAAGCCCGTAGCTGCATCGGCAGCTCCCGCTCCAGGTGGTGGCGGCGGTGGAATGGGTGGAATGGGCGGAATGGGTGGAATGGGCGGAATGGGTGGAATGGGTGGAATGGGCGGCGGCCACGACGACTACGATATGTAAGTTGCCGCATTCGCCAGGTCTACAAACTGGGGTTGTGGGCCTGGCAGCTCGACGTATCATGTGGATAACGGTTTAGGCGCCGCTGCGCCCTGCCGTTCTTTGTTAACATGGAGCTTCGGGTTGTTGGATGTCATGGTGGTGAGACGCCCAAGCACCGGACGTCTGCCTTCATTTTAGACGAGGAGCTGGCGATCGACGCTGGCTCGCTCACGAGCGGTCTAGAGCTTGAGGGTCAATTCAAGTTGCGCGCCGTTGTGGTGAGCCACGCGCACTTGGACCACATCCGAGATCTAGCAACGATTTCGGACAATCGCTGTCAGGCAGGCTGCGAGCCTCTCGTTGTTGCGGGCACCAAGGGCACGCTTCGCGTGTTGAAGCGGCACTTTTTCAATAACTTGCTGTGGCCAGATTTTTCGCAAATCCCTAGCGTGCGGCGACCCACGATTGCCTACCTGGAGCTCAAGCCCGAGAAGTGGACCCAGGTGGCCGGCTATAGTGTGAAGCCGATTTTAGTGGATCACACGATTGAATCGGCTGGCTTTATCATCCGTGGCGCTGATTCGTCGATAGCCTACAGCGGCGATACTGGCCCCACGGATCGGATCTGGACGGCGCTGCGTGAAGAGCCGAATTTAAAGGCCCTCCTGATGGAAGTGAGCTTCCCTAATCGGCAGCAGAAGCTGGCAACCGTTAGCGGCCACCACACCCCTAGAACACTGGTGGCAGATCTCAAAAAATACGGCAAAGCCAAGGATTTGCCGACACTTCTGTACCACATCAAGCCCGTATTTCAGAGCGAGGTGGAGACTGAATGCGCGAAACTTGCGGGCGTGAATCTGACAGTGCTCGGGCTCAACGATCAGTTTGTGCTGTAGCGTCGTGCTCGTGTCAGCTGTTCGCCGCGGAAAGCTCAGCCGGCGAGGAGATCAGCCAACAACCAACACGATCAATGATCGCGAGCCGTGTGCGCCAATGACCAGGCTTTGTTCGATATCTGCGGTCTTTGACGGCCCTGAAATAAACACACCAAACTCTGCCTTGCCGAGCTCCAGCTGGGCGTACGCCTCGTGCATGTTGCTCACGAGCATCGTGCGATCGATGACCAAGCAGAGATGTTGGGTGATGAATAACAAAGCACGCGTCGGAACATCCGCTTCACGCACCCAAATGGCAGCATTTTCAGCGACCGCTAAACGCCCCGGTGCCACCGCAAAATCGACAGCCTCAAGCTCGTGGGGATCTGCCACTTGAAGGAGATCCAGGTTGGGCGCTCCAATGCCCGGCACTAGGGAACAAATCAGTTTCGCGTCCCGGTACGCGGGTTCACTTTGAAGCACGCGCTGGGCCTCAGCGTGCGATGCCACCGATATCGCTTTCCCGCCCACCGTTGCCAGCACTTCTGCAAACTTTGCTAACGGATCCGGGTACGTGCAAAACGGCTCGTCGAGCGCGGGCAGGGGAGCTGGCGAGGGGACGCGTGGGCGAGCTCGAAGCGCTGTGAGAATGCTGGACCGGCTGCTCATCGCGGAGGCTTTCTGTTCCGGTAGAGTGCGCGAAAGCTCTTTGCCGGAAGCGGCGGTAGATCACGCTGACGGCCCCAGCCATTCAATCGATTATTGACCCAGCGCGTCGGCAGCAGGCGCGCAAAACCGCGACCCATTGCGCCCAAAAACGCGTACAGGCGTGGCCGTTGAAAGACGAAGCCGGCGAGCGTCATGCTTAGTTGCTTCAACCTCGGCAAAAAGCCCTGGCGGGTCACCTCGTGCCGCATCAACAACAATTGTTCGTGCAAGTTGATCTTAACCGGGCACACATCCGTGCAGGATCCGCACAAGCTGCAGGCGTAGGGGAGGCTCTGGTACGCTTGCGGGTCGCGGGCAGGGGCCAAAATGGAGCCGATCGGTCCCGGCACGGTGGTGCCATAACTGTGGCCACCGCTTCGGCGATAAACCGGGCAAGTGTTCATGCAAGCGCCACAGCGAATACAATGCAGTGAGCTTTTGAACTCGGGACTTTGGCTGATGGCACTTCGGCCGTTGTCCAACAAGATGATGTGAAGCTTGCCTTGGGGGCGAGGCCCGAAGAAATGCGACGAATAGGTGGTGATGGGCTGTCCGGTCGCGGAACGAGCCAAGAGCCGCAGGAAAACTGCCAAATCCCGAGTGCGCGGCAGAAGCTTCTCGATACCCATGCACGCAATATGGATCTTGGGTAACGCTGTCCCGAGATCGGCATTGCCCTCATTGGTACACACCACGAAGCCTCCCGTCTCGGCGATCGCGAAATTCACTCCGGTGATCCCGACGTCAGCCTCCATGAATTTGGCCCGCAAGTGGCCTCGTGCAGCCTCGGTGAGATATTGCGGATCCGACGCGCCGGCTTCCGTGCCGAGGTGTTCGTGAAAGGTGTCGCCAACTTCCTCTTTCCTGATGTGAATGGCAGGCAGCACGATGTGGCTGGGCGCTTCATTGCGGAATTGCACAATGCGTTCGCCGAGATCAGTATCGACGACCTCGTACCCACGCTGTTCCAGAAACGGATTCAGGTGGCACTCCTCGGTGAGCATGCTCTTACTTTTAACAACGCGCTTAGCGCTGGCCGCCTCGAGAATTCCGAGCACAATCGCGTTGTGTTCGGCTGCATCCTTGGCCCAGTGCACCTCCGCCCCGAGCGCTCGCGCTTTAGCTTCAAACGCCTCTAAATACTCAGGAAGGTGAATCAGCGTGTGCGTTTTGATCTGGGAGGCAAGCTCACGCAGACGTTCCCATTCAGGCACACTCGCCGCCGCTTTATCGCGCTTCTGGCGCACAAACCAGAGCGCCTTGTCGTGCCAATGCATGCGCTCATCGTTCGCGACGAACAACGCCGCGCGCGTGGGGTGAGCCTGACTCGGCGCCAACACCGCCAACCGAGTGCTCATACGTTCGCAATCTCCGGGACTCGCCCCGCAAGGATCTGCGCGACGTGCAACACCGCAATAGGCTTCTTTTGTCGGCGAATCAGGCCCTCCAGGTGCATCAGGCACGACATGTCACCGGCAGTCATAACTTGACTCTGCGCTTGCTCGTGGTCGGCAATTCGATCGTTGCCCATCGCGCAAGAAATGGCCTCTTCAGCCACCGCAAACGTACCACCAAAACCGCAGCACTCATCTGGCCTCGACAATTGGGTGAACTCAATTCCGGTCATGCGTTCCAGCACTCGCCTTGTCTTATTGAAGTTCTCTAGCATTCGTTCGCTCGAGCGGCCAATGCGCAATTCACGTAGACCGTGACAACTTTGGTGCAGGCCGACACGATAAGCAAATGGCCTAACGGGCAACTTTTCAACACCGATCACGTCCACCAGGAACTCGCTTAGGTCGAGCACGCGCGGTGCCAAGCTCTTATAACTCGGGTCGTCGTGCAGAAGCTCCGCGTAGTGCGAACGCACCATAGCGACACAGCTTCCAGAAGGCGCCACGACATACTCAAACCCGGCAAACGTGGCGACGAAGCGCCGCGCTAAGGGCACGGCTTCAGCGAAGCATCCCGTATTCGCCATCGGTTGGCCGCAACACGTCTGCGCTTCGGGATACTCAACCTCACAGCCAACGCTCTCTAAGACTTCTAGCGTTGCTAACGCTACGTCCGGATAGAGCTGATCGACATAACACGGGATAAACAAACCAACGCGCATCGGGACTCTCTTAGCCGTTCGTTGCTCACCGAGCTACTCAGGTGAATTCCTCCGTTCTTCCCAATCGCCGTGTTAAAAGTTTACATAATCCATCTTATGCGAAGTACTCACAATAGGTTTAAAGGGCAAATGGCTTGGAGCCTACTGGCGCGCTCAGAATGGCGGCTGGAGATGCAAGCCGAGCAAAACGCCTGCGTTGGTCAGTGCGTAAACGCGACTGCCAAAGGCCGCGGGCGCAGCGTCGATGCCGCCAGAAAGATGCACGCCATCGATGATGCTGCCGTCGATCGGCGACAGTGCGAATAGGCCTGACTCGGAACCGGCCAAAAGTAAGACGCCCTGGGTGGCCACGGGCTCGGAGGCTGCGCCATTGGGCAGATCACGCTGCCAGAGCATCGAACCAGTGAGCGGATCCAGCGCCCAAAGGCCTGTGGTGCCGCTACTGGCTAGAATTAGGGTCTTTTCTGCGATGGGGAGCGCCGCACGCTGCCCGCCCCGGGGTGCGTGTTCGGGCTCGTGCCAAAGCGTGAGTTCAGTGACTCCACGTGGCGCGGTGTTCGCCCAAAGTTGAATGCCAGTTTCAGCATCGAGCGCGAAAACCCCTGCAGAATAGCTGGCAACGAGTACGGCTGGGCCGGCTTCGGTGGTCGCAGCTAACGGCGTGGTGTCGACATCCAGATACGTCGGAATATCGCCCAGCACCTGTTCTGCTTCGGCAGCGAGGTCCACAGGGTTCCAGCTTTGGGCTCCCGTGGCTTCATTGTAGCCCATCACGACGCCATCGCTGAAGCCTACGTAGACGCGCCCGTGGGCTACGAGTGGCCCCGAATAGCCGGCAACCTCCATCCCCATGGCGGGTGTCCTGTGTTGTGACCACAGCAACTTTCCGTGACTCGGATCGAGCGCGAGTACGGTGTCGTTGGCGTTCACCACAATCAACCGACCTTGGCTGAGAACCGGTGGCCGCTGGATCTCAGCGTTCGTCATGAAGCGAAAACGGAGGGCTCCGGTCTCCGCGTCCACGGCGTACAAAGCCCCATCGTGCGAGCCAAAAAACACTGCATTTCTGGACTTATCGAAGAGCGGGGTAGACTTGACGGGGCCCGCCGTTTCGAAGCGCCACAGCGTGTTACCGTCGGTGGCGCTGAGTGCATACAACCCATGATCGCTAGAACCGATAAACAGGCGACGGCCATCGACGTCCAAGGCTGCCCTGGCGTGTTCGTGGGGTTCACCCTGAGTTCGGCTCTTTGCTTTGAGATTCTTTGAGAACACCAAGCTGAGCGAGCCGCTCGGGCGATATTTCCAAAGCGGCGTTTCCGGATTCGCTCCGGTGCGGCCCGCGTCGCAACCGAGGAGCCCGTAGAGGCTGAATCCGATGGCCCAGAGCAGCTGGCTCTTGCCGCCAATAATGGGCGTTTTACTGAACCTAAGACTCATGGGGTCGGAGCGCTCTTGCCCGGGCTTGACCCGCGCGGGTTCTTGCCAAGCTCGGCGATCTGGGCCCGAAAACGCGCCATCTGTTCGGGTGTCATCCCGCTTGAGCTGGGTGCTTGAGCCTGGGTGGGATCGATCAACGTGAGCAGCGCCCGCACCGAAGATTCAAGCTCCGAAGGCGGCTCAAAGGCCTCCGCACTCGGCTTATCGACTTCCAGCTTCTTCAGCGCCTTTTCGAGAAGTGGCTTGGCTTTCTCCGACTGCCCGTTCGCATGCAGCATCCGTGCTTGGTGATACTGGGCAACCGGAACGAACCTGGAAACGCCCATATTCTCGAGCTCACGCAACGGCTTGAGTGCGCCTTCGCGATCTGCGAGCCCTTCCTTGGACTGGCTGATCCCAAGCAGCGCCCGCGCTTTAAGATCGGTGTCTTCGGCAGCGATCTCGCTCGCCTTGACGTCGGCATACAGCCGAGCGGCTTCGCTCAGTCGATGTGCGTTGAAGGCGGCCACGGCCTGGCCCATTTCAGCCAAGATCGCGGCGCCCTTGTTCGCGGCTTGAGCTTTAGCAAGCTCATACGCGCGAGCCACGGCCTTGCCCCGTTCAGCGTCGGTGGCGAAGCTTGGCTGAACGTCGACCAGGCCGGTCATTTTGTCCGGGCCGCGCTCGCCTGTATCTCCAATTCGCGCATTTTCAACCTTGAGCGCATTGGCCAGGACGTCCGATGAAGCTTGAAGCTGCCCCTCACGACGATGGCTGTACAGATGTGCGCCAATCGCGGTGGCGATCCCTCCGAGCACGACCCATTGGAGTACATTGAAGTACTTCTTCGTGAAGCCGATGGCAGCGTGGGTACTGCGCGTCAACGCGTCGTCCACCATCTCAGTGGCATCCAGCCCCGTCGCTTTCGGAGACCGAGATCTAACTTGCCGCGAAGCATCGCGTTTTTGAGCGGCTAGCTCGCGCACCCGTTGATTGCGATCGCGGATCTCCGTACCGGGGCGGACTTCGCCTTCCCCGCCCTCCGGAGCCTCTTCCACAACCTCGCCCTGAGAACGCCTTTGTGCTCGCCTTGAGGCCGCACCCTGCCGTAAATCCTGGTCAGACACGGGCGTCTCTATACCACCGCGAGGCCCCTTGCCTACCACCTCATTCTGCAGTTTTCGCACGACATCATTCAGGCACGCCGGCGGCGCTCCACGGGCGGGGCGGCGGCGCGGGAAGTTCATCGCTCAGGGGTACGAACGCGATCGAGTCCAGCTCAACACCGGCTGCCGTGACAACGATGAAGACCGTACTTTGGCCAGGAGCCGCTCCAGAATCGGCGTTCAGGTTGCCCTGGACTTGCACGAACACGGGGCCGCGAGGGACAGCAAGCTCAATTGTTGTCTTATTGTCAAGAGTTGGGAGATTACGAGAGCTTACGAGCTTACCTTTACTGTTATAGCTGAAGGTATTTTTGCCCGAACTCACCCTCACCCACCCCTCTCCTTCCCGCGCTCGGACTCGCACCAGCACACGGACACCGCGGCCATTCCCACCGCCCGGGATGGTCACATGCACGGCTGCTCCGAGCGGACTCTGGGTGCGAAGCCGGTCCATATCGCGCCGCGTGGGGCCCCCGATGTACTCCAGTGCTCGGCTCTGTGTTCCAATCCAAAGACCGTTTGGAAGCGGGTCTGGAACGCCAAGAAAACGAATCAGTGGCGTCGCCACGCCCGGACCCGTGTCCAGCGCCACCAAGGCCTCCCCGAGTGCGACGCGGGTGTTCTGGTAGCGCTCTTCTGAGAACGCGTTGAGGAGCGGTCCGACGGCCGTTTTTTCGCCGATTGCCGTCAGCGTTCGGGCGATCTCGGCGCGAAGGCGCACGTCACCCAGCGAGCGGGTCAGCGCATACACGGCATCTTTAGAGCGTATCCGCGCGAGCGCTTTCAGAATCAGACGTGAACGCTCAAAATCACGCGACTTGGCATCCAGCCACCAGGCGATCAGCTCGGCTTGGCCGGCAGGATCCCCATCCTCCGCCAGCGCCAGGGCGCTCACACGACGCCATTGGGGGTCCCTGTCTTGAAGCAGTTCAAATGTGAGCGGCGCGCCTTCTCCGAGGCGAGTCAGCGCCACGGCAGCCCACCTTTTTACATTTTCATTCTCATCCCGGCGTAGCGCCAAACGGAGCGCCGGCGCCGTTTCTACACGGCGCAACGCAAACAGCTCCTCGGCGGCTTTCACGCGGATACTCGAATCTGCGTCGTCGAGCAGCGCGGCCAGATCGAGTGCCACCTGGCCGTCGCCCGCCATCGCCCGCAGGATCGGCGAAGGCCAACCTTTCCCTTCGGCGCGTAGCCCTTGCTGCTCAAAGGTGCCGTGAGATTCGGCTAGAGACGTTAACTTGGAACGCATGGCACCGAAGCGTTGGGCCTCGTTGCGAGAAATATCGTGGAGCTCAGCGCTATCCGTCTTCAGGTCGTAAAGCGCGCAAGCGCCCACTCGTCGGGCACAAATCAGCCGTAGTGTGCCTTCGGCCAACAAGGTTTGTTCGTCAGTTTCGACCAGGGCAAGGCCAGTCTCGGTTGGGGTGATGGGGCGCGAAAGCATGCTTGCCAAGCTGCGCCCACGGATGCGCGGGGCCACGGGAATGCGCTGGAGGTCCAAGAACGTAGGCAAAAGATCGATCGTCTGGACGGGGACGGAGATTTTTGCAGTGTTCTGTGCGCGTGGATGCTCAGGAATTTGCACGATCAAGGGGACTCGCACCTGCTCTTCGTAGACACTCGTTCCGTGGTAGCGGCCGCCGTGCTCGCCGAATTCCTCGCCGTGGTCGGCCGTTACAACGACGATGGTGTTCGGGTCGCGCGTGCGCACCAGTTGAACGAGCTTTCCGATCGTGGCGTCCGCGGCGGCGATTTCAGAGTCGTAGCGGTCGAGATCCCGTTCCCCGAAATGGTGGTCAGGGTGATCTTCATAGGGCTCGTGAGGTCCGAACAGGTGAACCCACACGAATGCGGGCGCAGTGGGCTCCAGGCGCTCGAGATAATCACTCACCTGCCCCACGCGTTTATCGCCCTCAGCGAATTCCTCCTTGCGATACTCAAACCCGAGCGCTTTTTGCTGAAATCCGGAAAAACGCGCACCATCAATGAAGAAAATCGCCGGCGGATAGAAAGCGGCTGTCTTGTAGCCGTAGGTGCGAAAGATTTCGGGCCAGGTAGCCGAGTCCCCACCGCTTCCTTGGAGTAATAACGGCCGCATGTATTTCCCTGTCATGAGGGAAGTCACCGAGTAACTGGTGTGGGGCGTTGGGCAGTACGCGTAGTCAAACACCGTTGCGGTGCGCGCGAGCTCATCGATGTTCGGAGTGGTGGGGCGTGGGTAGCCGTAAACGCCGACATGGTCGGCGCGAAGCGCGTCCACGCTCACCAGGAGCAGACTTCTGCCTCGCAAATCGAGCGTCGTATCACTCGTCCGCCCGGCCTCGAGCAATGCGCAATCCGTGTTGGGTGGACAGACTTCAAGCGCAGGCGGTGGCGCCAGCAGGCTAGCCAGGCTCACCGCGTAGCGTGCAGACGGCGCGGACTCAAACAGGGTGAGCCGGAAATTGTCGAAATGGCTCAAGCGCTCGGCGCTCGGCTTCAGCGCCAAAACACAGCCTAAGATCACCAGTGGGACGGCGACTGCGGCGGCTCGGGACGGCCGTTCAGAGTCGGAGACTCGGTATTTGCCCAGAAAAGGCACGCCTGCAATCAACAGAAACGCCACCGTACTGAGACACCCGTGAAACGCCGGATAGAGCCGCACCAGCCAAAGCTGATTAACGACTTCCAGCAGAACGGCGCACACGATCAGTGAAACCTGAAGCGCCCTAGAGCCCTGGCGTCGCGCCCGGCTCAGGCGTGGCCCCAACAACCAGACCGGAAGCGCTGCAGCCAGCCCAACCAACGCGGCGAACCCGGCACGCAACACGATGTTTTCCAGATGGCGCCCACCGCCAACGCCCCAAGCAAAGCCAACGATCAAAACACCTAAACCGAGCGCCCCCAAGCCCTGGGCGTGTCGCTTTTCGTGAGTGGCGAGTTCCCAGAAAGCCGCGCCCACCAAACCTACCGCCGAAGCAGCGAGCCAGAGTGTTGGGAGCAGCCACAGAACCCCGGATTGAACCTCCCAGAATCCCGTGAGGCGGGCGCGGTTAAGCCCAAGTACTACCAAGAGCTCGGAAAGACTGAACCCCCATGCCCAGAACACAGCGAGCACTGCTCGCCGAACCCCAGCACCGGCAGAGCTCACGGCTACTTGTACTCGATGCTCACAATTTCGTAGGTGCGCTTGCCGCCGGGGAGCGTTACCGAAATTTCGTCGCCAACTTCTCGACTGATCATCGCGCGTGCCAGCGGCGCTGAAATCGAGATCGTACCTTCATCGATATTGGCCTCTTCGGCACCGATGATTTGGTAGGTCACTTCTTCTTCAGTCGCGATGTTGAGCAGGCAGACAGTAGCCCCAAACTTAACTTTTGCGCCCATTAACGTCGTTGGATCAATGATTTCAGCTCGACCCAGTTTATCTTCGATATCTTTGATCCGCGCCTCCACCATGCCTTGGCGCTCTTTTGCCGCATGATATTCGGCGTTTTCCTTGATATCGCCATGCTCTCGGGCAACGCCGATCTCCTTTGAAATCTTGGGGCGTTCTTCTTTGAGCCGATGGAGCTCTTCTTTGAGTTTTTGAGCCCCTCGGGGTGTCATCGGGACGGTGTCCACTGCCATGGGGCGACTCAATACCTGAGTCGTGGGCCTAATCAAGCCCAGCCCGTGCTTTCCCTTGGGCGTTGGAACCCCTCGATGGGCCTGAGCCACGGTAAGGGGCGGTCGCAATGGGTAAGTGATCCCGATCGCGCCATGTTGTTGGGTCGCGGGGCACACCCAATTGGTTTTGGGTGCCCACCCCCGCTGTCGCTTGCGGCAGCTTGCCCCTCCCCGATGTCTCCCGCGGTGGGAGCCATGGGATGGGCATGGCGAGGCGGCTCCGCGCCGTAGAAGAAGGCGCGGCGACGCGAAAGGCCGCGTGCGGAGCGGCAGCTCGGTTTTGGGCTTGGGAAGAAAAAAGGTTGAAAGGGGCACCAGGGGAGCCCGAGTGCCCAATCCCAAAACCGAGCTCGATACGAGGATTTACGGAAATGATGGGTGGCGAGGAGTAGTTAATCTAAGAAGATTCCAGGAAGACCCCGCCCACAAGAAAACTTGCCGCTCATCGCACAGGCTTTCGGCTCGCTTCCCAAAAATCCAGCGCCGCGCCCGCCTCCACTAATCTCGCTGCCTTTGCGCGGGCACGGAGCCCAATCACCCTCCTCCTTACCCTCAAACTCGCTTCAACATCGATGCCACCGGACCAGGGATGGGAGGGGGCCCTTGCACCGCCTGCGCAGATTCGATAGGCAGAGAGGCTCGAATGCGGCTTTGTTGGCTTGTTACTCCCCTGTTCTTTTTGCCCCTGGCTTGTGCGGCAACGTCCGAACGCCCCGAGACAGCCGCGGAATATCGCGAGAATTCTAAGCGAGCCTACGACGCCGCCATGGAGGACTATTTCGACCACGACTGGGAGCGCTTGGTGCCTCAGATGGAAGAGGTCGAACGCCGCTATGCCAACAGTCGCTGGGGTCGTCTAGCAGCGCTGCGGATTGCAGACGCCGAATTCGAGCAGCAAAAATATTTGGAGGCGAGCACCTCGTACAAGAGTTTTTCGCACGATCATCCCAATGATCCAGAAGTGGCCTATGCGCGATTTCGGGCTGCAAAATCGATGTTTTTGTCGACTGGCGACAGCGCTCTGCTCCCACCGCTTGAGGAACGCGATTTAGCGCAAGTGCGGGACGCCAACAACTCGATTCTCGCGCATCTAGCCGATTTCCCGACTTCCAAATGGCACCCTGAGCTCCGCTATATGCTCGAAGTGACGAGCGGTGTGCTAGCGCGCCACGAGCTTTATGTAGCCCGATTTCATCTGACCGATGACCATTTCGAGGCGGCGGCAGCACGCGTTAAGTTCGCGCTTTCGAGCCAGAAAGGCGCCGGGCTTGAGCCGGAAGCGTACGTTCTTTTGGCCGAAATCTACCTAAAGATGAAGAAACCGGAAGAAGCTCGCTCGCTCCTGAATAAAGTGATCGCAGAATTCCCCGAGAGTGCGTTTGTGATCCCGGCTCGGCATTTCTTGGCCCAGCTTGGCAAAGAACCTGCTCCGATCGGCGCTCCTCCCCACGCACCGTAGAATTCGTGCAGCTGCCATGACTCCCACAGCCTCCGGCAATCAGCTCTCGCTTGTCGCGCCGACGGTGCTGGTGGTCGACGACGAGAAGAACATCCGTCGGACCTTGGGAATGGTGTTAACTGGAGAAGGCTACCGTTTCCTGGAGGCTGAAAATGCCGAGCTGGCACTGGAAATCATCGCGAGCCCAAAAGAGCCCGTCAACCTCGCCATCATTGATCTGAAGCTTCCAGGAATGTCCGGTTTAGATGCGTTGGCTCGGATTCGAGCCGACGAAGCAACACGCGATTTGCCTGTCATCGTGATCAGTGGGCACGCCACCGTTCACGATGCTGTGCACGCCATCAAGCTCGGTGCGACTGATTTCTTCGAGAAACCGCTCAATCGCGAACGCATTCTGGTGAGCGTCATCAATAGTTTGCGTTCCGCCCAGCTGAGCCGCACGGTGGCCGAGATGCGTGCCGAAATGGGCGCACGCTATGAAATGATCGGCACGAGTGCGCCGCTCCAGAAGCTCTTTCAAGATATCGACAAGGTAGCTCCCACGAAGGCCACGGTCCTGATCGTCGGTGAAAGCGGCACGGGCAAGGAGCTGATCAGTCGGGCGGTGCATCGGTTGAGTCCGCGCAGCGAGGCTTCGTTTGTGAAGGTCAATTGTGCCGCGATTCCGCGGGAATTGATCGAAAGCGCGCTCTTTGGGCACGAAAAGGGCGCCTTCACCGGAGCCCAAAATCGCACACGTGGCGTTTTCGAACAGGCGCACGGGGGGACGCTTTTTCTGGATGAGATCGGGGATATGGATCTCTCGGCTCAAGCCAAGCTGCTGCGAGCGCTTCAAAATGGAGAAGTGGTGCGGGTGGGCTCCGAGCACGTGATTCACGTGGATGTGCGCGTCTTGGCGGCTACCAATCGCGATCTGGAGAAGCTCGTGGTCGAAGGGCGTTTCCGCGAAGATCTCTACTTCCGCTTGAACGTGTTCCCGCTCGCCGTGCCAGCCCTACGCGAACGGCGCCAAGATATCCGAGCCTTGGCGGAGGCATTTGTATTCGCCTTTTGCCGCGAAAACGGCATACCATCGAAGGCCATTGACGAGGCGGTGTTTGAGGTGTTGGCGCGGCGCTCCTGGCCGGGGAATGTCCGTGAGCTCAAGAATGTGGTGGAACGGGCGGCGATCCTGTCGGAAGCGCGCATCACCGTGGCTGATTTGCCGGAAGATCCGCACGCCAGCCCATTCGACGACGACGAAGCCGAAAGTTCACCGCGCAGTCGTTTACCTGACTCGGAGCTTGCCGACGAACGCCTCAGCTTGCGGGAATATCGCGACGCGGCAGAGCGCCAATATATCGTTAAAACACTGCAGGAATTGGAGTGGAATATCTCAAAAGCCTCGGCGCTCCTCGGAGTTGAGCGCACGAATCTGCACAAGAAGATCCGCGGCTATGGGATCGTTCGCGGCGAAAGCTAAAGGCGGCGAAAGCTAAAGGCGGCGAAAGCTAAAGGC
>JBBSBI010000059.1:0-26393 GCA_038251425.1 Polyangiales bacterium
ACGGCTGAGTGGTGGTCGGTAGAGCGAGGCCAGTCGGTACCGGTTTCTTTCTCAGATGGCTCGTTGGTGAATCTGGTGTCAGGGACGCGAGCGCGCGTGACGCGTGTGAGCGCAGTGGGGGCTGAGCTCATTGTGGAATCGGGGAAAGCCCAAGTGCACGTGGTGCCGCGCAAGAATGCCAGTTGGAAGTTCAATCTGGGGCCTTACGTGGTGAATGTGCTAGGGACGCACTTCGACGTCGCTTGGCAGCCCGAAACAGACACATTTGAACTGACGCTCTACAAAGGCAGAGTGCAGATTTCTGGGTGTATTTTTGGGGATGGGCGGCCAGTGGTGGCCGGCGAAAGGGTGCGTGCCTTCTGTGGAGCTCGGCGCTTGGAGACGACGCTGGTGGGAAAGTTGGCGTCCCAAGCCGGCACCCAGACCAGCATCGGGGTGGCCTCCCCAAGCGTTGGGGATGAGCCTAGGCAAGCTCAGGCTTCGGGCGAGGGGCTGTTGCCATCCGAAAAAGTAGCTCATCGTGGTGCAGCGGGCGGTGTCCCAACCTCGTTCCGTCGTTCTGCTGTTGCCGGTGGAAGCCCAGAGCAAGCGCAGGGTGCGCCACCTCAGGTATCCGCTTTGGCGACAGCGGAAAGCTGGCAGAGCCTTGCCTCGAATCGCGACTACCCAGCGGCGCTTAAAGCGGCAGAGGATGTCGGGTTTGAAGCGGAGTGTTCTAGACTCGATGCTCGTGGGTTAATGCTGTTGGCTGATGTCGCTCGCTACGCTGGGAAAACGCCACGGGCCATCTACGCTTACAAGAGTCTGCGTGGGCGTTTTTCTGGCACTGACCAAGCCGCGATCGCCGCCTATTTTCTGGCTCGAATTGCCTTCGATCAGTTGGGTGACTACGCGCAGGCGGCCAGCTGGTTTAAGACCTACCTGAGTGAAAATCCGACGGCAGGCCTCAGGCGGGAAGCTCTTGGACGATTGATGGAGGCCCAGCATCGCTCAGGGAGCCAGAATGAAGCCAGAGGAACGGCGCGACGCTACCTGGCAGAGTATCCCTCTGGTCCGGGCGCACCGCTCGCGCACCAGCTGATCTCGCCATGAGCTGTTGCGTGGCCTAAAGTGAAGCCGCTTTGTTGCGTGGTTATCTAACGATCTTGCTCGCACTTGCGGCACTCGGTTTCGCGAACATCGCATCGGCGCGGCCGGTGACGGCTCGCATCGTGGTTCTGGCTCATGACGGGAGCGTTCCTGAGCTGACGCAGAAGGTGAGAGCGGAGCTGTCTGCGATGGGGTTTGTTGTCACCGAGCTGGTTCGCCCAGTTCAGCCGGCCCCAGGTGAGCTGTTGGCGATTGGCGCTGAGGCTCGCGCGGTTGCCGCACTTTTGTGTTCAGGAGTCGGTGTCGAGCTTTGGGTTATCGATCCGCCTTCGGGAGAACCGCGATACCACGAGCGGCTTCGATTATCTGAGACCAACACTGCCGAGGCCTTGGGGTTGAGAGCTGGAGAGGTGGTGCGGGCTCAGCTCACTCGGCTGCAAATATCCGCGAGCAAGAAGCTGGCGGCGCGCCCCGGGCGCTCCGTGCACCCCCGGAATCAACCGAAGAAGTCGGCGACTGAAGCCTGGTTTGGCTTGGGTCCGGGGGTGAGTCAGAGCGTGAGTCAACGTTCGCGCACGGTGGCATTGATGCCCCACGCCGGGCTCGCTGTGTTGGTTCAGCCCGTGCCTGCCCTCAGAATCGGTGCCTTTGGGTTGACCTCGGTCGTGCCACGGCAACTCCAAGTGCGCGCCGGAGCCATTGATATGAGTATCAGTATGGCCGCCATTTTTTGCGAACTGCCGCTGACTGAAGCAGCCGTCGGCGTTGCATTCGGCGGTGGGGGCGGATTGGTGTTCACAACGCTCGATGGTCGGGGTGTTGCTAGCGCGGGTTTTCAGGGGCGGAAGGCTGAGCTCACGACCGGTATGCTGTTTTCACATTTTTCAATTTTTGGTCGTTTGGGTGAAAGCTGGCGTTTGCGCGTGAATTCACGCCTAGGAGTCGCTACGCCCAGAATCGCGATTGAGTCAGTCAACGAAACAGTGGCCACTTGGGGACAGCCATTTTTCCTGCAAACGCTAGAGCTTGAAGTGAAGCTGCCCTAGGCGTCGAGATCAGGGCGCGCCGCCTAGCACTGAACCGCCTTTACACCACGCAGAATGGATAGATCTTCTCGTGTATGGAGGGCCAATACCGTCACGCCAGCGCCACTTGGAGAGAGCTTGGAATCGCCTGTAGCGCGCGCGTTCGCCGCTTCATCGATCACCACACCCGCGAAAGCTAACGGCCGCAACAGATCGGCTCTCAATCGCGAGCTATTTTCCCCCATACCAGCTGTCATCACGAGCGCATCTACACCACCGAGCGCGGCCAGCATGGCACCGATAGAGTGGACTACGGAGGCTTGGAAAGCATCGTAGGCCAGCTTGGCGGTGGCTGAGCCAGCATCTTTCGCCGCAAGGAGCAGGCGCAAATCGCTCTCGCCCTCCGAGAGGCCAATCAGACCCGAAGCATGCCACAGGCCCCTCTCCACTTCCTCGATGGAGAGCCCCGAGCGGAGCAACCAGAGAAGTAAGCCTGGATCAATTGAGCCCGAGCGCGTGGCCATCATAGGGCCTTCCAATGGTGTGAATCCCATCGTTGTATCAACGGAGCAACCCTTCGCCACTGCCGTGATCGAACAGCCGCTGCCCAGATGGCACACGAGTAGGCGCCGCGGTACGGCGCCCAGCATCTCTGCTGTGCGGCGCACACAGTACTCCACGCTCAACCCGTGAAACCCAAAGCGCTGAAGCTGCCAGCGATCACGCCAGGCTTTTGGGAGAGCGTATTGGCGGCGGTGTTCGGGGAGCGTGCGATGAAAGGCAGTGTCAAATACCGCAAACTGCGGGAGCTTAGGAAATGCTGAACGGCAAGCGTCGAGGGCTCCCAGCGCTGGACCCATGTGGAGCGGTGCTAAGTTGAGCAGCTCCTCTAGCGACGCGCGCACGGAGTCATCCACCTGCACGGCAGCCGCAAAAAGTGCGCCGCCGTGGACTATGCGGTGCGCCACGGCATCAAACCCCTCAGCGCCTGCTAGTAGTTCGGGGAGTGATTCCGCAGTGACCTCGCCAAGAGCGCTCGAACCATTCGCGAGCGTGGCTTCGCTTGCCACATCCAAGACCGACCACTTGAACGTGCTGGAGCCGCAGTTGACTACCAGCAAGCGTTGAATGGGCGGGGCCACAGCGGCAAAGCTCATGCTTTCGGCCAGCGCCAGTCTTTGATCTCCGGCATGTCTTCGCCGTGTTCACGGATGTAAGTCGAATGTGCCTTGAGCCTGAGCTGCATGTTCTCGATTATCTGCGACCGCTTCTCCCGAAGTTTTGGGACTCGATTGGCAACGTCGATGACCAGGTGGAAGCGGTCGAGATCGTTCATCACCGTCATGTCAAATGGAGTCGTCGTGGTGCCTTCTTCTTTGTAGCCGCGCACATGCAGATTGGCGTGATTGGTGCGTCGGTACGTGAGCCGATGAATGAGGGTGGGATAGCCGTGGAAGGCGAAAATAATGGGGCGATCGACCGTAAAAATGGCGTCGAACTCGCTCGCTTGGAGCCCGTGCGGGTGCTCTTCGGAAGGCTGGAGACGCATCAAATCGATGACGTTGACAAACCGCACACCGAGCTCGGGAACCAGTGTTCGCAGAATGTCCACGGCAGCGAGGGCTTCCAGCGTTGGCACGTCCCCACAGCTCGCGATCACGACATCTGGCCCGCTGGGCCCTTCGTTACTCGCCCACGACCAGACACTCACGCCTTGAGCGGCGTGCGCAATAGCCTCTTCAATATTGAGCCACTGAGGGGCAGGCTGTTTGCCGGCGATAATCACGTTCACGTACTGCTTGCTGCGTAAACAATGGTCTGTGACAGACAGCAATGTGTTCGCGTCGGGCGGTAAGTAGACACGGATCACTTCAGCTTTCTTGTTCACGACGTGATCGATAAACCCAGGGTCTTGATGGCTGAAGCCGTTGTGATCCTGGCGCCAGACGTGGGAAGTGAGCAAATAGTTCAGTGAGGCGATTGGCTGCCGCCACGGGATGGAGCGCGTGGTCTTCAACCACTTCGCGTGTTGGTTGAACATCGAATCGATGATGTGGATGAAGGCCTCGTAGCAGGAGAAAAAGCCGTGCCGACCTGTAACGAGATAGCCTTCGAGCCACCCTTGGCACTGGTGTTCGCTCAGCATTTCCATCACACGTCCAAGCGGCGCAACGCTTTCGTCCGACGGCAGAATGCTGGCCATCGATTCGCGGTCCGTCACTTCGAAGACAGGATCCCAGCGATTCGAGGCCGTTTCGTCAGGACTGAAGACGCGAAAGTTCGTCATGTTGTTGCGCATGACGTCCCGAATGAACGCGCCCTGAACACGGGTGGCCTCACCATCTTGGGCTCCGGGGTGAGAAACTGGAACGGCGTAGTCGCGAAAATCAGGCAACTCAAGCTCACGCAATAGGCTGCCGCCGTTCGTGTGCGGATTGGCACTCATGCGAGCTTTCCCCTCGGGGGCGAAGTTCAGAAGTAGCGCACTTGGACGCCCTGATTCCAGGAAAAGCTCTTCCGGCCGGTAGCTTTTCATCCAGCTTTCGAGCAACTTCAGGTGCTCAGGCTTTTCTAATTTGGCAAATGGCACCTGATGAGAATGAGAGGTGCCCTCGACGTCGTGGCCGTCAACTTGCTTTGGCCCGGTCCAACCTTTCGGACTTCTGAGCACAATCATCGGCCATTTGGGGCGGCTTGGGTTGGTTTCAGTCTTCGCTTGTTCGCGGATCTGGCGCAGACGGTCAAAGATGGTGTCGAGCGTTGACGCCATTTGGGCGTGCATAGCGAAAGGCTCGTGGCCTTCGACGAAGAAGGGTTCATAACCATAACCAGAGAGCAGCTCTCGCAATTCCTCGTGCGGGAGGCGCGCGAGCACGGTGGGCCCTGCAATTTTGTAGCCGTTCAAGTGCAGGATCGGCAGCACCACGCCGTCACGCACGGGGTGCAGGAACTTATTCGAGTGCCAGCTCGTCGCGAGCGGGCCTGTTTCCGCTTCGCCATCGCCAACAATACAGGCAACCACAAGCTCCGGATTGTCGAACGCCGCACCGAAGGCGTGGGAGAGCGCGTACCCAAGCTCGCCGCCCTCGTGAATTGAGCCCGGAGTTTCCGGGGCCACATGGCTTGGGATCCCACCTGGAAATGAGAACTGCTTGAAGAGCCGCGCGAGGCCCTGAACGTCGAGTGAAATGTCCGGATAGACCTCCGAGTACGTTTGCTCCAAGTAGGCGTTGGCTACTGCGCCTGGTCCGCCATGCCCTGGGCCGCACACATAAATCAGGTTGAGCGCGCGCTCCACGATCAATCGATTCAGATGAGCCCAAATGAAATTGAGGCCAGGCGTAGTGCCCCAATGGCCTAACAACCGCCGTTTCACGTGCTCAAGCTGAAGTGGCTCACGTAGCAGCGGATTCGCCTTCAAATAGATTTGGCCCACCGAGAGGTAATTGGCCGCTCGCCAATAGGCGTCGATGGTGCTGAGTGTCGCTTCGCTGACTTCGTGCTCTGGCATGGGGTTCCCGCAATACTTGCGCGAATCAGATAGACTGACCCGGCTTGCGGCGCCACAGTGCGAAGATCATGCCAGGCCCCACGCTTGTTCCCGCAGGCGCCCGGACTTTGCACGTGTTTGTTTGGCCTTCGGTAACCGGGAGATGAACGCGGACTCCGCACGAATCGTTCACATGAACAGATCGGGAGCCAACGCCACACCGGGTGTTACGGAGTAGTGGTCGAAGTCAATTACGCCACGCTCGCGCAGGATTGCCTCATCGATGTGGAAGTGGCCGGTGTGCTCTCGACTCGGGGAGGTAATAATTTCGTAGGCCGCATCGGCGACTATTTCGGGGCGCCGCGAATGCGCTGCCAAGCTTTCCCCGCCGGGCAGATGGTTGAGGGCGGAGGTTGCAATCACTGTGGCCGGCCACAGGCAATTCACGGCGATCCCTTGCGGGCGCAGCTCTTCTGTCATCCCGAGGGCGTACAGGCTCATATTGAATTTTGCGACGGAGTAGGCCACATGCGGTGCGAAGAATTCCGGCTTGAGCGAGAGCGGTGGCGAAAGGTTCAGGATATGTGGGTTCGCGGCTTGGCTCAGTGCCGGAATGCAAGCTTTCGAAGTGAGGAAGGTTCCTCGAGCGTTGATTTGGTGCATGAGATCGTAACGCTTGGCATCTGTTTGCAGTGTGGGCGTCAGGCTGATAGCGCTCGCGTTGTTAATCAGGATATCAATCCCTCCAAAGCGTTGCACGCAGGCGGCAACGGCAGCTTGGATCTGCTCCTCGAAACGGATATCGCAGACGCAGGCGAGTGCTTGGCCTCCAGCTTGCTCAATTCTGGCCGCAGCCGAGAAAACTGTACCCTCGAGCTTTGGGTGAGGAGTCTGGGTTTTGGCCGCGATGGCTATATTGGCCCCATCCCGTGCGGCGCGCTCGGCGATCGCTAAGCCAATTCCGCGACTGCCGCCGGTGATGAAGAGTGTCTTGCCGCGTAAGCTCATGCGTTCGAGTTTAGGCGCTGGTTCACAGCCCGCAAGCGCTCCGCTCGACCCGTATGTCGTCAATGTTCCAACCAGCGTAGTAGAATGCTTCCGGGCGCCCGACGGCAAAGCCAAAACGCACCCGAAATGCAGCGTTCTTGGCGTCGTCCGTATTCTTAAACGGTGTGAGGTCGTGCTCCACGCGTGTCCATTCAGTCGCCAGAAAGGGCGTGGTGGTTCCAGTCGGTGAGGTCCAAACTACCTGCCAGGCGGTGCCATCAAAGGCTTCCACCGAGTTCACAATGAAGGGCGCGGCGTCGCTATTGAGCCAGCGCCAAAACACAAGATTGACCGTTCCCGAAGCTCGTAGGTCAAACTCTGGACTGGTCAAGTAGAAGGGGCCTGCAGCTGCTGTGGCGTAGTTGGCACCGAGCGCAACGCCTGCCAGGCCGTTGTCTGCCGTCGGAGATTGATCCAGCGCCGGATCGGGAGAACCACACTGCAAAGCTGGCTTGGTGCACGGGCCGCCGCCGCCCGCTGTGGCACTGCCGACTTGCCACGGCCTTTCAGTCTGCCAGCCTAGGGCCTGAGCGCTGAAATCTTCTTGCAGAAAGACACAGCTCTTGCACGTCGCAGCCGCACAAAAGTCACCCATTTTGCAACTGACATCGCACGCGCCACAGTGCAACCGATCGCTTTGAACGTTGGTTTCGCAACCGTCGGACGCGAGATCTTTGTTGCAATCTCGATTCGTGGCCGGGCAGAGGCTCGCTTGCACCGTCGCCCCGTTGCTACACGTTTGGTCAGGCAGAAGCGCGTTGTTGCAGCGTCCACAGTGAGCGCCGCTATTGTTCAGATCGGCTTCGCAACCGTTTGCAGGGTTCCCGTCGCAGTTCGCGAAACCTGGGCGGCAGGTGGGGACACATTGGCTGTCGACACAGGCGGTGCTGCCGTGTGCGTTTTCGCACTGGATCCCGCAGGCGCCGCAGTGCGCCAGATCTCCAGCAATATTGGCTTCACAGCCGTCCGCTGCTGTTTGGTTGCAATCCTCCCAGCCCACATCGCAGCCTACGATGGCGCAAGCTGCGCTCTTGCACACACTCTGAGTGTGCGACGTGGCGCACGCTTGGCGACATTTGCCGCAGTGTTCTCTAGTGCTGGTGAGATCGGTTTCGCAGCCGTTGACGGGGTTGGCATCGCAGCTGTCAAATCCCGTCGCACAAACGGGTGTGCAGGTGCCAGTCACGCAGGCCGTGCTTCCGTGATCATTCAGGCAAACGCCGGGGATCTCACTGCAGTTTACAACCACAGCTTCTCCAACTTCAAAGTCATTGCCGAGAAGGCTCGTGCACGACGTTACCCCGGAGAGAAATAACACGGGTAGAACCCAAAATCGATGCGCCTTCATGCAGCTCCAAAGGAACTACGGCCGGCGACAGACCTCCCTATAGTGAGAGGCGAGAATACCTCAGGAAAGCTTAGAAAACGCCTGCAAGGCTCAGCTGATTCGGACTCACTCGCAGCTTCAGCGCTAGGCCCGCCACACCCGGCGCGGGTGCCTCTTCTGGGGCGGTGAGCAGCAGGGTGAGGCCAGCCGCTGACCCAACCGCGCCCACCGTGAATGCGATCGTCGAAAGATTGCCCATGCTGCGGTAGCTATCAATGGCGGCCTTTTGGTCAGGTGGGCATTTGCCAGCGGCGCACTTTGCCTGAAGAGCGCTGTGGCGACTCATGGCTAACGCACCAGTGACGCCGCCGGTGAGCAACCCTGCTGCCCCAACACCCAAACCAACATAGCCCCAAGTCTTCTGTGAGGAGCTGCTGGAATCTGCACGTGTATCGCCAGCAGCTTGCCACGTTGAGGATGGTAGCCCAGAAGGGCCGCCAAGCTGCTGCGCGTTGGGGTCGGCTTCGAGTGAAAGGGTCACCGCAATCGCTTGGCCCTCACCGATCCGAAACTCGGTCTTCTCAGTACGAAACCCGGGAGCTCCCGCGGTGACTTGATGATCACCCGGGTTGACCGCGCGCTTCACGCCCAGCGCAGGCTTCGGAATGATGGTTCCATCCTCCAGCACCACACGCGGATCGGCAGCACCGCGAACCACGAGCGTAACCCAACCGAGCCGAGGCAGCACCGCATCCGATTCGCCCTGAGCCAAGCTTTGAGCGTCCCTGAACACATCCGGGGAGCCCTCTGGAATCGCTTCGCGCACAATGCGCTGATAATTTTCGTAGGCTTGGACCAGCTTTCCTAGCTTCATCTGGGCGCGGGCGAGCGCCAACAGCAGCGTGGGGGCGTGCACGAGCGCTTCGGCACGCGCAAACCGATCTTCAGCGGTGCCAAAATCCCCTCTATCGAAGGCGGCTTGAGCTTCTTGGGCCAATGAACGGGCCGTCGTTCTGTCGGCGGCAGATTGGGCGTGTGCAGGGTGCGCCGCTGCCAACAGGAGAGAAAGCGCGGCCAACGCCCACGCAGGTTTTCTTGATCGAAATAAATGGGGCAGCATAGTGTTCAAATTCCGAAGTCCACGGGCTTCTTTTCACGCGGCTTAATTACTGGGTTTTTGACTCTGCGCGGAGCAGTCGGGACGGTTGACGGAGACTTGCCGACAAAGGTCTTTTGGGTGTGCGGCTTGCTGCTGTCCACTGGAAGGCGCGCAGTGGGGGAGGGGAGCGGGACCGCGGGCGCTGACTCTTCGGCGACTGGTGCGGCTGCTTCGGGAGTTGGACGTGCTCCGAGCGCTGGCTTCTGGGGAGGCGAACTTTGAGCGGCGCTGGGTGCGCTCGGAGGTGCTGAGCCGAAACCTGTGAGCGCGATAATACCCAGCACCAGCATGGCGAGCGCAGCAACTCCAACTGCTGCTATAAACCGAAAGTTGGTGCGCGGCGGTGGACTGGAGCCACTGACCGTGGTGATGAGCGGGCTTGTCGTATCCCCAGCGGGGGTGGACCCGTGTTCAGCACCACCGCGGGCGGCAGCAGCCATATCGACGCGAACGGTGCCGCTCAGGCTGAGCGCAGAGTCCGACTCGACGAGCGACGTGCGGATGGTACCCCAACTGGTCTGTTCGACACCCGGCGCGGCCCCTGCCACTCCGAGAGCGATAGCAAGCTCCTCGGAGAGCTCTTTCGCGCTCTGAAAGCGCTCCTCAGCCTTGCGGGAGGACCCGCGCTTCCACCACTCATCAAACGCTTTGGGCACGTCGGGCTTCACTTCAGACGGCACCGGAAGTGGTTCGTACATGATCTTCGCCAGCACATCCCCGAGCCCTTCGCTCTCAAACGGCAGCTGACCCGTGACACATTGATAGACGATCACGGCGAGGGACCAAAGATCCGATCGGTGATCAATCGATTTCACCCCGCGCGCTTGCTCTGGGCTCATGTAGTACGGCGTGCCGAGCAGAGAACCCGTCTTGGTGCCGGTATCGACCATGGCCATGCTGGAACTCTTGGCGATTCCAAAGTCCAACACCTTGGCCACTTCTTCATCGCCATCACGCACCAGAAACACATTTTCGGGCTTGAGATCGCGGTGAACAATTCCCGCTGCGTGGGCCTTCATGAGCGCTTTGGCCACCTGCGCAATGATTTGGCACGTTTGCTCTGGGGTGAGCACCCACGCGGTATCGAGACGCGCGCCTAGATCCTCGCCTTCGAGATACTCCATCGCGATATAGGGATGCTCTTGCCAAACGCCGTAGTCCAAAATCTGGACAACATGCGGGCTCTTGAGCTGCGCGGCTGAGCGAGCCTCACGTTCGAAGCGGGCTCGCAGCTCTGCACTGTCGCGACCCTGTTGATCGATAAACTTGATCGCGCACAGAATATCGAGGCCTGTGTGCCGAGCGAGCCAGACTGAGCCCATTCCTCCGCGACCGAGCTCACGCTCCAATCGAAATCTGTCGGCCACTTCGAGGCCTGGAAGGAGTTCCAGAGTCATTCCATCACCCCACCCAAACGGCACGGTGTTGCTTCGCTAAACGGGGCTCAGAAAATCCGGCCACCGCGCCGAACTCTACCGGCCCAGGCCCGCGCTGTCGAGCAAGCCGGGCTCCCACACATGACCACTTAGACGCCATTGATTGCTTGCGCTGAAGTTTGGCAGCAAGCCCGCAAGAGAGTCCATGGGATGTTGTGCGCGCGCCTTTCAGCGCCCACATGTGCGACCCACAAGCAATGCCCATGTGGGGACTTTTCTGATAGTCGCCCACCAATGCATCTGACTCCATTGCCTTTATATTCGGTTTTGCTGCTGCTCTGCGGGGCGTGTCAATCGGCTCAGGAGGCGGCTCCGACGGGCAGTTCAAGCAATCCGGCCGTGCAGGCGGCACCTTCCGCAGCGCTTCGTGGGTCGAGTTTTCCTGGAGGGCAAGCAGCCATTTCAGTTCCGAAGGTTTCGCCGCTCGAGGAAGGCAATCGAGCCGAGCGTGTGCTCCACCTGGGAGATTCCATGGTGCCGCTGGTAGCTAACTACTTGCGAACAGCCCTCGCCGTGAAGGGCCACTATGAGACGATCAGTACTGCCTCCTCCACCACGCTCAGCTGGGCCGAGGATCCACGCTTGCCGAGTAGCATCAACAAGCTTGATCCGGATCTGGTGTTGATCTCACTCGGTTCGAATGAGATCTTTGTGCGCGAAGACTTGGCCGCGCATATCGCAGCAGCCAAGAGGATTGTGGCAGGCATCGGCGCTCGACCGTGCCTCTGGATCGGACCCCCCGCGTGGGCTAAAGGTTTCGGATTTGTGGAGGCGCTCTCAGCGGCAGTGGCGCCCTGCGCGTATTTCGCTTCCGAGAAGCTCAGCTTTGAGCGGCAGGCAGACGGGCGGCACCCGACGTGGGCGGCGAGCTATGCCTGGGCAAATGCGGTGTGGAAGCGCCTGGGCGGAAAAAATGACCTCACCCGCGGTTGAGGACGTGAAATTTAGGCGAGAAATGCGCTAGCGGAACCCCGCCGGCCGTGGGCTAAGGTAGCCTCATGGCTCCCAACGACAAGCGGAAGATCCCTGGATTTGCAGAAGGCCTCGAAAGCGAGCCCGAGCTCGATCCCGCTGTGGCAATTCTTGCAGCGGTGAAGACGCAGGAGGTGAGCGAAGAAGAGTTCGCCGAATCCGTCTCCGAATTGGGCCGCTTGGCATACACCTTGGGTTTGCGCGTAGCGGCTACCATCACGCAAAATCGCGAGGGCTTCCATCCAGGTACCTACCTCGGTAGCGGGAAGCTTACGGAGCTGAAGGAAGCCGTTGAAGAGCATCACGCCGGCGTAGTGCTCTTGGATCATGAAGTGTCTCCTTCTCAAGCTGACCACGTGGAAACGGGATGCGGAGCGCGCGTCATGGATCGCACCGCCGTGATCTTGGAAATCTTTCACCGACACGCGCGTTCTCGTGCGGCCAAAGCCCAGGTTGAAATTGTGCGGCTGGAATATATGGCTCCGCGCTTGCGCGCGCTCAGTAAGGGTACCGATCGCGCGCGTGGCGGGATTGGTGCCAAAGGCGCCGGTGAATCTGGAGTTGAGCTGGATCGGCGTAAAATTCGCGACCGAATTGCCGAATTGACCCAAGAATTATCCGGCCTCGAACAAGAGCACCGCACGCAGCGAGCGCGCCGCCAAGCACTGAACCGCGTGGCACTGGTGGGTTACACGAATGCCGGTAAATCTACCCTGATGCGCGCGTTAACCGGGAGCGATGCGTACGTCGCTGATAAGCTCTTCGCCACATTGGACACCACGGTGCGCGCGCTCTACCCCGCGACAAAACCCAAAATCTTGGTGTCCGACACCGTCGGTTTTATCAATCATTTACCACACGGTTTGGTCACATCCTTCAAAACCACGCTGGATGAGGCCACTGAGGCTTCCTTGCTGCTGCACGTCGTGGACGCTTCGGACGCCGGATTTGTCCGTCAGTTGGGTGTTACAGTCGAAGTCCTCGAAGATATCGGGGCCGGCGAAGTGCGCCGCATCTTGGTGCTCAACAAGATCGATCGCGTGGGTGACGCAGAAGCCGAGGGGGTTGCGACGCGACAGCTGCTCGCCGAGTATCCCGAGGCGATCATCATGTCTGCGCGGCGCCCCGAAGATGTGGCCCGCCTGCGTCAGCTAGTCATCGATATTTTCGCGGAATCTCTCGTCGAAGGCTTGCTCCGTGTGCCCTACGATCGTCAGCAGCTGCGCGGAGAGATCTACGAGTCGTGCAACGTGTTGGAAGAAACCTACGAGCCCGATGCCGTGATTTTTCGCGTGAAAACCGACCCAGGCGAGTTGGCTCGGCTAGAGGTGAAGGCCAGTGCCGAGAGCCCGCCGTCGAGTGACGAGGCCTCGAGCGCCGATCAGATTAATGGTTGAGTGAGTTAGGGGGATCGAGTTCGCTTGGGGTCACGGCTAAGAGCGGCTTCACGGCAAGGCGCCCAAGCTCACCGATCTCTGGCACTAACCCCGATGTGGACACCGTGATCCGGCGTGGCGACATGCCCATGCCGAGTGGGTCACACAAGATGGCGATGGCCTAGCTTGAACGGTGGCGTCAAGCCGAGCGTAGTGTAGTCGAGCTTCAGGTTGATGACCCAGTCTGGCGCGACCGAAGGCGGTCGGGGGGTCAACCCGCGCCAAGTCTCTTCAAGATCTGTTCGAGCACAGCAGCGTGATCTTCCGTCTCAAGCGCTCCGCTGAGCAGGGCAACCGTAGCTCTCACGCGAGCCAGATCGAGACCTTCCACCGACTCAACGATGCCTTCGATGTCTGCCACATCGCGCGGACGCAACGCTAGGGCTTTCATAACGATGATGTCCTCCGGCGTCGCCACTGGGAACAGCACATTCTTGACCGTGTGTTGTCGAGCTCGCGCAACCAGTTCGGCCTCAAAAGGTAGCATTCCGAAGCTAAGATCCACTTCGATCCCCGTGGGTTCATGCACGAGCAGAAGCACCCGTGTCGTCTTTGCGAACTCCAAGGCCTCCGAGATGCGAGGCCGAACCCCAAACTTGGCAGCTTGCTTCAACAGTAAATCCCAGTTACGTTCGTCGGCTAACGCCACAACATCCACGTCCTTGGTGACGCGAGGCTTGCCGTGTAGCGATGCCGCGACACCCCCGATAATCGCGAACGGAACTCCTTCCGCTGTCAGCCATTGAGACACTGCCGAGAGGGCACCGAGCAGGCCCTCTAACTTGTAGGTTCCTTCGCTCATCGGACAGCGATGATTGGCGAGCTCTCGTAGTTCCATTTGGCCCGCAGCTTGGACCAAAGCGCTCGAACTCGAACATCGTCTTCTGCCAAGGCCGCGCGCCACCCGAAATCGTCGACCGAACCCATCAGAGACGCGAGCTGACCAAGCTTCGTTTCATCGGTCGCAGCTTTCGCCTCTTCACGAAGCCGACGATTCACGAGGGCCCAGCGTTCTGGCTCCGTGAACGCTACATCTTCAACAGCCATGGGGCGAGGATAGCACCTTGCGCGGCCATCGAGTGGGAGGAGCATAAGACAATCGAACTGATAGAATCAGGTGGAAATCAAGAGTAGGCCATCCAGCCGAAGGCGCTCCGAACCCTCCGAACCAGGTCACTGAAGCATAATGAGCGGTGAACACGACCGACTGCGGAGCTCAGAAGCGAGCAGGATAACGGTGCAAATAGATCTGCACCCAGACGTTGCTCAGTTTCAACAAAGCAAACATCCGCGGTGGCAACGAGTCCGGCGTCAGAAGCTCAACAGAACGCAAACCTCAGCTGCCCGAATGAAACCTGTGGTGGCGCTGGCGGAGGTTGAGGAGCAGGCCCTCCGAAGTGGCCTGACCGGTTACGATTCGACGCGGAGCCGAACGCTCAATCGAGCCTCGCGCGCAGCGTGAACATTAAAACGATTCGTAGGGCTGAGACGTTTTCTCACGACGGGATCAATTGCCACAGCCAAAATGGCCAGTGACGATTCGTGGAATGTTGCAAGTATTTGAACTTGCTCGCTAGCGCACGCAAAGTTCTTAGACGCGAACACCAATGCTGGCGCCAGCTTCCGATCGATAGCTTGGGCCAGGCCTTCACGAACTATCGACCTGTTGAGCAGGGGTGGTGTTGGTCTTGGCACCTGCTGGGGGAACGCGTGAGGGCCGGCCCACACGCCGATCAAGTGGATGCTTGAGTGAGTTGAAGGGACCGAGTTCGCTTGGGCCCAGGCTGTAGCTGGACCAGCTGTCCGCAAGCCCCCTGAACATCACGCCCCCGAGAGTGTCGGACGGTGACGAGCGTGGAGCCCGCAGAAACCACTGCTCGAAAAAACTCATCCGTGCGTTCCTCACTGGGAGCGCGAAACGGAGCGTGGGCGTGCTCGTTGAATGGGATGAGATTGATGTGGCACGAAAGCGGCTCTGCAAAAGCAGCAAGGCGCAGGGCATCTCCGGACGAATCGTTGACGCCGGCGAGCAACACGTATTCCAGCGTGATGCGTTCTCGGGGCCGCAGCGGAAAATTGTGCAGAGCCAGAGAAAGGTCGGCAAGTGGGTAACGACGCCCGATCGGCATCAAATCCGAGCGAATCTCATCCGTGGTGGCGTTCAGGCTCACGGCTAAGAGCGGCTTCACCGCAAGACGCCCCAGCTCACCGATCTCTGGTACTAACCCCGAGGTGGACACCGTGATCCGGCGTGGCGACATGCCCATGCCAAGTGGGTCACACAAGATGGCAATGGCCTTGCTGACCTCCGGAAGATTGTGCAGCGGTTCGCCCATACCCATGAACACCAATGTCAGATCACCCGGGTGGCGAGGGCCGAGTGCGTGCACCACGCTCAACACCTGCGCGACGATCTCGCCCGCTGAAAGCTGGCGTCGAAAGCCCATGCTGGCCGTAGCGCAGAAACGGCAGCCCATGGCGCAACCCACTTGGCTCGAAATGCAAAGCGTGACTCGGCCATTGCCCACAGCGCGGGGCATGTGCACCGTTTCAATGCGTTCGCCTCCGAGATCCAGGAGCAATTTGGTGGCACCATCACTTGAGGGATCACCTGAAATCAGCTCCGGCAACTCGCAGCCGAGCTCACTCAACATCGCGCGTGTACGATTCGCCAGCACGGGGCCCGTAGGCTCCCAGCGCCAAGGGCGTTGGAGCGCCGCAAAGACAGAGAGCTTGAGCCCCAAGTTCTCCAACTCAGCGGGGCTTAAGCTGAAAGCGTTAGCTCTTAACACGCCGCTTCACCAACCAGGCCTTTTCAACAAGGGCCGCGAGGCCGCGTTCTTTGAAGCGAGGTTCCTGATCAAGAATATCTTGCGCGCGCAGCAGCTCTAAACGGGCACTCGCATCGTATAAAGCAAGCAACTGCTCATCGCTCACGCTGAACGGCGGACCTGCCATTTTCGTTTGATCGTAAACAAATGCGAGAACCAGGAGTTTACCTTCGGGCTTGAGCCAGCGTAGCAGCTCGGCCACGTAGCGCTCCCGAAGCTCAGGCTGCAGCGCCACCAACGCCGCACGGTCGTAGACCGCATCGAACGTTCCTCCGGGCAGTGCGCCGAGTGCAAAGATATCGGCCACCACGATTCGAATCTTTTCTGCGACCAAGCTGGGCTGACCGTGCCAATTCTCGCGCTCGAAGCTGAGCGCGTTTTCTTCGAAGAACGCCTGAGCGGCACGCTCCACCAACTCAATACCAGTCACCTCAAATCCGCAATCGCTCAGCCACAGCAGATCTAGAGCCTTCCCGCACAGCGGGACCAGAACGCTGGGAGCGAGCTTGGACGGTTCGGGCAGCAGCTTCTCCCCGAATTCAATCAGGAGCGCGTTCGGCTTGCCTTCATGGAATCCGATCTGTTGATTTTGCCAGCGCAGTTTCCAAAATTCTGGGTCCATCGAAAAAACCTCCAACTGACCCGGTGGAGTAAGTGCCCACCCGAAGAAGCGCAAGGCTGGGCTAAAAAAGCTGGCTATTCGAGCAATTTTTCCCGGTACGTACCGGCTAAGAAAGGGGCCACGGCAATGCCCTTTGCGGTTCGATCGAGCGGAGCGAGCAGGGCTATGTCGAGCCCAAGGTGCTCGCCTGAAATGCGCACCCCCGTACCGGCACTGATTCCGTTGTAAATTCCAGCTTCGCGTCCTAGCGGCACCAGGCTATCAACTTCGAACAGCCAATCGACGGTGTCACTCACCTTTAAGATCATGCCGACTCCATCGGCGGAGATCAGTGCCGGGCCAAGCAACAGTAACGTCGAAGCCACGCTCACGCTCGAACCGCACGTGACGTCAAAACAACCCTGAAAGGTCGCGCCCACACGCCCCAAAAGTGCCGTACCTTCCTTCAAGCCTGCCACACCACTCGCGGAGCCGTAGGCAGCAAGCCGCACTCGCGGCTGGCGTAGCACCACCGTTTTCAAGGTGACGTCGAGGGGAACGACGTTATCCTTGCCAACGGGGGGAGTCAGGGTGAGGCTGATTTGCGTCTCGTCGCTCAGCGCGTAGCCGGCCTGCAGCAGGATGATCTCGTAACTTGAGAAGAAGAGAGTGCCGCGCGGATGCGTTTCGGCGGTGGGCATGAGGATCACACGATCCACCTGTGCATTCCCTGCGCGTTCGCGCGTCTGCGGGGTCGGCAGCACCGGGCTCGGCAGAGCTGCGGGCTCTGCAGCTCTGAGCTGGATCGGGGGCACGTAGGTGTAACCTGGCCCAAGCTCCACGGTCGGTGCTGGGCTTGCCTGCGCGTGAGCCTCGTTCGCTTCGGGCAGAGCTACGCTCGCATAGAGCAGCCAAGGGAGGACGAGAGCGGACCCAAAGGCGCGGGGCAGAGGCATATTCACCTAGAGTAAGGCGGCTTTCGTGCCAATCATCATCCAACGACGAAAGCCGAGCGTTGCGACGCGAAACCTAGTGGCAGCGTCGAGTGGCGGCAATCCTAAAAGGGGAAACCGCTCGAAACCAGGTGCGTTTGCCAGGGCCCGGAGCGCGTGAGTAGAATGGCTCCCGTGTCGGCGCTTCGCGTGAATCCAGTCGTGTGCTTGACGAGCTGTCTAGCCGTTTTCAGCCTGGCGCAGTCCGCGATTGCCGCTCCGGCGCCCGAGGATAGTGGGGAGGCGAAGAACGTCGCTCGAGCAACGCCCCATCAGTACATCAACGTGAGGGGTGGCGCTTCGTCGGCAAATCTCGATAACAGGCCCGAGGTCTGCATGGAGGGCACACCGTGGGCACCCCTTTCTGTCGAGAGCTGCGGCACGGGGAACGGGCTCTGGCACCACGATTCGGGCACCGAAATGGCCCACTTGCGGGTGAAATTGCAGTTGTTTGCGTTGCGCTCGGGGCCGCTTTTGTTCCAATACGGAGTTGGCGCGGGCATGGCGGAGCTGCAAGTGGCAGCCGATGATCCGGGCTTCAAGTTTGGGGGAACGGGCACGCGCAATGCAGAGACGGCAGGCGCGGAGGGGTCGCTCTTCCTGCGCGCCATGTATCCTTTGTCCAATTCGTTTGAACTGGTGGGTGATTTGCAGGCAGGTTCAGCTTATCTTCCGCACGCGCCTGAGCTCAGTGTCCCGAAGTCTGTCTGGCAGCCGTTTGTCGGGCTGACATTTGGAATCGGGTACTGAAGTTTGCTGAGGCGGGCCTCCGGAGTGTGTCCTTTCGTTGACGATCGGGTAGTCAACGGAGTCGCACTCGGTGTGCGAAGTAGGCGGTTTCCCCCACGTTTTGAGCACTCTTTGCAGAGCACGCAAAATGCAGGACAGGCCTGCTAGGCTGGCGGCGCTCGTGGCCCGCGCCTCGCTCCCTGGTGTTTTCAGCATGACGTTACGTTCTAAACTTCTTGCCAGCACATTCCTCTTAGTCGCGGCGTTGCCAGGTTCAGGTTGCGGGAGAACGCCACTGGACCCGTTCGATGTGCCCGAGGGCAGCGTGGGAAGCTCCGTGCCGGTTCAGCGCACCTCCGCAACTTCTTCGCCAACGCCTCCTCCGACCACCACCACCCCTTCGCCGGCCCCAACTCCTCCCGGGATCGCTTGCGTGCCATCCGAAGAAACCTGTAACGGTGTGGATGATGATTGCAACGGTCGCGTCGATGATGCCCCGGCGCTCGCCTGTGCCGATGGCGGTTTTCAGTATTGTGTTGCGGGCAAGATGAGTGATTGCCCTAAACGTTGCGAAGCCTGCCTCCCCGGAAGCGAGCGAGTGTGTCAAATTTCGTATTGCACCTATTGGGGCGTTGAAAGCTGCGCCGCTGATGGCAAGGCCTTCAGCTTCTGCAAAGAGCAGCGGGTGCCCCGTGAATGTCGCGACGTCGCTCTCAGGTTTCAGGATTCGCCCGAGCTTGAGCAGTGTTGCATTGATAATGGTTATTGCTGCCTGGATTCTCACGATCTCGACCGTGATGGCGACAGTGGAGAAATGGTGGGGCGTTGCGACGAGGTGATGTGCAAGCCCTAACCTGCAGCCTCGTATTCGCGGCAATCGCTGTTGCTTCTGGGCTGTTTGCAGAGCCCGTGCACGCGCAGAGTTGTGCGAAGCCTGATGCGTTGGAAGCTTTCCCGGCGTACGGCTCTGCGGGGGTGCCGTTGAACGCCATCTTGAGCGCACACTACTTTACTTCTGCCGAATACGACGCCGAGCCGGTTGTGCTCGAAGAAATCGGTGGGGAGCGCCGCGAAGCCCTCGGCAGCTTCAATTCTAGTGAAGGGCTGCTCTCGTTGGATCCCGCAGGATTCTTAAAGCCTGGCATGCAGTACGTCGTGGAATGGCCAGCACTCCGCGGTATCCGTAGCGCCAGCCGTGGCAAAAGCTTGAAGGTGAATTTCAGCGTTAGCAACCAGAGCGATAGCGCGCCGCCTGAGTTTTCGGGTATCGAGGGCGTACATTACCGTTTGGAGCGTGATCAAGACGGCTGCGCGGAAACCGTGCAGGATCGATTTGTGTTTGAGTTGAAGCTTGGGCAGCCGAGCGACGAAACCTCAAACCAAGATCTGTCATTGGTGGTCTTTCAAACGAAGCCCAACTCGAATGAGTCAGCCGTCCCTGTGCTCACTCGTGCTTTCCCTTCGAACGGGCGCGTCGAAGTCCCACGGCGTATCGAAGATAGCCTAGGAAAAGTGTGTTTTGCGGCGCTGGTTCGCGATCTCACGGGCAAAGTTTCTGCCAGTGCCGACCGCGTTGTCTGCACCAAGACGGTGAAGCCGCCGTTCTTTCAAGGTTGCTCAATTGCTTACAGGAGAGCTCCCCGAGCCGAGGCGTTGGGGTTCGCTCTGTTGCTCGGTGGATTGTGGGCACGGCGCCGCGCGCGAAGCGTTTGAATGGGAGATGGCGGCTCGCGGCGTTGAGCGCGGGGTTGGTGTGTTTGCTCATGAGCTGCCATTCGAAGTCGAAGAAGGGTGTTGCCGTGTTAAGCGTTAATCTGAGAGAATCTGCTCGCGGGCTGCGAGCTCCAGTGGGGGATCGTCCTGGGCTCTGTCGGGATGTGGGTAGTGTGAGAGTGTGTTGGGGCGGAGCTGGCGGGGAGGGGCCGCTTGCCGAGGCGCGCCCGCTGCCGTGGCTCTTGGATTCACCGCAACTGCGCTGCGTTGGAGGTGGCCAAGAACGCCGCTGTTTGCCCAGATTTGCGGGGGTAGGGCGCTTTTTATGTCAGGGCACGAGTTGCGTTCAGAAACATCCACGTTTGCCCGATGCAGCGGAGTGGAGCTGTGCCGATCAGAACGGAGCGGTGGTGTGCCGGGACGCGGGCGGTTCTGTCGTTAGCTCTCGTACGCTTCCGGATGCTACTTGGTTGTGTGGACAGCGCAGGAACACGAACGAACGTTTGTGTGTCAATTTTGATCCTGATCACCCAGATGGATCTGGAGCACAATTCTGGAATTGTCGGTTTGAAGCTTTGCCCAACGCGGAGCGGATCTGCACTCGCGTGACCCAAGCGACCAGTCTCGGGGCACCCTGTGGAAAGGCGCTAGCCGCTTGCCCCTCGGGCGCTGTGTGCGCGTCAGACGTTTGCGTGCCAGCGGTCGCGGTTGCGGAATGCTGGCTGGACACGGATTGTGGAGCGGGGGAGAGCTGTCGCTTTGGAGCCTGCACGCCAGCATCAGGGAGAAAGCTTGCTGAAAGCACCGGAAAAATAGCTCATTTGGCACAGTCCCCCGAAACGAACGGTTGGTGGCTCTTGCTCAGAGTGAAGGGCATGGACCTCCCAGATCGACTCGAGGTGAGTCCAGGAGCGAGCGTCGTCGGCTATCAGGTGTTTGATGACACGTGGCGGCTCAACATTCAGGAAGGGAGTCGTCAGGTAACGGTGCAAGCTGCTGGTGCGTGCCCGGTCAATCTGAACGCTCCGCCAGCTGACGCAATGCCGCGGCTGCTGCGAGCGGAGTTAGTTCCCCGCCTACAAATTGTCCGGGATCGTGCGGAGGTTGGGTTTGGCGAGAGCTTTCGACTGAAAGCAGTACCCAATTGTGCCGTGCCAGAGGAAAGTCGCATCCGCTGGCAACAACGCGCCCTGTCGAGCGGAAAGCTCACGGAGTCGTGGGGCAATGAGTTGAACGGTCGGATGCCAAGCCTGAAATCGGTGTTGGGGGCAGCGCTGCCTTGGGGGATCGTACCGATCTCACCGAGAACCCAGCAGAAGCTCAGTGTGCGGGCTACGCTGCTCGGCCCGACGGGAAATGAACTTGGAAGCACCACCACAACGCTCAGCGCGGCGGCTCGAGCCTCTGGCTTGCCGAACGTCGCGGTGAATCACACGTTGCAGCTGAGTGGAGGCGGCTGGCAGCTGCTGAAACGTCCGCCCGGGAGCCACGCGGGGTTGGATGCGGGCGATGGCTTCTCGAGTTTTCTCGCGGATATGCCGGGAAATTTCGAGTTTCGCGACGACGCGGGCCGCGGCCTCCGCGTTCATGCAGGGCGTGTGGACGCCATGCCGTTAGATTGCGGACGTTCAGGTTGTCACGCCGAGCTCGTGAAATTGTTTGAGAGTAACCCGATGGCAAAGGCGTTCGATGTTGTCCCGGTGGCAGAACGCGCGTGTGCCGTAGGGTGCCACACGCAAGGTGAGGTTGAGTTGGACGACGGGGGATTTGGGCAAGTGGCGAGCGAGGTGAGTCTAACTGGAACTGCGCTGACGAGCATGGACGTACTGCCGCGAGACTTAGAGCGTGTGAGCCATGTGGGATGTCTCGGTTGTCATGGTCCGGGAGCGATCCCCGAGGCAGCAGCGCGCTGGGGGATTGTGCGCAGCGAAGTGTGCGCAGTCTGCCATGATTCGCCTCCCCAATATGGGCATCACCAAGCCTGGAGCGAAACGGGGATGGCCAAACCGCCAGCGGATGCCCGTATGCAAAACGCTCCGTGCGCACGTTGCCACACCACACCAGGCTTTTTGCACGCACAAGCTCCCGCGACACCGCTCCGTGATCCTCCGCCCCAGGTTTCAGCGAATGGGCTCACGTGTGTCACTTGTCATGCGGTGCATGCCGACTCCAAGCTCCCGCACCTCTTGCGGCCCGTGAAAACCGAAGGGTTTCCCGCGCTAGGTTTAGGCCCGAGCCAAGTCTGCGTTTCCTGTCACAGCGCGGGCTCGGCTGAGGAATATCCTTCGGCCTCGGCGGCTTCGATTTGGGCGGGCAGCGGCGGATTTGAGCCCATCACCGGCGAACCTTTGGTGGGGCCCACAGCTCACAGAGATCAGGGGCAAGGCTGCTTACTCTGCCACGGGGGCGACACCGGAGGCCTCCAGCACGGAGGCGATCACAGATTCACGGCGAGTCGAGAGCAATGCCAACTTTGCCACGCTGCCCGGCTGGGTGCTTCGGATCTTCGCCAACGCGCCGAGACAGCTTGGACGGCGCTTGGTTTCGAGGCGTGGTCGCAGCACGGACAACAGCCCCGCCTTTTTTCACGCGCTTCGGCCCTAGACCGTGCGCGCTATAATCTCTCATTAATTTTTGAAGACCCAGCTTTTGACGCCCACAACAGCGCCTACGCGGAACTCTTGATAGCCGCTGTCGAGGGTTTCATTTCCCACACCGCCCCCACAAAAATCCCGAGTACGCCATGATGAACCTCGCCATTGCCACGCTTTTCCTGGCCAAGCTGTCGCTCATCCCACCTTCCGAGGTGCCTCCTCCAACCGAACCCGAACCACCGACGCCCGTCTATCGGCTTGCCGTTCAAGCGGAGCCGGCTTTCGGAGTGGGCTCAGGGCCTTTTTTTACGGGACTTCTGGGGATAAGGCTCGACGCCCGATTCACTCCTCGGTGGAGCCTCGGACCGTACCTTGGGTACGCCAATCTGAAAGGGCCAGCGGGCAAACGGGTGCACAACACGTTGCTCTATGCCCTGCTCAGCTACGAGGCACCACTTTCAGGAAACCTGAAGTTGCCGATCCGTTTTGGGATTGGCTACCTACCAAAGAATGGCCCCTATCTGCGAAGCAGCCTCGGGCTAGGCTATGAGTTGGCGGATGATTGGGCGCTCAGCCTGGACGCGATACCGGCGTTTTGGTCCGTCGATGACCGAACTGAGCTTTCGCTGGGAGTGGCGCTTGGCGTCGCGAAATCGTTTTGAGCTTCGATTCAGTAGGCCTTCACGTAAACCAAATGCAGAAAGGTGGTCTTCTTTGCCGTTAGGCGCAGGTACCGTGCATTGACTGGCGGGAAGCTCACCTTCCAGTTCTCAAACTCTTGGTCCCGGCGGGCAACCTGGATCCATTTTTTTTGATCGATGCTGACTTCCGCGACCAGCGGGATTGCCCGATCGCCGACCCCATCTCCTCGGTTTTGAACTTCGAGGCCGGCGAGCGATTTGGCGGCGCCCAAGTCGAACATTGCCCACGGATTCAACTGCTGAGTGGTGTGGAACAAGATCCCCGCCTTGGCCAGATCCTCGGGATAGCTGCTGCTCGTCTGAGGCTTAATACCCAGCAATAAGTCACGAGGCGCGGTGAGCTTGGCGAAGCCCATGATGGCCGCCACCGCCAGGACACACACCAAAACTGTGACGGCGGTTACGCGCAAAGTGCGCATCCAACGCAGAAAGCGAAGGTCCCGTTCCGCGCCTTGGAGCCCCAGAATTAAGCTGCTCACCAGCTGCTGTAGCAGATCCAGATCGCTCTTGATTTGGCCAGGCGCGAGCGCTGGATCTAGAGGAAAATCTTTCGGGAAGAGCTGGCTTGCCCGAAGGCGTGCCACATCATCCAGCCGAAGCTCACTCTCAATCGCTGGGAGCTTCTCAAGCCAGGCATCTTCCAAACTTTGGCTCGGCTTCTGCATGGCGGCGAGGGCAGTGACGCCGGCTTTGTGAAAAAGAAGCAGCGCTGTGGTATCGACTGAATCCGCGCTCACCGAGGCAATACGATCGCGCACGCGCTCACCAAGATCCAAGAGAGCGCGCGCTTGATCCACGAGCAACACTTCTTGGAGGCTCATTCGCCCTGCACCCGTGCGTACTGTTCGGATCGTTTTGCCGAGCCAAAGCCACTCCCAGAAGCGAGCACTCTTGCTTCGCGGAGTTACCGTGGGTGTGATTTCCTCGGTGGGACTTGGAGCGGTGTCAGTTTGAGTCATGGTTGAAAATCTTGATCCTGGTGTCACGCCGAACGCTGGGACGTGGTCTTAGTCGATTTGATGCTCGGCTTGAAGGGCTGTAAATGAGGGATATCCCTCGCCTCGCAGGCGTTCAGGGCCTAGGCTGGCACCCGGAAGACGTATCGCGTGCTCGGAGCCGTCTTCCGCGCCAGGCGCCAGCGGAGGGTCGGGAGCGACCACGCCGAGTTCCGGTGCAATGGCCCCTACGTGAACGCGCACGGGGCAGAGGTTGCCGCAAACAAGGCCGCGCTCCATGCGCGTGCTGGAGCCGCGGAGCTATTCCTAGATGAAACTGGAAATCGTATCAACGGCCAGTGGGAGGACTCTCCGACGCCGAACGAGCACGATATCCTGACGGGAAGTAACTCAGATGGCAGCGTGAAGATTGGCAGTACCTGCGGCAGCTGGTCCTCAACACAAGGAGCTTCGGGTGTGGGACATGCAGATGGACTTGGACCGAACATGGACGCTGACCCACCCCGCAATTCCTGGAACGGTGCCCACGAGGGTGACTGTGGGAACACCCTGAAGAGCGCGGGAGCAGGCAGGATCTACTGCTTCGTGGCGCCGTGAAGCGAACGCTCTAGAGGGCAGGGAGGCGAAGCGTGAACAGGGCGCCGCCGAGCTTTTCATCGGTCGAGACATCGAGGCTACCGCCCAGCTCAGTCGCGATTTCGCGCGAGATGGCGAGCCCGAGCCCAGAGCCCGAATTGGTCTTGGTGGTATAGAAAGGGTCAAAAATGCGGGCTTGTTCGGCAGGTGGAATGCCGGGGCCACTGTCGGCAACCTCAAGGCACGCCCAGGGCCCTTCACTTTTCAAGGAGACGCGAATCGTCCGGCGCTCACGTGGTATTTCAGCCACGGCCTGCATAGCATTGACGAGCAAGTTGAGAATCACTTGACCTACTTTGGTGCTTGAGCCCAAGACGCGCGGCGCGGCCGTTGCGTCGAGTTCAAGCTCCGCAGATCGCTTTATTTCAGTCCGCACCAACCTCAAGGTCAGCCGCAGCACATCGCTCAGGTCAACTTGCTCAGTAAGGGCGCCGCTCGCACGCAGTGGCAGCTCAATGCCCTGCACGATGTCCAGCACCCGCAGGATCCCAGCGTGCGCATCCTCCAAGCTGTCCGCGAGCTCTTTGATGTGTCCGCGGGTTTTGGCTTCATTGGGAACCAACGCCTCAAGCAGCGTGAGCTCAGCGCGTGCACTCACGACGTTATCTCGAATCCAACTGGCAGGGTTGCGCAGCTCGTGTCCGATACCGGCGGCAACGACACCCAGTGCATAGACACGCTCCGTCTCTCGAAGCCGAATCTCAAGCGCGCTCAACTTCTTGGACATTTCATAGACTTCTAGGGCATTTTTGAGTTCAGCCCGCAGCGCTTCGGGCTCCCAGGGCTTTTTCAGGTAGCGATGGACCTTGCCTCGGTTGATGGCGTCAATCGCTGCGGAGAGGTCCGAATAAGCCGTAATCAGGATGCGCACCACATCCGGATATTCGCTTTGGACTTTCTCCAAGAGGGCAACGCCCGTCTTCCCGGGCATGCGCTGGTCGGCGACAACCACGCCTATTTCCTCGGTGCTGAGCAACACGAGAGCTTCATCTGCGTTCTTAGCTGTCAGGACCCGAAACGGCTCCGAGCACACCGCCTCGCAAACAACAAGATTCCCCTCATCGTCGTCTACAAACAGAATGCTGGCCGTCATCTCCCGTTCCTCGGGTTACTAAAAGCTCGCGTAACCGAAACGATAACGCCCAAGGTCACGAAAGCGCTACCCAATTCTCAAACAACCGATCAATCCGGCTCCTCAACCCGAATCCGTTAGCGCAGGCATCTGTGTGACAAACGTCGTACGCGCTCTTCGGCCGGCCATTTTCGGGCTCAGATTGGCTATTGCCAGCCACGATGCGGAGTGGTCTCCTACTCGCATCATGGAGAATCCTAAACTGGATACGCTGCCGCCGAATTCACATGAAGGCGACGTTGATTTCACACCTTCCGGAGTGCTCCCCGTGGGCGTGTTAGCTTCAGGAGTCGCGGACTACGCCGCATTCGAGGGGGCCAAGGGGCGAGGCATTCACTTTCGGCCCGATCGCTACCAGCGCTCGGAGCTCGGGCCGGTTGGCGCAGTGGTCGAGTTACATCAGAACGACCGCACCGAGCGTTGCGAGCTGCACGACGTTTCGCAAAACGGAGTGGCCTTTGCGTGGCCGCAAGACGTCAGCGTGGGAATTGGTTCCATCATTAATGAAATCGTCGTCAAGTTCGACC
>JBBSBI010000060.1:0-26133 GCA_038251425.1 Polyangiales bacterium
CAAGGCTTGCGACAGTTGTGGAATCGCGAGCGTGAGTTGGTGGAGCCCGCGGTTGGGTCTGCCGTGGCGCTGCTCATTTTTGGCCTGTTGCTGACGGCTGCGCATGTCGCACGCGTTGGCGTTCTCGGTACGCGCGTTGTGGCGCTGGCGTTGCTGTGCGGGGCCGGGGTCTTGTGGGTTTTACGTTCCTACTGGCTGAAACGGGCGCGGCGCGATGCCAAGTTGGCGATCGTGCGCACAGTCGGCGCTTCCGACCCAACGCTGGCAGAGCGGACGGTGCGTGCCCTTGGCTTGTTGCGTCGAGCTGATGCGGATCCAAGTTTCGGCTCGGTGGAATTGGCTCAGCGGCATTTCGAACGCCTGGTGGGCAGAACCTCGCTCGTGGCAGTGGAGGTGCGAGCGCGGCAAATTGCCGGACATTATCGGCGGTTTTTCTGGCCGGCGCTGGCTCTTTGCCTCACGTTAGCATTGGGAGTTAACTTGCAAGGTGGGAGGGTCTTGGTGGAGCCCGCGCGCGTCCTTGAGGGCTACAATGTTCTGTTAGCTCGGAGTGGGAAAGCCCCCTTTGCAATGGCATGGCTACAGCGTGGGGCAGGTTTAGATGCTGTGAGGCCTCAGGTTTCGGTGGCACCGCCCCGCTACCTCCGGGAGGCGGACGAAACGCTGGTTTTTGGAGATCGATCGCGGGCAGCCCGAGGCAGCGAAATCACCGTGCGCGGGATCGCGGTGCGGCCCGGGCGAGCGTTGGTTCTCACCGATGGTCAGCGTGAAGTCGAGTTTGTCGATGACGGCTCGGGGGCTGTGGTGGCGCACTATAGCTTGGAACAGAGTGCGACACTGTTCGTTGCTGCGCGCTTCGGCGAAGTGCGAATTTTTGAACCACTTTCGTTGGTGGTGGAGGCCGCTCCGGATACGGTGCCGAGTGTTGAGCTTGAGGGCGCGCCCGCCACCGTGAAGCTTGAAGAGGTTGAGCACGTCGAATTTCGCTATCGGGCGCTCGACGACCATGGGTTGCGCCAGATCGATCTCGTTCTCCGCTCGGGTGGCAAAGAACAACGCCGGCCGCTTGCTCGGCTGGATGGGCAGACTAAATTCGAGCAAGGTGGGTATGCGCTTGCTCAGAATGATTCTTTCTTGCAGCGCTTGTTCTTGCCGGTGGTGGTCAGCATCGAGGCCAAAGACAACGAGCCATTGTCCGCGGATCGTTGGGGAAAGAGTTCGGCTATCACGCTCATTCCTCCCGCCCTCGGCACCGTTCAAACGGCCCGCCTAGATGTGCTGATCAAAGCTCGCGACGCCCTCACCGAATTTCTTGCTTGGCAACTGCACGCCAAGGACGTCGACGCCACGGCGCAGATCAGTTCGAAGGCTCGCGTGGACGCGCTCGCGCGTGAGATCCAGACCTCGTTTCAAGGGAAAGCCACCCTCAATCCGGGACTTCAGGCCTTTATCGCAGCTCAAGTGGCTGGGCTCTCGAAGCTTTCGGGGGAGGAGCTTGCGGTAGGCACTGAAAGTGCGCTGCTGGCCGTGGACATGCTGGCTCGACGGCTGGCGGTTGAGGACGCGCGCTTCGTTGCCAAACAGTTGGCAGATGTCGCCAAGGAAATTGCGGGGGCAGCTCGGCAGGCACAGCTGCCCGAAGGCAGTGGTGGGAGCGCTGAGCGGTTTGATGCTGCGGCCAAGGTTCTAGAAGAGGGGGGGAAGAAGCTCTCCCTGTTGCTTGAGCTGGGGCATGATCTTGGAACGCTCACCTTGAGTGAGCTCGAACGGATTCGGCGTGCCCGCGACAAACAAGATTTTTTCCATGCGGAGCTCGCCGCCCGCCACCTTGCGTTGCGGCTCAGCCGACCGAACCCCTCGTTTGGCTCAGCGTCTTCGGGAGGGAGCGAGGCGGGGCAAGGCAATCAATCCTCTGCTAGTTCTGAAACCTCTGATGCCGATCAGAAGTTTGACCAATGGGCATCCGAATTGGAGCGCCTAGCGCAGGAGCATGCCAAGGAGATAAGCAGCGTAGAACGCGCGCTCAAAGATGCCGATACGGAGCAGGATCTGGAGCAATTTCGACGGGAAGCTAGCGAGCATGCGAGCGCCATTCGGCAACTCATGCAAGATCTGCCAGAAGTCGGGGCGCCCCCCGAAACAGCTGAGGGAGCGCTAGCTTTGGCCCGTGAGTACGCGGCAGCCATGGCACAGAATCTGGAGCGGCTCGCGTTTGAGCACGCGGTCGAGAGTGGGCGAGATTCGTTGAGCTCACTCAAAGACAGCGCCCGCAAGCGCACTGCCGAGGACTACAACGAGCTGCCGACGCCTGAAGCTTTGAAGGATAAAGAATCCAAGCTGAAAGAGCATTTGGCGTGGGCAGAACGGATCCAGAAGACCCTCCAAGAACGAGCCGCCGTTCAATCGAAGGGGCAGCTGGAGAATTCAGCGAGTCGAGAAAAAGAGCTCGGAACCTGGGCAGAACAAATGACGAAGCGTGGGCAGGCCAAGGGCGCTGCGGTTTCCCAGCAAAGTTTGGAGGGTCTGGGCAAAGCGGGCCAGCTGATGCGGCAAGCTGAGGCCGCGTTGGCGGAGGGTCGCGGCGAGAATGGTCGCGATCTCCAATTGGAAGCTCAGCGTTATCTTGAACAGGCGTCGACAGGCACTACCCAAGCCGACAACGAGGGCAACCCAGGCGGTAGCGTTGGCAAGGCTTCCGCAAACGAAGATGAGGTCCCGAAGGCGGAACGGCGCAGGAAAGCCGAGGAGTTCCGAAAGCGAGTGCTGGAGGGGCTCGGTCAGGCCAACAGCGGCAAGCTCGCGCCTGCCGTAAAGCGGTACGCGGAAGGGTTGCTGCAATGAAGCACAGGCTTGTGGCGCCGTGTCTTCTGGCGATCGGTTTAGCTTTTTCTGGCCGCGGTTCGGCGCTGCTCGGGTCAGAGCCCACCTTGAATCAGATTTCCAACGCGATCACGGAAGTGGAGCTACGTCGAGCTTCTGAGATGATTTCTCAGGTGAAGTCCCCATCGTTGGATCTGGCTTTGGAAAGAGCGCGCCTCGCGATTTACGTCGGTGATTGCGATTCGGCAGATGCCATCCTGAGATCGCCCGATCTGGCAGAATCTCCGCGTGGGGCACAGCTGGCCAACCTGGCATCGCGCTGTGCAATGGCAACAGCGGGTTCGCTGATCGTCGAGGATAAGCAAAAAGGAGTGTGGTTCCGCATTCAGGATGCTGAAGATCGCGCCTTGGTACCCTACCTAACTGACGTTATCTTGAAAGCGGCCGAGCAGCACGCGCACGATCTAGGAACTAGCCTTCCGCGGCCGATCCGCGTGGATCTGGTGCGCGATCTCTTCACTCTCTCGGCTGTTTCTGGCTTGCCGCTTCAAGCAGCGGAAACAACGGGCACGGTAGCTGTGGCTCGCTGGGGTCGGGTTACACTGCTTTCTCCACGCGCCACACCCGAAGGCTATCCGTGGCAAGATACGGTCGCCCACGAACTTTCACACTTGGTGGTGAGCCGTGCCACGCGCGATAATTCTCCCTTGTGGTTGCAAGAGGGCTTGGCCAAGCACCAAGAAACGCGCTGGCGTCAACCCCAGCCCTTTGATGAGCAATATCAGCCCGATCAGATCGCCTTCGTGGCCATGCAGACGGGCCAACAAGTCGGGCTAGATCAGTTGGGGCCCTCCATCGCCATGCTGCCATCTCCTCAGGCAGCATCGATTGCGTTTGCAGAGGTCACGAGCTTCATCCAGTTCTGGGTCGAGCTGAACGGCTATCCCGCGCTGAGGCTCCTGCTCGCTGATCTGCGTGGCCTCGGGCCGAACGGTGTGGACCAGGGGTTGCGCAGTGTGTCCGGTTATTCGCTTGCCAATTGGGATCGGCGTTGGCGGCAGAGTTTGCGAGAAAAATTCAAAGCTCAGAAGCTGCCAGAGCTGGCAGCGTTGCTCGGGGGCGGTGTCGTATTTGATCAAAAGGTCTCCCAAGCAGTGCGCTTGAGTGATCTGCTGTTTGAGCGAGGACACGGCGTCAGCTCTTCGGAACGGATCCTTCCGGAGCTGCCGCAGCATGCACAGGATGGCTTCCTGCGTTTTCGGGCAGCGCGGGGTTTTGCCGATGAAGGCGATCTGGCAGGCGCCGAGCGAGCCCTCGGAGAGCTTTCAGACTTGAAGTCCCCGCACTTTGGTTGGTTCGCACTCAAGGGCCGTGCGCTCTTGCTCCGTTCGGAGAAAACAGCAGCCGAACACTTGTTTACGCTGGCCGTTGCCCGTCATCCCTTGAGTGAAGTGGCAGGCTGTGAAGGCCAGTGGCTGCGGCGCTCACAGGGTTACGCGGCGCTCGAGGTAGGTCGTCCGGAGGGCGAACGCGCCCGCGCGTTGTGCGATGCCGCTCGCCGCTGGGACCAGGCTCGCTGATTGGGGGTCAAAAAGATCCGATGTTGCGCCATTTTTGAAGGTCCAGGCTTCAGCATTCAAAACGCGCTCGGGCAAGCGATCCTTCAATAAGGGAAGTGAAGCTTTGCGCAATTGACCGGGCCCCGAGCTACCGCCTACGATAACGTGATCATTAGAGGTGTCCGTGAGTGTCAGCACGTTTGCAGCAGCTCAATTCTTAAAGGTCCTTCCCCGCGCTCAGATCAGTCGAGCGCTGGGAAGCCTGTGTGATCTCACGCTATCGCCGACGACCTCGAAGTGGGTCTCGAGCGCCTATTGCCGCATATTTCCCGTCGATCTCGCGGAGGCCGTCCCCCAGGTCACACCGTACCCGAGTTTTGACGCATTCTTCACGCGGGAGCTACGGCCCGGGGTGCGCCCGATTTCTAATGATTCCATCGTCAGTCCAGCGGACGGTCGGTTGTCGGCTGCGGGACCCATCGTGGATGGCACGACGATCTTGGTCAAAGGGCGTCCGTATGAGGTGGGTGAGCTGCTGGGCGAGCCTGCGGATGCTGCTCGCTACCAGAATGGCTCGTTTGCAGTCGTTTACCTGGCGCCGGGAGATTATCACCGTGTGCACAGCCCGGTGGATGGCCGGGGCGTTTTAGTGCGAGGGATCCCCGGAGATTATTTCCCTGTCAATCGCATCGGCGAAGAGCATTTCCCTAGGCTGTTCGTGCGAAACAATCGGGTTGCCATCACCTTAGAAACGAAAGCTCATGGGCGTGTAGCTGTGGTGCTAGTGGGTGCTTACATCGTGGGCCGCATCAGCATGTCCGCGCTTCCGTATCCGGCGGTCCCGCCCGGACCTCATCTGCTGTCGCCGGCCCTCAACGTCCAGCGGGGCGACGAGCTGGGCGCCTTTCACTTGGGATCCACCGCGGTGGTGATCGTGGAGCGCGGCGGGAATATTCAGAGGCCGCTTGGACGGATCCGCTACGGGGAATCGCTGCTGAGCGAAGCTGGCCAATGACCGGTGACGAGAAAGACTCTGACGTTCAAGCAGCCGTGCTGGTTGCTCAAGCGGGTTCAGCTCTGGGAGAGGGTGTGGCCGACTTGTCGGATGAGGTGGAGCCTGCCTCAGTTCGCAACACGGAGCCCGCGCCAAGCCGACTGACACCGCCCCCGAAGCCCAATTCCACTGTTCCATTGGCTTCGATTTCCTCGCCTGCAGTCCGGTATCATTCCTCGCCGCGTCCGCCCCCGCCCTCTAAACGCGCTCGGAGCGAACCCCCGCCCCCGCAACTCTTGGTTCCTAGCATCGATCCAATACACAATTTCGTAGCGCCGCCGCTGGCTGAAGTTGCAGGGTTGCCGTCAACGCCGCCTCCTGCTCACGGCGAGGAAAATCAGGTCGAAGAGAACGAAGTGAAACCGAGCAGCCGCACCGTTGCTTCTCCCATCATGGCGATGCGCATTATCGTCGTGGGAGAGTCCCCGCGTCAGCTTCCGCTGCGCTCCGAGCCTGAACTCGAGGCCACGGAAAGCGCAGCTTTCGACGGTGCGCCCGATATCTCGATTGAAGTCGATCATCCGAGCCCTACATCTGAGTTGTCGCGAGCAGCGCCATCTGAGGAGATCGAAGAAGCGGATGCTGACGCTCTGCTCGAGCAACCTCGCGATAAGCCGCCGCCGCCGAAACGTCGCACGGCTACTGCTGCTCTGGATGCGGATCGGCCGCGTACCATTCCGCCCGAAAAGCCGAAACGTCGACGCCCTTGGTGGGAAGAGGTTTTTTCCGAGGATTTCTTGCGTGCGGAGCGCTTGCTCACCGACGTGCAGGTGAAGCGCGAGGTCGATTTCATTGAGAATTCGCTCGCGCTCGATGCGGGTGGCAGCGTGCTCGATCTCGGGTGTGGCGCTGGCCAACATGCCGTTGAGCTCGCGAGTCGAGGCTACGGTGTGGTGGCGTACGATCTTTCGCTCGATCAGTTGGCAGTGGCCGCAGATGTCGCGCAGGAGCGTGTTCAGAGGTTAAGCTTGTTGCAGGGCGATATGCGCGAGCTGGCTTTCAACGAGATGTTTGATGGCCTCTACTGTTGGAACACAACATTCGGTTATTTTGAGGAAGAGAAGAATTTCGCGGTGGCCCAACGCATGTTTCAGGCGTTGAAGCCAGGTGGGCGTCTGGTGTTAGACGTTGCCAATCGGGATTATTTAGCTGGGAATTCTCCGTGCCAAGTCTGGTACGAAGGGCAGCGTTGCGTCTGCATGGATGACGCTAATCTTGATTTCATCACGAGTCGGTTGAAGATCAAACGCAGCGTCATCTTAGATGACGGCCGAACGCGCGAATGCAGCTATTCTTTGCGAGTTTACGGTCTGCACGAGCTGGGGAAGCTGCTCCACGACGTCGGCTTTCGCATCGCCCAGGCCAGCGGCCATCCCGCCACACCGGGCGTGTTTTTCGGCCAATCATCGCCCCGGATCATTATCCTCGCGCAGAAGCCCTAGCTGGCTAGCACGCGTGTACTCACGCCCGTGCTCAGTGTAGAAGAGTCGGTGTGAGTCTAGAGCGGGAGCTTTCGCAGCGGTTTCCTCACTTGTCGGTGAGCTCTCAGCCGAGGGAGCTTGCACAATACAGTCGGGACCTTTGGCCGCGGCGGTTAATCCAGATGCGTGCCGGAGAGCTCCCGGCGAGCACTCCACTCGTGGTCTGGCCGGAGCGCACCGAGGACGTCGCTGAAATCCTGGCGTTTGCCCGCGAGAAGGGGCTCAAGTTGGTGCCGTATGGCGCTGGAAGCGGCGTGTGTGGTGCCATTCTGCCTGATGCTTCCACGCTCGTTATGGACCTGAAGCGCCTTCGATCCTTCTCGATTCACGAGGATGGCCAGTTGGTTGACGTAGAGCCGGGCGTCATGGGCTTGCCCTTTGAAGAGGAGCTACAGCGGCGTGGTTTTACCGTGGGTCACTTTCCTTCGAGCATTTTGTGCTCGACAGTAGGTGGCTGGGTTGCCGCACGGGGCGCGGGACAATGCTCAGGAAAGTACGGAAAAATTGAAGATATGGTGGCCGGCCTCAGCGTCGTCACGGGGCTCGGCGAGCTGGTGCACGCGCGCTATCGAAGCTCCGCACCTAACCTGTTGCCGCTGCTGGTTGGCTCGGAGGGCACGCTGGGAATTTTAACGAGTGCGACGTTGCGCTTGCACCCAAAGCCGGCTGCGCAGGGCTTCTTGGCATTTGATTTTTCGTGCATGGAGCAGGGCATGCAGGCCTTGAGGAGTATCTTTCAACACGGGCTGCGCCCCTCGGTCACTCGGCTCTACGATCCCCTTGATTCTTGGCTCTTCGATCAGTCCGGCAAGAAGCATCAGCCTGAAGCTCCGAGCCCGATCGCGGAACGCTTGAAGCACGCCGTGCTTCGGGGAGCGCTTCAGTTCTCAAAGGTCGGGTTCAGCGCACTTAAAGCCGTGGAGGGGCTCAATCTCGTGCGCTGTCTGCTGATCCTCGTGTTTGAGGGTGAAAACGAGGAAATTGCCGCAGACATGGAACGCGCGCGTGCGTATTGTCGCGCGGAGTCCGGTCTGGATCGGGGAGCCAAGCCGGGAGAGCGCTGGTTTGCTAACCGCTACGCGGTGAGTTTCAAGCAGTCAGGCGTATTCCGAGCGGGTGCTTTTTCAGACACCTTCGAAATTGCAGCGAGTTGGTCCAAGCTCAACGCGGTCTACGACGCCGTGCGCAGTGCCGTTTCTGAAGAAGCGCTGGTGTTGGCGCACTTGAGTCATGCCTACCCTGACGGCTGCAGTATTTATTTTACGTTCGTGGGTTCTGCGCACAACGAAGCGGGATCTCTGGCAAAGTACGATCGTATTTGGCGGCTTGCGCTCACTGCTGCACTAGCGACGGGCGCCACAATTAGCCATCATCACGGCATCGGCCGCAGCAAGCTCGCGTTCTTGCACGAAGAGTGGGGGCATGGGGGCGCGCTGTTGCAGAAAGCCTTGCGTCGGGCTTGGGATCCTGATGGCTTACTCAACCCGGGGAATCTTCTGCCGAGCCAGGTCGGCGCTCGCGACGCGCTGAACAGTGAGCCACCAAAAGGACCACGCATCAGCCTCGATGAAGCGTCACTTTCAGTAACAGTCGATGGCACTTTGGCGGTTGGGGAAGTGGAAAGATTCGCAGAAGCTCAGGGGCTGAAGCTCCAGTTTGCCGAAAGTTGCAGGGCCTTGCCGGTGGCCGAGTGGGTGGGGCAGGGCATGCCCGGAAGCCTGGATTTCTGGCTGGATCCAGTGATTCAACCGCTTTCTGGGCTATCGGCGCGCTTGGCTTCAGGCCAACAGGTTCACATCAAGTCCGTGCCACGCCGCGCCACGGGGCCAGATTTGCGAGCGTTGTTCGTTGGAGTCCACGGTCAGATTGGAGATGTCCAGCAAGCAACGTTGCAGCTCTCCAAACGTGAGGCGCCTGCAGTGCGCGAATTCAAGACCGACCTTCCGCGCGAGCCTATGCTTTCAGAGGGGGAGCGTTCGGTTTGGATTCGCATTGCCGCGAGCTGTACACGGCTCGATTCCTGAGCGTGTGATCAAGCGCTGTCTGGTGTGAACGGCGGGGTAAGGCCCTGCAGCGCTGCCTCCACGCGTTCACGATCAGCAGGATCAAGCGGTGCGCCCTCCGCGCGGTGTAAGGCGTATTTCAGAACAGACGCTTCGATCGCACTCAGCGCCACCGTGCGCGAATAACCTATTTCCTTCACCTGGTAACGAATCAGAACCTGACCATCTTCGAGCAGCTGCTCGCCGGTCAGTTCCGCGCGCGGGCTCCTATCGCCCAGCAGCTGGCGGATGATGCCGCGGAGCTTGCTCGCACGGCGTCGGGCACGCGTGGCCTTAGGATCGGTGAAAAGCGCAAAAAACCGATTGCGCGAATAACTATTCGGGGCGAGCACCAACGCGCAAAGCAGCGCCTCGGCGCCTGGGACGTGCTGGCTCATACGGCTCTCAATGAGCTTCCTCGAGCCGCATGGCTTGATCCCACGCAACCACGGCATCCACGAGCTCTGCCAGATCCCCTTCCATCACTCGATCCAGTTTGTAGAGCGTGAGCCCGATGCGGTGATCGGTGAGCCGGTTCTGTGGGAAGCTATACGTCCTGATTTTTTCAGAACGATCGCCAGCCTTCACCATACTTCGCCGTTCGTCCCGAATGAGGTCGGCCTGTTTCTGTTGCTCGAGATCAAGGAGCCGGCTTCGCAACACCTTTAGGGCCTTCGATTTGTTCTTGATCTGACTGCGCTCATCTTGGCATTTCACGATCATCCCAGTGGGTAGATGCGTGACTTGAACCGCGCTGTTCGTCGTGTTGACACCCTGGCCGCCAGGTCCACCCGCGGCGGCAATGTCGAAGCGGAGCTCCTCTTCATTGAGCACGAAGTCCACTTCTTCAGCTTCGGGCAGCACCGCAACCGTGGCGGTAGAGGTATGAATGCGTCCCTGTGCCTCAGTTGCCGGAACTCGCTGCACCCGATGCACGCCGCCTTCAAGCTTCAAGCTGGAAAACACCCGATTGCCAGTGACGAGTGCGATAATTTCTTTGAAACCGCCTGCCTGAGCCTCGCTCCTCGCGAGCACTTCTACCTTCCAGTTTCGAGATTCGGCGTAGCGCGTGTACATACGAAACAGGTCCGCCGCAAAAAGCGCTGCCTCTTCACCGCCAGTACCCGCCCGGATTTCTAGGATGGTATTTTTCTCGTCGTTGGGATCACGCGGAAGGAGCAGAACTTGGATCTTGGTCTCAAGCTCTGCCAGCTTCAGCTCCAGGCCCGGTAACTCCTCTTGCGCCAGCTCACCAAGCTCCGGATCGGTCAGTGCCTGGCGGTCTTCATCAATCTGTCGCGAGAGCGTCTGCCACTCGCGAAATGCGGCAACCACCAGGCTGAGATGAACCCGTTCCCGATTCAGCTCGTTCAGGCGTTTGGGATCGCGGTTGATCGTTGGATCGCAAAGGAGTTCGTCGATCTCCTCTGAGCGCCGGCTTAGGGACTGCAGTTTCTCGATGGGGATCATGGGCGCCAGGCAAGGAGCAGAGCGTCAGTTCGCGCTCCTTTCGACTCGGCCAGCTCAGGTAGGGTTGGTAGCGTACCGGCGGCGGAATCGATCAACGCGACCCTGAGTATCCACGAGGCGCTGCTTACCCGTGAAGAAAGGATGGCAAGCCGCGCAGATGTCGACCGCGAGCTCCTTCCGCGTCGAACGCGTCTGGAAAGTGCTTCCGCAGGCGCAAGTGGCGGTGGCGGGCTCGTATTCGGGGTGAATGCCGTCCTTCATGGCTCTCTCTCGATCAGGTTGGGTCGGCTAGTGCCGAGGAGGGCGGAACCTAGCTCCGCTCCCGGGGCGGAGCAAGCCCGGGGGGACTAAAATGAAAGGTCTCCTCGAATCAAGGTGGCCCGTGGGCCTTCCCGGGGTGTGGTGTTCAGAGGGTTCTGGTGGCTCCTAAGGGTGGTAAGCTTAGCCCTCCTGTCTCATGAGTGCCGCTTTGGACAACGTAGTGGAAATGCGCGAGTCGGCGTTACGCGTCGCCAAGTGGCTGGTTGAGAAGAATCAACCGGACCAAGCTGTCCAGCTTCTGTGTGCTTGGGCTGCGACGGGTGCCAACGATCAACAGGGGCAAACATTACTCGCTGAGGCACTACGCATCGATCCTAGTGCTCGCGTTGCGCAAGAAGCGTTTGAACACATGGAGGGGATGACGGGTGCGCATCCGGCACTCGTTGAAGCGCGTTCGGCTTTTGGGGCCGAAGGCCTCGCAAAGCTTGAAGGCGAGATGCGGCGTCCGAATTTTCGGCGCGCGCAGATGGGCTTCAACAACAACATCAAGTGTCAGGAGCAGGTGTTCCACGTCCAGACGGAAGATTCTGGACTCGATCAACCTCACATTATCACCCATTTATTTGCTGACGGCGGTCGCGTGATCAAGAGCCATAAGCGCAGCTACGCTGAAGCCGTTTCCCGGACAGATGTGGCCGAGTTTGTTCGCTCGCTCATGAAAGCGCAGCACCTTGAGATGGTTTTAGCGCTCCGCGAAGGCAAATTTAACGAGGTTATTGCGGGGCGTGCCGTCGGTGGCGTGGAGGTTCTGGTGAACGCGCCGAGCGTGGATGCGATGAAGATCGCCAACAAACGCAAGCAACGGGCGACGCTCATTCGTCCTCCAGAGGCAGCTCCGGCGTCGTCTCGCGGAGAGCAGGCGCAGGCGTTGCCTCTCATGAAACGGGCAGGTGCACCCCAGAAGTCGCTCTTCACTCTGCACGTTCTACGAAGCCTAGCAGGTGGGCCCGACCGCTATTCCCCATCTGGGGAGAGTGCAGTCGTGGGCTCTGCCGGAGATATACAGCTTCACGGCGAGGTGTTCTGCCATCCACGCGAAGCTCAATTGAGCTACAAAGACAGCCGGCTTTGGCTTGAGGATCTCGATGGCGGTAACGGCGTGTTCTTGCGAATTAGAACGCCTGTTGAATTGGATTTTGGAGATGAATTCGTTGTGGGGGATCAGCTGCTTCGCATCGACAAGAATCCGCTCCCCGATGACGGGCCCGATCCGGCGCCGACTTATTTCTATTCGTCGCCGAAGTGGCAATCATCATTTCGCGTGACCCAGATGATCGAGAACGGAGTCCAGGGGGCCTGCAGTGTCGCCCGTGGCAAGACGCTCCAGGTTGGTTCCGCCATTGGCGATTTGCTGTTCCCTGATGATCCGCTCCTTTCGGAGCAACACTGTGTGGTGGAGGAGCAAGCCGGAAGTGTCGTGCTTTCTGATCTTGCTTCACGCACAGGTGTGTTCGTACGGATCCGGGGTGAACAGGAGCTGGCCCACGGAGATGAGCTGCTGATCGGTCGAACGCGGCTAGTTGTGGATCTGACGTCCGGCCAGGCCGCCTAGCTGGGCGCACAAAAAAATGACGGCCAGGAGAGTTGCCTCTCCCAGCCGAACATCATCCAACCGCAATGCGGTCGCTCGTATTACTCTGCAGCAGGAGCAGCGGGAGCAGCTTCTTTTGCGTCAGCAGCGGGAGCAGCGTCAGCAGCCGGAGCCGCGTCAACCGGAGCGGCTTCAGCAGCGGGAGCAGCTTCTTCAGCAGCAGCAGCAGCAGGAGCGGCCGGAGCTTCGGCCTCAGGGGTGGCAGCGCCACCGCAAGCAACGAGCAGAGCAGTCAACGGGAGAGCGAGTAGAATCTTCTTCATATGAGGTTCCTCCTAAAAACTGACCCGCGGGATGAGTAATTGCGAGCCTAGCCCCCACCAGACGCTCCACCCCCTCAGGATGGCTCACAGAGACTCGATCTTCGGCCTTTCGGCTGAAATAGGATCCGGGCTTGGCCTCTATAAATGAAGGTAAATCACCAACCCCGACCATAGTTTTGCACGGCTGAGCTGAAAGGCGCGGCTCGGGCGTCCATACTGAACCCCCCATGCCCCGTTTCCCCGCCTCCCGAGGCCACCTCAGATTGGTGGCAGAGTCCAGCCCCGGTGCGGGCGGCTCGCTTCCGTCGGTCGTCGGAGCGTTGGGAGACGATCAGCTGGTCGTGTTGATGCGCCAAGGAGATGCCGTCGCATTCGAGACGCTCTACCGGAGGCACGCCACCTTTGCAATTAACCTGGCAGTGCGAATTCAGGGAAACGCTTGCGATGTCGAGGACATTGTGCACGACGCCTTCTTGAAGGCAGCGCAGCGAACCGATGCACTGCGGGACCCAGGAGCCTTTCGCCCCTGGCTTGGGTCGATCGTGGTTCGCTTAGTCAAAACGCGGCTGAGGCGTGCCAGGTTGATGAATGTTTTCGGGATGGGTCCAAGCCAGCGTGCGGCCGCAGAGGTCTTGGATATCGATATGTTAGTTTCGAGTGATGCCGGCCCAGACGCACGCGCTGAGCTGTTTCAGGTTTACACAGCGCTCCTGGAGTTGCCAGCAGATGAGCGAATCGCTTGGACGCTGCGCTACGTAGAGCACCACGATTTGCAGGGAGTCAGCCAGCTCGCTGAGTGTTCGGTGGCGACGGCTAAACGGCGCATTTCGCGCGCGCAAACTCATTTGCTCGGCAAGTACCGAGGCCCTCAATCGAGTCAGTCATGAAATCGCAGTTACCCCGAATCGATCCATCACTCTTGAAGAATGCGGCAGCCCAGGCGGCTGTGGAGCGTATTTGGCAGCGGCTCGAAAACGAAGCTCCGCTCGCTCGATATTCCCGCGGTCCGCGCGTGTGGTCGATTGCCTTGGCGAGCGCCACATTTGCGGCGGGCTTGTGGCTTGGAGTGCATCTGAATAGACACGAAATTCCTTCGGCCCAAGTGGTCGCTGAGCCAGCATCACGCCTCTGGGCAGTTTCGGGTGCCGTTAAGGAAAGCGCCGCGGCCGCCCCTGGGGATCAGGCGGCGGCAGCGCGGGGGGCCAAGCGAACCGCCGCTTCAAGGGTTTCGAAGAGCACCCGTTTGGCACCGCTTGGAAGTGAGCAAGCGGAGGTTCCCGAGCCGCCGCCTGGCCCGACGGCTGCCGCCATGCCGACCGGTTCGGGTGGCTTGGGGTCACCTGAGTGGATGCGTCTCGCCAATCTTGGGGATTACGTGAGCGCGCTCCGTGCGGTCGAAGAGGAGGGCGGGTTTGATCAACTTTTGGCTACCGCAGCGGCCGACCGATTGATGGCTGCCGTGGATGTCGCGCGGGCTACCGGCCAAAAAGGTCGAGCTTTGCAGGCTCTTCGGAAGGTTCTTGGGGAATTTTCGGGCAGTCCCGAGGCCCCGCTAGCTGCCTGGACTCTCGGGAACATGTTGGAGCAGGCTGGCGACCCAGTGGGCGCTGCAGCCGCATTTGCTCGGTACCAACGCTTGTCGCCACAGGGGGATTTCGCTGAAGATGCGGTGGTCCGGCAGTTGGAGGCTCTGATCACGAAGGGTCAAGCGGACGAGGCGAGGCGGTTAGCTAAGAGCTATGAAGCGGAGTTCCCAGAAAGCTTGCGCCTGCGAGAGCTCAGTGAGCAGCTGCAGCAGCCGCTTGCAGCAACGGCAGATGTGGCATCAGGCGCGACCGTCGAGCCTGATGCTGTCGAGGGGCAGGCTGCACCGGCAGCCGTGGTCCCAGGTGTTGCCGCAGCTCACTAGCCTATCAGCATTCATTGTTGTCGGGTTAATAGCGGCGTCGGCGCTTGGCGCTCAGCCGAGGGGCGGCGAAAGCTCGGTCAGTGGTCAGTCGCGAGTAGGTTCGCTCGCGAAGGCTTCGCCCGCCATTCTCGTTGAGATCGACGCCGTTGCGGAGCGTTTTCTAGATCCCGTTCTAACACGCAGATTGATTGCGCTGGAGCTTGGTGAAAGCCAGCTTTCAGAGTTTGTCGATGCGGAAGGCAAGCGTTTCCCGCCAACACTGTTTTTTCGGATCAGCACAGAGCCCTCGCTGGCTCTCGTTGAACTTTGGGAGCGTGGTCACCTCCACGGATCGCGGCGTGTTTCGCTGCAGGGCAACCCGCATCTGCGCGCGCGGCGAATTGCGCTCACCGCGGCAGAGCTGGGTATGCGTTTGCGTGCGCACTCACTTGCTCTGATCGCCTATGAAGTGGAAAACAGACGCGCGGCTCAGCAGCGTTGGCAGGCGCAGCGTGCGGAGACACGGCTGTCCATGCCAGTACTTCGTGCAGGGGCGTTCGGCGCGTTGGCGGGCGAGAGCGCGTGGCTGATGGGAGCGCGCGCCGAGCTTGTGCTGCGCTTGCCGGAGAATCTTGGCGTGGATCTCGCGGGTACCTGGGCCGCAGGGCGAGCCTTCGAGGAGGGTGCTTCCGCGCCGTTAAACTGGTGGGAAGTGTCGATTTCGCCCCGCTACTCGGCGAAGCTGGCGAAAGCTTGGGTGGGCGCTGTTGGGTTCCGCGTGGGTGCCGCGCTCGCTGACATGAATCAAGCGGGTGGCAATCGAAACGTGGAGTGGACGGCGCGTGCCGCAGCCGAGCCAGCTCTAGAATGGTCGGGCACGCCCGGGCTCACGCTGGGATTGCGGCCTGAGTTAGGGTGGCTGCTTCGACCTGTCCGCTGGCAAAGCTCAGGCGGGGGAACGCCAGCGGAGCTTTCGGGCGCATGGGTTGGAGCCTCGGTGTTGGCCACGTTGGGCCCGAGCGAACACTAGATTTCAGGCCCGTTGGACGCGGGTGTTTGGGTTAGCGTGGCGAGCAGTTTGTCGCGGAGAGCTCGCGAGAGCGTTACAAAGCGTCCTCGCAAAACAAAGGGTTCACCGTCGCGCTTGCAGCTCGTGACTTTGACTTGCACGCCTTCGCCATCCGGCAGAAGCGTGCCTTTTAGCGTCGACCCCGGTGGAAAGGCGCGATCGGCATGAAGCACCACATGCATCTCATCGATCTGAACGATCAGGGCATGCCCTGAAGGGACTAAATTAACCCCTGCCATCAGGCTCCCCGGTACTTCCTGACAGCCTGCTGCGCCTCACGTGTCTCCTCGCGATCTTTAAGATATTGCCGCTTGTCGTGGTGCTTACGACCTTTTGCCGTGGAAACTTCCAGCTTCGCGTGGCGGCCTTTGAAGTAGAGCCGAGTGGCCACGAGTGTCATGCCCTCGCGCTCCAAGGAGCCCTTCAGGCGATCGATTTCGATGCGGTGGATCAAGAGCTTTCGAGGGCGTTTCTCTTCGTGAGCAAAGGCCGCGAACTTGAGCATCGGGATGCGCAACCCCTTCACCCAGGCTTCACCCCGCACATCGATGTCCACCCACGCGTCTGACAGATCGGCGCCGTGGTCGCGGAGCGCCCGCACCTCACTGCCAATCAACATGATCCCGGCTTCGAGCTTATCTCCGAGTTCGTATTCGAAGTTAGCGCGGCGATTTTTCGCCACCAACGTGATGGCTCTCTCTGGCTTCTGAGTTGCCTTGGCCATGCGGTGCGCGAGTCTGCCGTGGTTTCCCGCGCGCGAGAACCCAGCTCTGCACTTTTTCTTGCCGCCGACCCCGAGTTCAAGCTGCCGGTGCTATGGAAGGCGGCGCCAAGCATGCTGCCGACCATTCTGAAGGGTGCTACCACTCACAATCTCAAGGGCGTCGATCTTGTTTTAGAGCCGGGCCGCGTCATCGCCATCACCGGCGTTTCCGGTTCGGGGAAGAGCAGCCTAGCGCTCGATACACTCTACTCAGAAGGTCAGCGGCGCTTTGTTGAGAGCTTTAGCCCCTACGCGCGGCAGTTTCTGGAACGCCTTGAACGCCCACCGGTGCTCAGCCTCGACCCTGTTTCGGCAGGGATTGCCGTGGATCGCAAAGCCCCCATCAAGAGTTCGCGTTCGACGCTCGCCACCATGGCGGATCTCGAACCGTACCTCTCGGCGCTCTTTCTGCGAGAGGCGTTGCCCGTGTGCCCGGCGCACGGCTGCGTCGCTGTGCGCTTGGATCCCAATGGTGCCGCGCAATCGGTGCTAGAGCGTTGGCCGGGTCGGCGCGCGGTTGTAAGTTATCCGCTCAGTGTTCCGGACGTCGACGCCTATCTGGAGCTCAGGCAAGCGCTGCTGCGGGATGGCTACACGCGTTGGATCATTCAAGGTGAGGTGCGTGATCTCGAGCAGTTGAAACCATCCGAGGTGCTGGGTGCCAAGAATGTTGGGGTGGTGTTGGATCGCCTGGCACTCGGTCCAAACGCCTTGGAGCGCCTCGCGAGCGCGCTCGAAACAGGGTGGAATCGAAGCGCCGTGGTGGAGGTGACGAGCGATGGCGAGACGCTTCGCCTCCCGCGAGGAATTTGCTGCCCTGTGGGCGGTGAGGTTTTTGAAGCGCCGCGGCCCGGGCTTTTTTCTTATGCGTCGCCGCTTGGAGCGTGTCCTAGGTGCCGCGGTTTTGGGCGCACGCTCGGGATCGATCTCGAAAAGGTGATCCCCGATCAGAGCCTGAGCCTCAAGTTGAATGCGATTCGTCCTTGGCGCGGGGGCTCGACGACTTGGGAGCGAGACGCGCTGAAGAAGCTGTGTCAGCGCCATAAAATCGCCTGGGATCGGCCATTCCGTGAGCTTTCGACCAAGGACCGCGAGCGGATCCTATCGGGCGATGGTGAGTTCTCAGAGACGACGTTTCCCGGCGTGATGGGTTGGTTTGCGTGGCTAGAAACACGGACCTACAAGATGCATGTCCGCGTCTTGCTCTCGCGCTACCGCAGCTACGATCCGTGCCAGGCCTGTGGGGGCAAGCGTCTCAATTCAGATGCGCTCGGCTATCAGGTTGCCTCGCAAACGCTGGCGGACATGCACGCGCTGGAAGTTTTCGAAGCCGAGAAGCTGCTCGCTCGGTTTGAACCGAGAACCGTTCAAGGGCGGCTGATCCGCGAGGAGTTGTTATGTCGCCTTCAGTATCTTTGCCGCGTGGGCCTCGGCTATCTTACCTTAGATCGACAAGCACGCACGCTTTCGGGTGGAGAAGCTCAACGTGTCACGCTCACTGCAGCACTCGGCACATCGCTCCACAACGCGCTATTTGTGATCGACGAGCCCACGGTGGGGCTGCATGCCTCGGACATCCTTCCGCTCACCAGCCTGTTCAGTGAGTTGGCCGAGCGAGGGAATACGGTCCTTGTGATCGAGCACGATCCGAGCGTGATTTTGGCTGCAGATCGCGTGATCGAATTGGGGCCCCAGGCGGGCCAGGCCGGCGGCGAGATCGTGGCTGATGGCACCCCCGTGCAAGTGATCGCGAAGACCACAGCCACTGCACGTGCGGTGCGGCATGTGGCACGCCGAACTCGAATGTTGCGCACGCCGACCGACTACCTGGAAATCACCGGTGCGACCGCTAACAACCTAAAAGCGTTGGACGTCCGGATCCCAACGGGCGTTCTCAGTGTCATCACGGGACCGAGTGGTTCGGGCAAGAGCACGCTGGCAGTCGAAATCTTGTATCGAACTCTCGCCCGCCGTTTTGGTGAAACGGACGTGGAGAGTCCCGGGACTACGCTCGGGTTGCAGTCTCCAAAATCCGTGCAGAGCGTGGTGTTGGTGGATCAATCTCCGCTCGGGCGTACCTCGCGTGGCAATGCTGCCACCTACACTAAGGCTTGGGACTTCATTCGGGCGCGCCTCGCGGCCCAACCCGAGGCGGTGGTGAATGGGCTGTCCGCTTCTGATTTCTCATTCAACGTGAGTGGGGGACGCTGTGAAGCGTGCTCGGGCGAAGGCTTTGAGACTGTGGAAATGCAGTTTCTCGCGGACGTTCGCTTGTTGTGTCCCGTGTGCCAGGGCAAGCGCTTTTCGGAGTCTGTTTTGGGGGTGAAGCTGAAGGGGCGAAATGTTGCGGAGCTCTTGTCCGAAAGCGTCGCGGCCACGTTGCAGCTTTTTGACGATGAACGCCAAGTGCAACGACGCTTAGGGCCTCTCGCTTACCTCGGGATGGGGTATTTGCCATTGGGCCAAGCGCTCTCGACGCTTTCGGGTGGGGAAGCGCAACGGCTCAAGCTCTCGCGCGCGCTGGCTGAAGTGAAGCCTGGCGTCTTGTTTGTGCTGGATGAGCCGAGTGCTGGCTTGCATGCTGATGAGGTTGAGCATGTGTTGAAAGGGGTGGATGCGCTGCTCGATGCTGGGGCGAGTGTGCTGCTCGTGGAGCATGATCTCGGAATTATTCGCAATGCAGACTATCTGATCGAGCTTGGCCCAGGCGGAGGCGCCAACGGCGGCCAAGTGCTCGCAACCGGTACGCCTGAGCACATCGAAGCCGTCGATTGCCCGACAGGTCGTGCCCTTCTGGCGGCAAAGAAAAGTCACACTCAAGCGCGCCTCGCCAAGAAAATCACGAAAAAATCCGCTGTTTCAAGCGCGAGGGTGCTTGAGGTCGTGTCCGCTCGTGAGCACAATCTAAAAGGTGTCTCGGTCAAAATCCCGCACGATGCGCTGACGGTCGTCACCGGGCCGAGTGGCTCAGGCAAGAGCACGCTCGCGTTCGACGTGATTTTTGCTGAAGGTCAACGCAGGTTTCTCGAAACACTCACTCCCTACGCGCGCCAGTTTCTCCCGAACATGCCCCGCCCAGATGTGGATCGCGTGGTAGGCGTGCCGCCGTCGATCGCGCTTGAACAGCGCACCACCCGGAGTAGCAAGAAATCTACGGTCGCTACGGTCACGGAAGCCGGCCACTACCTGCGCCTGTTGTTTGCTAAGCTCGGAACGGCGCATTGCCCCGAGCACGATGCAGCCATTGCACCGAGCAGTCTCGAATCGGTCCTGAAATCAATCGTGTCGCGGCGTGGCCGCGTGTCCTTGCTGGCGCCCGTGGTGGAGGATCGGAAAGGCACCTATCTTGATGTGTTTGCCGCGGCGGCACGCGCGGGAGTCGCTCACGCAGTGTGCGACGGGCAGCGAGTCGAAACGGCCGCGCCTCCGCGACTGGCGCGAACCCGGGAACACGCCATTGATCTGCTATTTGCCGAAGATTTCAGCGCAAATAGCTTGCCGCGTGCCGAATTGGAGCGGGCACTCTTTTGGGGTCACGGGAGTGTGAAGCTTCGGACGAGCCAAGGCGATGAGCTCTTTTCGACCAAGCTGGCCTGCCCGATTTGCGGCTTTGCGATTCCCAAGTTGGATCCCCGTTGGTTCTCGTTCAATGCGTTGCAAGGCAAGTGTGCGACGTGTGATGGAGATGGTGTGCTTGAAGTCGGGGTCAAGCAGAAGAAAGGCGTGTCGCCTGTGGTGCGCGTGTGCTCGGATTGTGGCGGCAGCCGTCTGGCACCGATCCCACGTTCGGTGCGGGTTAACGGCTACCGGTTTCATGAATTTTGTAATCTTTCTGTGGGCGAGGCGCGCGAGGCTGTGCGCGGTCTCGCGGCGCCTGGAGAGCAAGCGCTCATCTTGCAACCCATCAAGGCTGAACTCGCACGCCGCTTGCAGTTTCTGGGAGACGTGGGTCTCGATTACCTGGCTCTTGGGCGTCCCGCGCTCACACTTTCGGGTGGTGAGCTGCAACGGTTGCGCTTGGCGGCTCAATTGGGTGCGGGGCTCACGGGCGCCTTGTACGTTTTGGATGAGCCCACGATTGGGCTGCATCCGCGCGATACTGGCCGTTTATTGAAGAATTTGCACAGCTTGGTCGCTTTGGGATCGACCGTTTTGGTTGTTGAGCACGACGAAGAAACGATTCGAGCGGCAGATTTTCTGATCGATGTCGGGCCGTGTGGCGGCGCCGAGGGCGGCCAGATCGTCGCGGCGGGTTCAGCCCAATCGGTACTCGAGAACCCAGAATCCCCAACGGGGCGTGCGCTCAGTTCGCCACCTGAGTGTCGAGTCGCTCGCTCCCTGGAAGAGAGTGCGTGGCTTGAGTTGCGTGGCGTGAGTGAGCACAATCTTCAGAGCGTCGACGTCCGCTTCGCCAAGGGGCGTTTCAATGCCGTTGCTGGGGTGAGCGGCTCAGGAAAGAGTACGCTGGTTCGCCAGGTGCTGCTGCCTGCGCTCCGCCAAAAGCTTAAGCTCGAGACGGAGGCGCCAGGTAAGTTCAAAACCTTGCGCGGGATCGACGGCATCGTTCGCGCTTGCGTCGTGGATCAATCCCCGATCGGCCGCACACCGCGTTCGACACCCGCCACGTTTCTCGGGATTTTTGATGCAATTCGTGCGCTCTTCGCGCAGGCACCCGAGGCCCAAGTCGAAGGTTTCGGCCCCGCGCGTTTTTCGTTCAACAGCAATGCGGGTGGCCGCTGCGAAGTGTGTGAGGGCCAAGGCTTTATCACGCATGAGATGAGTTTTTTGCCCGATGTGGTCACGCCGTGCGGCGCCTGCGAGGGTCAACGATTTGAAGCTCGCACGCTCAAAGTGCGTTGGGCTGGGCTCAATATCGGACAAGTTTTGAAGTTAACGGCAGAGCAGGCGAGCGGATTCTTTGCCCAGCATCCGGCCATTATGCAGCCGCTGTGGACACTTTGCGAGCTTGGGGCAGGCTACATTGCACTCGGCCAAGGTTCGCACACGTTGTCGGGTGGGGAAGCTCAGCGCTTGAAGCTTGCGGCAGAGCTGACCGCTAGCCGACGGCACGAGCCCACGCTGTACGTGTTGGATGAACCCACTACCGGCCTTCACTTGTCCGATGTGGGCAAGCTGATCCGTGTGCTCGACAGGCTCGTCGAACGTGGGGACACGTTGGTCGTCATCGAGCATCACCCACTCGTGCTCGCCGGTGCAGACTATCTGGTTGAGCTCGGTCCAGAAGGCGGCAAAGGTGGGGGGCGAATCGTGGCGGCGGGAACGCCCAAGGAAGTTTCGCGCCTGAAGACAGCTACGGCACCCGTTCTGAAGCGGCAGCTCGCGGCTATCAGCGTGAGCGGGCGTGCGCTCGGTTCCCGAGCACGATCGCGCGGCTAATTGAGCAGGGAATCCCCAATCACAGACAGGATCCCGACTTGGATTTCTAGTTGCCGGTCAGGGCGTATTGGACGCCCGTTTCTCTCGGCAAGCTCGAAGCGGTCCGACACTTTTTCGCCGATTGTTTTCACTTGGCATCCGACAATCTGCACGTTCGCGTTGAACAGCGCTTGCGTGAGCGCCAACAGCAGGCCGGGGCGATCAGAACTCTGAACTTCCAACGTTGAGAAACTGCCGTCCTCGCTCTCTGAGAAGCACACACGCGTTTCTCCTCCCGTGCCAACACTTCGCGGCGGAGCCACCGGCGCTGTCCGCCCGTCCAATAACTCAATCAGAGCTGCTTTCAGCGCTAAAAGCTCGCCTGGCAGCACTCCCAGGTGCTGAGCATTGGCCGACACACGTCGCACCCAAAACAAATCCACCGCCTCTTTCACGCCGTCGCTTCGGGCGCGCGTGTAGGCTTCGGCGTCGATCACGTTGAAGCCTTGCGCATAGAGTGCGGCGCTGATCGTTGCGAGCAACCCTGGGCGATCTTCTGCGACCACACACAAAGCTACGGCTTCTGGCCGATCGCTCGGGAACGCTCCCACACTCACGAGCGAGCCGTCTCTGAGTGCCGCGATCCTTGAGTGAGCCAACTGCATATCGGGCGAAGCCCGCCGAACGTAGGCTGCTGGCATGCTGGTCACGAAAGGATCCGGGGTGTTGGACACGGGGTGAGTCTAGCTTCGCAAGCGCTGGATTCGGGAAAGTTTCTGTATTGAGTCGCTTGGCTAAATTAAGGGGGTATGGCAGGGCTCCCCGCGTCGGGAGGTGCCGCGTTTGGGGGAGTAGGCTGGGGAAATCCGGGCCACGGCGGCAGTGTTGGAAACTCAGAAGGCAGCACGGTGGGTATGCTGATGGCAGAAGGAAACCCGCTTGGCAGGCCACTTGGCAGAGGGATGGAGAACGGTGGCGGCGCGCTTGCTGCCGCTCCGGCGTCGGGCGTTCCTGAGTTGGTTGGAAGTGGACGCGTGGGTGCCTGCGCTGGCGGGCGTGGGTAAGTTGCTGTTGCGTGAGGGTTGATGGCTGTTGAAACGGGCGCCGGAGATTCAGGCTTCACTTCCACGGCTGATTCGCTTGCTGGTGCGGTGGTAAGCGGCTCTACAAGTGGCCAGGCGCTGTCCGTTTTTGATGGAAGCTGGAGAAAATAGATCACACCGATCGCGACTCCTAACAGCAGGGCGACGACACCAAGAATCACGATGGGAGCGTTGGAGCGACGCGGCTGGCTTGCCGTTGGTGAGGGAAAATGCTGCGCCAGATTCGGATTTGGATTTGGGTTTGGGCCAGCCGAACCATTGGCTCGGTCGCGCTCGGGCTCCCGCGGCGCAACTTGGGAGGCAGGAAAGGTGCTCGCGCGGGCAATTTCTGCTTCGATCAGTTGGGTTGAGACGCGCACGGTGGCACCAGGCACAGCAGCCAAGAAAGGCACGAGCGCTTCCTTGAACGCTGCGGCAGTTTGAAAGCGTTGCTCGCGATTCAGGCTGAGCGCTCGCATTACGAGCGCTTCGAACGCTGTGGGCAAACCCGGCACCAGCTCCCCGAGTGAACGGATCTGCCCAGTCTGAACCGCTAGCAGGGTTGCTTCCAGGCTGGTTGGCTTCACAACAGTCTGGCCAGAGAGCATTTCGTAGATCAAGGCTCCTACCGAGTAGATATCCGCGCGCTGATCCACACTGGCCGCCTCCACGATCTGTTCAGGTGCCATGTATTCGGGCGTGCCGAGAATCATACCTGCCGCCGTGAGCTTGTCGCCGTCAGCCTGCGGGAGTCGCAGCTTTGCAATGCCAAAGTCGATCAGCTTGAGCACCACGCCATTGCCTTCTTGAGTCGCGAACACGTTATCCGGCTTGAGATCTCGGTGAACGATCGAAAGCTCGTGCAGAGCTCCGAGGCCGATCAAGATCTGAACCGAAAAATCGACTGTTTGCGCGAGGCTGAGCCGCCGCTCACGATCCAAGAGTGCGCGCAGCGATTCGCCGCGCAGAAGCTCCATCACCATGAAGGGGATCTGATCCGGTGTGAGATCAACATCCCACACCGTTGCGACGTGAGGGTTGCGGATGCTCGCGGCAAGCTGAGCCTCTTGAAGAAAACGCGCCCCAAGGCCTGGCCGTTCTGCCAAATCCTTGTGCAGGAATTTGAGCGCCACCGACGTCTTCAGGCGTTCATGCAGTCCCTCGTAGACGACGCCCATCGCGCCTTCCCCAAGCTTTCGCACAAGCCGGTATTTTTGAGCAATCAGATCACCGGGAGCAAGCGCCATCGAGTACGGCGCGAGCCTAGCTGAACTCTCAGCTCAAGGCTTCCCGGATCGTTTCGTAGCCTTCTTGCCACGTCAGCAAATCGGCTTTAGTGGCGTCGGTGATCCGCAGGCCGAATCCAGGTGGGACGGTTGCCTGCTGCTGAGGCCCTAAGAGTCGGCGCCACGCGACTTGGCCCTCCAGGCGCACGCGGCGTTCGGTTCGGGGAGGGCTGAGCTCGATCCACACGGTGTCGTCCTCCGGTGGGAACAACGTCCGTACGTAGAGCCCACCGCTACTGATGTTGTAACTGTAGCCAAAATCATCGGCGTGCCTGCCAGCGCCGCGAAAGGCTACGGTGGTGCCGTACAGGATGCGTGCGCTCCCGCGTTGGTTGAAGCGATGGCCGTTTTTTAGTTCATTGGAGATGAACAGAACATTTTCTGGTGGGGCGAAGCCATCTGCTGCAGCAACGCCCGTAAGATCTGCGAGCGCCAGATGGAGAGCTTTGAGATTTTTCGGAGGCGTATGGATCACGCACACGGCCAGAGACCCAGCCTCGCGCGCGCTCGCGACGAAAGCCGCGGGCTCCCCACAGAGCTCGGAATTCGAAACCACCACCTGGAGTTCAGGATTGGTCGCAAACGCGCAGGTATCTTCGGGAGTCACTGCGAAGGTGATCTCGTAGCCGGCGTTTCTCAGCACCCTACCGAGTAGGAGTCGCCGCACCGGATCATTTTCCGCAACGAGTGCGACACCTCGGCTGGCCACTGGCGAAACGGGGGCCTCGCGAGGGAGCCTGCGCAAGCGACCCACCACGGCTTGTTCATTGGTGCTCAGTACGAGATCGTCGGCGCCCCAGGCGAATGCCGTAGCGAATCCAAGGTCGCTGAGCTCGTGGCTCATTGCCAAAACAGGAACCTGTGCGTGCCTTGCCTCAGCGCGCGCGCGCATGGCTATCGTTTCGGGCTCGATGGAAGCGGTGTCAACCAACATGGCGTGCGGTTGGTTCTCGGCGAGCCAGCGTGTGGCCTCATTGGCGTCGTGGCAGGTGTGCAAGACGAAGGCGGACGCTTGGGCCGCACTCGTGAGGCGCGCTTCGTCGTCAGCGTTGAATTGACCCAGAGCCAGGGCGGGGCGATCTGCAAGCATGGGAACCGAAGATCCCAACGGCCCAAGCTTCCCGCGCTGAAGGCTTGGTGGTTAAGTGGCGAAAATTTGCTGGATTTCGGCCTCGATCGCGACCCGATCCACGCACTTCGCCAGGGCAAGCTCGTGAACTAAGAGGCTCCGAGCTTGGTCAAGCAGCCGGCGTTCCCCAAAAGACAGGGCCTTGTCCAATTTGAGGCGATACATGTCGCGCAGCACCTGAGCGATCTGGTCCGGAGCGCCGCTCTTCAAGAGCTCCGTGTAGGCCCGCAAACGTCGATTCCAGGGCTGGGCGTCCACAGCCACTTCCTTCGAACGCAAGATATCCAAGATGCCTTCCGCAGCGCGCGTCTTCATGACCGCGCGCAGGCCCACCCGCTTCACTGCGCTCGTAGGGACGATGACCTTCAGGCCTGTGTCCACCAACTTGAGCACGTAGCACGTGTGTTTGCTCCCGCCGAACTCGCGATCTTCAAGCGCGACCACTTCTCCCACGCCGTGCCCCGGATGTACCGCACTATCGCCGACCTTGAATGGGCGATCATTGACAGAAAGTTGGGCGGAAGCTTCACCTGGTGATGTTGCTGTGGATTCCATACCGCCTCTGCTGCTTAGCTGCGTTGCCCCGCACACGCTCACTTGAACTCCGCCTCATAGTCCGATCGGCGCTCACAGTCAATACCGAGTAGGCTTGCTTGACGGAAGCAGATCCGGCTCTCTTTCAACGCTGCTCTTCGGGTTCATCTGCAAGAATTGCCAAACCTCCGCGCCCACTGCTGCATGGAGCCCGGCGACGATGGGTGCCGTCCGCAGCGTCACCTCCAGACGAAGTGAATCAGTGAGTTGGGTGACGCGTGGTGGAACAGTAGGTTCGTGTAGTCCAAGCAAATGCCCGAGCGAACTTTCCGAGACATCTTTCCAGCTGCGAAGAAGACGATCCGGAGCTGCCGGATCATGGTCGAAGCTGCCGGCAAGCGAGAC
>JBBSBI010000061.1:0-25867 GCA_038251425.1 Polyangiales bacterium
CAGGGCTCTATTTCGCCGGGCAGATCACCGGCACTGAGGGCTACGTGGAAAGTGCAGCCGGTGGTTGGCTCGCGGCTTTCTGTGTGAGCCAGAGGTTGGCCGGCAAGGAGCCGATTTTGCCGCCGGATACTACCGCTCACGGCGGACTTTTAAGCCATCTTCGGCGCCCGACCAGCGATTTTCAGCCGTCCAATATCACGTTTGCCCAGATTGCTCCGTGGACTGATTCACGCCTGAAGAAGCGCGCTCGTTATGAAGCTATTGCTGAGCGGGCGTTAGCAGATCTTGAACGCTGGCAGGAGAACGCTCACAAAAGCTCAGCTATGATACCGTCGGCGAAGAGCCAAGATGAAGCAGGGATCCTTAGCCACTCGCCTGCTTGAATCAGCTGTCCGCGTGCCTTCAATTTCTTGAGCGCGCGTACGCGTGTGGGTGTCATGGGGTCAACACCGAGTTCGTGCGCTTCACGTTCAAGGCGGATACCACGCTGCAATCGCAAACCGAGCAAGATCCTCTCGGACAAGGCCGTCTTCGCGTCGATCGTTTCGATAGCACCGAGCAGCGTGGCGTCAGGGTTGGTGCCGCTCGTGCGCCACGCCAGGTAGCGCTCAGGATTCTGACAGTTGCGGTAACGCGAACGCTGGCCCTGGCTTTGCAGCGTCCCCCAGGCGCCGCAACCCAGCCCCAAATAGTCGCGGCCGAGCCAATAGCCTTGATTATGGATCGACTCGAAGTCGGGTTTAGAAAAATTGCTGATCTCGTAGTGGCCAAGCCCCTTTTGCTCGAGCGTCTCGTGAACGCTGCAAAAGCTGTCCGCTACGGCTGAATCCGGAAGTAGCGGTAACTGCCCGGTGCGTGCGAGCGCGCCGAACCGGGTGCCTTCTTCGATGGTGAGCGCATAGGCGCTCATGTGGTGAACCCCTAGACTGGCAATCACGCTGGCTTCGCTGGCCGCTTCTGCCGCCGTCTGACCTGCCACGCCATAGATGAGATCAGCCGAGACACTGCGAGCGCCCGAGGCTAACGCAACTTCGACAGCTGTTAATCCCTGATCTCGATCGTGGAGCCTGCCGAGAAACTGTAAGCGCTGCGCGTCAAGCCCTTGGATGCCGATACTGAAACGGTTAACCCCAACGTCCAAAAGATGACGGGCCCTGTCAGAATCAAAGCTAGATGGATTGCACTCAGCCGTGATTTCGAGGCTTGAGCGCGAATGGGGAAACACCTCCAGAATAGCCGCGAGCACTCGCCCCAGCTGAAGGGGCTCCCAGAGCGAAGGTGTTCCACCACCGAAAAAGACAGAATGAATCCGGCGCGAACGGAGTTCCGCACTTCTGAATTCAAGCTCGGCAATCACCGCATCGGCATACGTGGCATGGGGAATGGTGGTGCGCTCGCCAACGACGCTGAGAAAATCGCAGTAGGGACACTTAGCTAGGCACCAGGGGAAATGGACATAAACACCCAGGGAATCTCCAGCGAAGAGTTGATCGTGGCGAGCGTCTGTTTCGCCCGGGGAGGCGGTAAAGTCCAACACCAGGGGCCTATAGCAGAGGGCCAGACCCTTTGCCGAACCACCTCCTCGGTGTTACGTTCATGGTTGGTAGAACTGCTACCAGGAGTTTCCTTGCTTACTGTCGACGAGCTCGTTCAAAAGGTAGGAAAGTACCATCCCCAAGCGGATATGGATCTGATCCGCAAGGCTTACGCCTTTTCGGAGCGCTCGCATCGCACGCAATTACGGAAAAGCGGCGATCCCTACTTCATTCATCCGGTCCACGTGGCCTCGATCATCGCCGACCTGCGCTTGGACGCAGCCAGCATCTGTGCGGGCCTGCTGCACGATGTGATTGAAGATACCGAGACCACAGCCGAGGGGTTAGCCAAAGACTTCGGGGGGGAAGTTTCAGAAATCGTGGATGGTGTGACCAAGCTCGGTCGCATCAACTTCCGCAATCGCGAGGATCGCCAGGCCGAAAGCTTTCGGAAGATGGTGCTCGCGATGGCGCGCGATATTCGCGTGCTCCTGATCAAGCTCTGCGATCGCTTGGACAACATGCGCACGCTCGATCACATGAAGCCGGACGCGCAGGAACGCATTGCTCGCGAAACGCTCGACATCTACGCGCCGCTCGCCAATCGACTGGGCATTCAATGGGTGAAATCCGAGCTGGAAGACTTGGCTTTCCGTTACCTGTATCCGGACGAATACAAGGATGTCACCAAGCGGCTCGGAAAGTCGCAAAAGGAGCGAAATCGCTACATCGATACCGTGAGCAAGACGCTCGTTTCGCGGTTGGCCGAGCAGGGGTTCTCCGCGGATATCTCGGGCCGAGCGAAGCACTTGTTTTCGATTTATCGAAAAATGCGTCTGCATCAATGCGAATTTGAACAGATCTACGATCTGATTGCGTTCCGAATCTGCGTGGAGAGTGTCGCCGATTGTTACGCAACGCTCGGCGTCGTGCATTCCAAATGGATGCCGATCCCAGGCCGTTTTAAAGACTATATTGCTCTACCCAAACCCAATCGCTATCAGTCTTTGCACACCACGGTGGTGGGGCCCTCTGGTCAACGGCTTGAGATCCAAATTCGAACCCACGATATGCATCGCGTCGCTGAGCACGGCGTGGCGGCTCATTGGCAATACAAAGAACGCCTTTCGGGCGGCGTGCATCCGGATGATGCGCTGCATTTTAGCTGGTTGCGCGAGCTCGCGGACTTTCAGAATAACTTCAAAGATCCGGCCGAGTTCTTAGAGACGGTCAAAATTGATCTGTTTCCCGATGAGGTTTATGTGTTCACGCCGAAGGGTGATGTCCATGTGCTGCCACGGGGAGCAACTCCTCTGGATTTCGCCTACGCGGTCCATTCGGAAGTCGGGCACCATTGTTCGGGAGCGCGCGCGAACGGGCAAATTCTTTCACTTCGCAACAAGCTCAAGAATGGCGACGTGATCGAGGTGATGACGTCCGCGAATCAGCATCCAAGCAAGGATTGGCTGGATTTTTGCGTAACGAGTCGAGCGCGAGCCCGTATCCGCGCTTATCTGCGTGGGGATGATCGCAAGAAGTCGATTAACCTCGGCCGCGAGCTGTTGGAGTCGGAGATGCGGACCGCGGGGATGAGTTTCTCCAAGTTGCAGAAAACCGAATCCAAGGTTGGGCGTCTGCTCTCCCACCACCACTTTGGCTCTCTCGATGAGCTGTTGCTCGCTCTGGGGCACGGACGCTTGGAGGCAGAGGCGTTGGTGGCGACGTTGCGGAGTGATCAAGGCACGGGCGTGACCCAGCCGCCTCCTGAGTTGAAGACGGGGGCTATTGAGAATTTGGTGCGGAAGGTCACCCGCCGCGAAGTGGGGGCCATTCGGGTTGCCGGTCTGGAAGATCTGCTCGTGCGCTATGGCAAATGTTGCACTCCACTGCCGGGAGATCCAATTGTTGGATTCATCACGCGCGGCCGCGGCGTTACGGTGCATAGGCGGGAGTGTATCAAGGCGTTCGATACTGATCCGACACGTCGCATCGAAGTGCTATGGGACACGCGGGCGAAGGTGAATCACCCCGTGCAATTGACGGTGATCACGACCAATAAGCCTGGGATCTTGGCCACCGTGAGCCAGACTTTCAGCTCGCAGCGAATCAACATCAGCGAGGCCAATTGTCGTTCGGAGGATCCCGGTCGAGCCCGCAACGTGTTCACCTTTCAGGTTCAGGACCTTTCCGAGCTGAAGACCATCATGCGAGCACTCTCGAAGATCCAGGGAGTTGTTGAAGTTTCGAGGGTCTGAGATCTTCGGGCTTTGATCTTGGGGGGCGTGTTCGCCGCTACTTGCGGTTGCGCTCAGGCCCCCATTCCCGCAAAGCCCGCGGTATCGCCAAGAATCCTCGCTGAGCGACCCACGCGAGAAATCAAGCCTGAGGTAGCACCGGTCGTGCGTTTGCCTGAAGCTGAGGCCGCGGCGCAGCACCCGGCCATGTTGATCTATCTGGATAATGGCAATCGGCAGGTACATGCGTTTGCAACGATTTTAGATAGTAAGCATACGAACTACTTTTTTCTCTGTTCGAGTCTCCTCCGGCTGGAGCGAAGCGACAGGCTTGGGGGAGACGGGCCGAGTTCGCTCGGCCAGAGGGGGCAACACTATTAAATACAGACTAACGACTGGCTGGGAGACGCCCTGCGACGATTTTAGATAGTAAGCATACGAACTACTTTTTTCTCTGTGTGGGCCGCCTCCGGCTGGAGCGAAGCAACAGGCTTGAGGGAATTATTCGCGGAGGGCTTCCAACATTTCTGCGTTGCTCAGGAATTTCTCGCGGAGCTTGCCGACGGTTTGACCGCGTTCGAGCTCTAGGCGATCTACTTTTTCCCAATCGGCATAGGTTGTGACCTTGAGACCGCGTTGGGAAAGGAGTCCGTCGATCGCTTCGCGCGAGGCGCCCCTGCGTTCGGGGTTGGCTGCGGCATCCGCTAGCATGTGTTGCGCGGTTTGTGCAGAATCTGGCTTGTTCGTGCCAATCACGCCGCTTGGGCCGCGTTTGATCCAGCCCGCTACGTACAGGGCGCGAACGGCTTCGCCACTGGGTGTGACGACTCGGCCTTCCTGATTGGGGATGACGCCGCGCGTCTCATCGAAAGGGACGCCTAGCAATGGCACGCCTGCGTAACCGATGGAGCGAAATACCAGGCCTGCCTGAAGCTCCAGATATTCGCCCGTACCCTGCGCGCTCTGTTGGCCATTTCTCTCCACGAGCCGATTGCGCTCGATCTTCACTTGGCTCAGCTGGTTGCTGCTGCCCGTGAGCTCTACCGGTGAGGCCAAAAACTCCATGCGCACGACTTTCCCAGCCTTGGGTGGGCGCGCAGCCAGCTCAGCCATGAACTCAACCTTACGCCGGTCACCCGCCGACAGCGCATCCAATTGGCCAAGTGCGGGCAGCAATTGGGTGGCGTCGATCCTCACATCAACGCCCTCGAGCCCCGCCATGTCTTGCAATTCCCCTAAATCAAACGCCGCTTCTGCCGGCCCCCGCCGCCCGAGGAGCACGACTTCCTCGACCCCGCTCGCTTCTAGCGCTCGGTGCGCATGGGCCGCAATGTCGGTCTCCGCGAGCTCGGAGGTGCGACGCACGAGCAAACGAGCGACGTCCATCGCGACATTTCCCATGCCTACGACGATGGCTCGCTGACACGAGAGATCAAACTCTTCGTGGGCAAAGCTCGGATGTCCATTGTACCAACCTACGAATGCAGTCGCCGCGTGGCTACCGTTCAACGCTTCACCCGGAATGCCGAGCTTTCGATCTCCCGAACTCCCCACCGAGAGCAGCACTTGATCGTACAGCTCGAGCAGGTCACCCACGGAGACATCGACGCCCACCTGGACATTCCCGAGCAAGCGAAACAGTGGATCCACCGCCGTGCGTTCGAAGGCTTTGGCGGCGCGTTTGATTTTCTGATGATCCGGAGCAACACCCGAGCGCACGAGTCCGAACGGCGCAATCAGGCGCTCGAACATGTCGACCTCGACGGGCAGTGTCTTGTTCTTTAGAAGAGCATCTGCCGCGTAAAAACCAGCAGGTCCGGAACCAACAATCGCCACTCGAAGTGGACGCACAGCATCAGGCATCGAACGCGAAGCTACCACACAAATGAGCGACTATTTAGATGAAAACAGCGCAGATCCGCTGCTTTTCGTTGTCAGCCCTCGGGCCCCTTCGGAGTGTAAAGTTCCATGCTGAGGAGGGGTGTCGGCCAGGCAAGTTCTACGATATAGCGCCCAGTCGTGGTTCCCGATCTGATTAAATCCCGTTGCCGCGTGGTCCTTTGGAGGGCCAGTGCAGCACTTGGGATGCTGTGGGCGTTCGGCTGCGGAGCCCCACCAAAACAGCCGTTTCAACCTTTGGCACTGCCAGAACCGAAGGCGAGCCCTCCCAGAAACTTGCAGAGACCCGCGGCAACGAAGCCCACCAGAGTGGTGCCCACGCCAGTTCCCGCTGCCACGACACCTGAACGGGTCGCGCCGCCGCGTCACTTCCCGCCAGCAAACTTTCAAGCTCCGTATGCGGCCACCGCCCAGCCCGGGGATGGCGAATGGTCAGCAGTGGGCGCCCCGGACGACCGAGTGCGAGCCAGTGTCAGCATGGTGCGAAGCGTCGTTCATCCGCATCCTGCAGCCCGATATGTGTCGGTTGAGATCGTCGCGCTGGATTTAGAGCGGTTGGATATCGGGTTTGCGTTGGGTACTCAAGACGTGGAGGGTAAGAAGGTGCCGGCAGAGGTGCCCGTGGGGCTGGTGCCTGCGGGCGAGCAATCCCGACTTTTGGCGGTCTTTAACGGCGGATTCCAGGAACAGCATGGGCATTTTGCGATGGGGCTTCCGGGCATGATGGTCGGACACCCGCGGCCAGATGCGTGCGCATTCGTGTCCACGGAGGTTGGCGCATTCAAGCTGACAACCTGGGCGCGCCTAGAACCGACCCAGAGTTTCCGTTTCTTCCGACAGACACCGCCGTGCTTGCTTGAGAACGGCGAGTTTCACGCTCAGCTTCTGAAAGGGAACTCCAAAATTTGGGCCGGGCACAATCCCACGATTGTGACTCGGCGCCGTTCGGCGCTTGGGCTGGATAGCTCGGGCAAGGTCTTGTTTTACGCGGTGGGCGTGGAAGCAGAGCCGTTACAGTTGGCGCAAGCACTGAAGGCAGCCGGTGCCGTTGCAGCCGCTGAGCTCGACATTAACTGGGCGTGGACGAAGATGGTCTTCTTTCGTGGTGCGGCAGATGCTCCCGAAATTGGCTCAGCACTGCGTGAGGAAATGGTGCATGGCAAGTCAACGTACGTGAGAACGCCGTCGGACCGCGATTTCTTCTATGTCGTGACTCAGCCGCCTGAGCCTAAATAGGTAGCGCGCTTGACGGGATGCAGTGCGAGCGGCAGGTTATGCGGGAGAAACAATGCTCCGAACTTTGATCGATCTCTATTCACTCGTTGTTCTCGCCTCGGTCGTCGTGAGTTGGTTTCGGATTTCTCCGAGCCATCCCGCAGTTCGCTTCATCCACGGGGCAACCGAGCCCGTGTTAGCTCCGATTCGCCGAGTCCTTCCGGACATGGGCGGTCTTGATTTTTCGTCTATGCTGCTCCTGATAGCGCTCCGGGTGTTGGCGCGGCTGGTCTAGCTGCGTTGGCGAGGCGCTGCAGCATATCCCGAGATGAAGGCCTCGGGAGCGTGTTCACCCCAACGCAGAAGCTCTCCCACCGGAACCTCGCCCTGGCACTCGAGCACGAGATGCGTGCGCGTTGCGGGTAGCGCGCTCGGGCCCCCGTCCGTGGCATCTTCCTCGGCCCACGCGCCCAGGTTAACGTAAGTCTGATTGGGAGCTGCTTCTGACACCTCCGGCATGTGCGTGTGCCCCATCACAATAAAGGCAGCCGGAAACAGTTGGAGAACGAGGGGTGCTCGATTCCTGAGGTCCGCGCTGGCGTCGAGTGAGCCCCGGACTTTTCGCCAGGCGACCGCCGCGATGCTCGTGATCAGTGCAATAATCCCCGAGAAAAGCAGCGCGCGTTGCCAAGAATCTGTTCGGATAGCCACGGCGATCACCGCGCTCACACTGAGCAACGCCACGGCAACACGATCCAGCATCACGCTCGCCAGAATGAGCACTAGGCTTTGCGTGACGGGTGGCTTTTGGAGGCGAGCGAGAGCCCGCAAGCGTTCAACGCTGATGTGTTTGGCATCGCCGAGCAGCTTCATCTTGCGTTCGTGTTCGCGTTTCACCCAAGCTGCGGCTTCAGAAAATTGCGCTTTGTAGATCCGCATCATTTCAACGACAGCGAAGGCGAAGCGCTGGGCTAGCCTCGCAGCTCCACCAAATCCAAGGCGTGTGGCGAACCTGACATAGTCGAGAAAGCCAGCCCTATCGTGCCCAGCCTCCAGCATGCCTTGCGTCGGACGAACGATGTAGCGCAACAAGACGTCCGTGACGGACTGCGAAAGCCGACGACGATCGCGCGGATTTACCGGATGAAGCAAGTGTTCTTGGGAACAGAAATGATCGTATTGGTGCCCATGTTCAACATAAACGACGTCGCGTTCGTAGTAAAACCAGGGAGCGAACTCGACTTCATCGCGTGCGACAGGCGCGAACTTCTGGAGACAACGCACGAAGTCCTCCTGCACGCTTTCCCAATGCAGATCGACATCATGGTTGCCGCGCAACACCACCAACGTATTGCCGCCGGCCACAAAACGAGCGAGCGCACGGAAAACGCCACGATGATGGCGCAAGACGAGCTCCAACTTCGCGCGGGCGTGATCTTCAGCGCTGCCGAGCCCGTGTTCATGCTCCTCGGGGGTGAGGCTCGTTTTGATGTGACCCCGGCGCAGCGCGGGCACGCTCATGCCAATAAAATCAACGAGATCTCCCGCGATGATGAGGCGCCAAGGCAGGCCGCCGCGGCGATTTCGCTGATACCACTTCAGCAGACGTACGAAGTCGCGGTCGCGAAGCAGGCTGTTTTTACCGCGCAGAGGGGCATTCGGGCGGGAGTGTTGAACCAGGTCGCTTCCGAGGTGCACATCCGAGAGCACTAGCAAGTTGTGTCGCGAAATCTTGCGTGTGCTGAGGGGGGGGAGGGAAGTCATTGGCGGCCCAAGAGCAAGGAACTCTTAAATGCTAAGTATGCGCCCTCAGTTGCGCTTTGCTAGGCTGCTGAGCGATTTTTAGGCGTCCGCGGCGGAGCGCATGCGCGTGTTGGAATCCTGGCTTTGGGGCTCGGGTTGCAGCTCTGCACGGAAGACAAGAAGCTCGCGAGTTGAGAAGCGCGACCCTTGCAGAATGATCTGTGCGCCTTGCCGAGAATTGGCGTCGATCACGATGGGAGCGAGCAGATTCACCGTGGCCTGTTCGGTGGGGGTCGCAATCACAACGGCCAGCACGGCGATATCACCGCTCGGTGCGTCCATTCCGGCGGCAAGCAAAGCGTCGGTGAGTGGGACGTCCGGGTAGGAGGTAGGGAAAGCGTGCGCCGAAGCCACGGGTAGGGCTACCTCGGGGGCATCCACAGACTGAAGCCAGCCGATAATGTTGCTGTCGCCTTGGCCTAAGAGCACATAGCGCTTGGCCTCCGGGAAACCAATAATGCCGTGGGGAAAGTGGATAACGGCGCTCTCTTCAAAGGCGACCTTTCCGAACCGTTTGCTGATGATATTCATAGTGGTGTCTCGACTTGGCTGGTTGAGTTGTGGATTAGTGGTTGCCCATGATGCCGGTAGCGGTGCGTCGTTCGATCTCGCTGAAACTCTCGATCACCCGCTGCATGGCATCGAAGCTGCGGGTCGCCGTGACGAGCTCCGTCATGCTCTTGACGACAGAGACATTCGAACTCTCGAGGGAGCCGGTCGCGAGTGACGGAGCCGTAGCTTCCGCACTGCTGGCTGGTGCCCGAAACAATGTGGTGCCTTCGCGTTCCATGATATCCGGGTTGGCGAAGTGAAAGAGTGCGAGTTGGCCCACGGATTCACCCCCTGCATAAACAGTGCCGTCGCCGCCGATGCTCACGTCCGCCTCGCCCTCGGGGATCGCGATGGGGCTCTGGTCTTCACCTAAGACCTGCTGGCCGCCTGCAGTTGTCAGTTGGCCATCGACGACCTGAAACGCACCGTCGCGCGTGTAGCGTTCGCCTTGGGCCGTTTGTACGGCAAAATAGCCTTCGCCGTTGATAGCCGCATCCAGGCTGCGCCCCGTGGTGATACTCGCGCCCACTGCTCGGTCCGGAGAGCGAGTTGCTACGACCGTGTACCGTCGATAGTCGGTGGCGGCCCCAGCTTTTTCCTTTGCCGCGAGAACTTGGCGGAACACCGCTCGGTCCCCTTGGAACCCGGTGGTGGATGCATTCGCCAAATTATTGGCGGTGACGTCAAGATTTTCGAGGTGCCCAATGGCGCCCGAGGCGGCTGCCCAAATGCCACTGCTCATAGGTAGACACTCTTTCCTAAGGAACCACGTCGGTAGGCCCGGCCATGCAACGTAGCTCGGATGCGGTGAATCGCTTCAATGTGAAGCTGGCACGCACGAGACTCGGAAATATCCAGAACCTCACCGATCTCGCGAAAGGAGCAATCCTCCTGGTAATAGAGGCCTAAAATTAACTGTAGGCGCTCCGGAAGCTGCTCGATGGCTTCCGCGACCGAACCTACCTCTGCACGTCGTCCGACCTGCGCTTCAGGCGATGCATCGGCAGAAGCTGGTTCGGCCACTTCTGAGAGTTCAAGCCGGGCGGAGCCTGCGTCGGAGATATCACTCAAAAGAGAGTGATAGTCGTCCAAGCTGAGTCCAAGCGCGCGGGCCACCTCTTCGGTTTCAGGCGCTCGCCCGAGCCCGGCTGTGAGATCGCTCATGACTTGAACAATTCGGCGCGACGCCGAGCGCATTTTGCGACCCATGGGGTCGAGTGAGCGCAAATAATCAAGGATTGCCCCGCGCACTCGATGTGACGCGTAAGCCTCGAATTGCTCCTCGTTCATTTCAGGCGTGCGGCGATCCAGTGCCTCCAACAATCCCACCCAGCCTGCACTGATGACGTCATCTACGGTGATGGATGGAGGTAGCTTGCGAACGGCTCGCATCCCAATACGACGCACGAGCGGCATGTACCGTTCTGCGATCTCAGCAGGCGCGGCGGTGTTGCCTTTCGCGAGTGCCAGTTGGGTGGAAGCCTGAGGTTGACTCATCATGCGCTCGGTAGGAGTGCGTCCAAAATCTGTCCGATCGACGCCGAGTGAATGTCTTCAGGGACACGTGGGCCGTTGCACAGGTAGGTGAGTGGCAGCGTGTGGCCGAGCGCTGCGTGGAGGCTTCCCCCGATGCACTCGGTCTCGTCGAGCTTCGTGATGACGACTCCAGTAGGCTTTGGTGCAGCGTAGACCTGAGTCACTCGCTCAACATCTCGCGCGCGGAGCCAAGCCGGCACGACCAACATGACCTCCACTGGCACCGAAGCCTCTGCCAAACACTCCGTGACTCGAGGGTCTTGCCAGGCGCGATCAGCGCTCCGACCAGCCGTGTCGACGAGGACAATATCGGCGTTGTGATCGCGCAACATGCGGCGAAAGCTATCGACGTCGTGAGCGACGCCCATCGGCATGCCAAGGATCTGGGAATAACGCTGCCATTGAGCCACTGCCCCGACTCGGAAGGTGTCGAGCGTGATCACGCTCACGCTGCGTTTGCCGTCCAAGCGAGCGCGCGCCGCGAGCTTGGCGAGCGTCGTTGTCTTTCCGGCGCCACTCGGCCCGATACAGGTAATGATGCGCGGTCCGGGCTTCTCGATGGGGCTTTCCGCGAACGCGAGAGCACCCGAGACGCGTTGCCGGAGGTAACGAACGAGGGCGCGAGGGTCGCCGTTAGCATATGCTTCCGCTCCGTTCGCCAGCATTTGGGCAAGCGAGCCTTCAATGCCCGCGTTGTGGAGCAATGCTTCAGCTTGTTGGTTGGATGAGCGACCGTGACTCAGCTCATCGACCATCGAACGCAACACACGGAGTTCACGTTCCATCATGTTGGTCTGGGGTGCAGGCGCGGTGGGCCTAAACGAGAGACCCCTCTTTCTCGGACGGACGGGGCGAGCGGAGGTGTCTCCTTCGCGGTCCGGGGCTGGTGCTGCGGCGACTTCGACGTACGGCGTGGAAAGTGGTCCTTTATTGCGGCCCACTGAGCGTGTTGCTCCGATGACGGCATCGCTGCCGAATGCCGCCCTCACTAGCGAAATGGCTTCCTTGAGATCGCTTCCTCGGAATGTTTGATACTGCACTCGGGTTTCTCCTACCTTCTCTTGGCTCAAGCAGCGCGCGGCGTCGCTGAGACAACTTCAAATGGAATAATGTTGGAGCTCGCTTCGATCTCTCGAAACGAAAGCACCGCAAGCGAAGGACAGCGCCGTTCGGCAAAGGCACGCACGTAACGGCGAAGGTCGGGACTTGTTACCAAACACGCGCGACGCCCGGCGCGCTCCATGTTCTTGACCGCAACTTCAAGCGCATTTCCAAGGTCCCGTGTGACCCCGGGGTCGAGCGCACCGCCGGTGCCTGCGGCGATTTCCCGAAGTGATCGTCGGAACATGTCTTCAATGGCCGTGTCCAGCACCAAGGGCGAAAGGGTGCCCTCAGAATCGCCGAACGTTGAGGTGATCTGGCGCGAGAGCCGCTGGCGTGTCGCTTCGGTCAGTTGCTCGGTATCGCGGCTTGACGGCGCAAGCTCGACCAGGGTTTCGAGGATCGTGCGAAGGTCTCGAATTGAAACACCTTCCTTGAGCAGATTCCGCATCACCGTCGTCACTTCAGCAAAGGAGAGCAAGTTCGGGACCAACTCCTCGACGAGCTTGGGAGTGGTCTTGCTGAACACCTCTAGGAGGTGGGTGAGTCCGGCTCTGCCGAGCACCTGATGCGCGTGGCGACGCACAACTTCAGCCAAATGTGTGGCAATCACCGTCGCGTGATCGACCACGATGTAGCCCAGCGCTTCGGCGAATTCCTTGTCGCCACGCACAATCCATTTAGCCGGGGTGCCAAATGCCGGCTCTTTGGCGCTTTCTCCGGACAAATCGGGCATCTCTCCGGACGAATCGAGCGCCAACAGTCTGCCAGCCCGCGTCGAGCCCCTGGCGATCTCGGTGCCTAGCAACAGAATGCGGTAGTCGCCAGGCGGCAGCTGGAGGTTATCCTTGATGTGGATGGGCGGAACGACGATGCCGAGCTCCGCGGCAGATTGTTTGCGCAAGGCGCCGATGCGATCCACGACTGTCCCTCCCATGGAAGGGTCCACGGACTGAACCAGTTCATAGCCAACTTCCAAGGTGAGGACGTCGAGGGAAAGGGCAGCCTCCAGCTCATCTTGAGGGCTTGGTTGAGAGTCTGAAGTGGGCGCGGAAGCAGCGACCACGGGCTCCTTCATCTCAAACTTGCCGGTATAGGCGCCGTAGCCCAAGACGGACGCCAACAGCAGGAAAGGGATGGCTGGCATTCCAGGAACGAGCGCCATCAGCGTCAAAATTCCGGCGGTCGCGCCAATCGTTCGGCGACTCCCCAAGACTTGCTTTCGCATCGCTGTTCCGAGCTGCATTCCCGTCGCAGAGCGGGTGACCACGATGCCAGAAGCGGTCGAAATCATGAGTGCCGGCATCTGCGAAACGAGTGCGTCGCCCACGGACAAAACCGAGAACGTTTCGGCTGCTTTGCCGAGGTCCATGCCCGAAGAAAGGCCAATCAGCAGGCCACCGATCAGGTTGATGGCAGTGATCAAAAGGCCGGCGATCGCGTCACCTTTGACGAACTTGCTGGAGCCGTCCATGGCGCCAAAGAAGTCCATTTCTCGGCCCAAATCCTGGCGTCTTTTGCGTGCCGTCGTAGCGTCGATGGTGCCGCTATTGAGCTCGGCATCAATCGCCATTTGCTTGCCGGGCAGGGCATCCAAAGCAAAACGGGCCGCCACCTCGGCAACGCGCCCCGCACCTTTGGTGATCACGACGAAGTTGATGACCACCAAGATGAAAAACACGACGAGGCCAACAACTACATTTCCCTCCACCACGAAGCGCCCGAAGGTTTCTACAACCTTGCCCGCGGCCCCGCCGCCTTCGGCTCCGTGCAACAGGATAAGACGTGTGGTGGCCACATTGAGGGCCAAGCGCAGCAAGGTGGAAATCAGGATGACCGCGGGAAAAGCACTAAATTGAAGCGGCTCTTCCATGAAAAGCCCGATCAAGAAAATCCCAATTGCGGATGCCAGGCTCACCGCCAGCAGAAAATCCACCAGAAATGGCGGCAGTGGCAGCACCATCATGAGAACGATGCCCACCACAGCCAGCGGTACGACCAGCTCGCCCCATTTGTTGTCGGATGCTGATTGGGTTAAAGGATCGCTCGCGGCCACGCCGCGCTACTAGCGAGAGGTGTGCCAACCTAACATCGGGGTGCAGGTGCGATGTCGCACTACGCCCGGAGCCCGCGCTTCTTGAGGCGATAGACGAAGGCCAGAACCTCGGCGACGACACCGTACAGATCCACAGGCACCGCCTTGCCTACCTTCACCTGTGCTGCGAGGGCGCGAGCCAGCGGGATGTTCTCCACCAGTGGCACGTCGTATTGCTTCGCCAACTTCCGGATGTGTAGCGCGACATCGTCGTAGCCCTTGGCCGTGACCACCGGAGCGCCACGTTCGGCGCGATAGCGGAGCGCGACCGAGACGTGAGTCGGATTCACGATGATGACATCGGCTTCCTGGACACCACGGGCCAGACCGCGATTCGCCATTTCGCGCGCAATTTGGCGGCGCCGGGCCTTGATTTCAGGGCTCCCCTCCTGTTGTTTCATCTCTTCGCGCACCTCTTCGCGGGTCATGAGCAGCTCTTGGTGCTGGCGCCACCAAGACTGGGCGTAGTCCACGGCGGACATGATCACCAGCACGAAGCTCGACCAAAATGCGAGGCGTATCGAAACTTGAATGGCTCCAATTGCACCTGCCGCCAAACTTGTTCGGCTCAGCTTGATGAGCGTTGGGAGATCCGTCTTGATCACCCAATAGGCCACAGCGCTCACGGCACCGACTCGAAATAGGCTGAGCAAGGTGCCGGTGGCGGCCTGCTTGAAGGAGAACATGTTCTTCAGCTTGCTCATCGGATCCAAGCGTTCCCACTTGGGCATGACCAGCTCAAACGATGGATGAAACCCGGCCTCCATGAAACCAACCACCGTTCCTGCTATGGCTCCAGCAACCGCAATCGGCAGGGCGATCTTGAACAGTGTTATCAGCATCTGCGACGCGACGACTGAAAAGCTCGCATCGCCAAAGTGGGCAGGACTCGTGAAGCAAAGTAGCGAAAATTCCCGCAAAATCTCCCCGAGCTGGGTGCCAAGCCCGATCAAACAGCCGAGCACCGCCACGGAGGCCGCCGTGGCGCCACCGTCCTTGCTCCGTGCAAACTGGCCTTCTTCGCGCGCTTTGCGCAGCCGTTCTGGAGTTGGTTCCAGAGTTTTTTCTGCATCGGATTCAGCCATCTCATCTCACCAGCGGGCGCAAAATCTGCTCGATGCGATCGGGAACGTGCGATGCATCAGCCACGAGGTCCTGGCTCAACTCAGGCAGAAAAATGATGATGACCGCCATGCCGCCGAGAATGGTCACCGCGAATCCTATGGAGAAGATTTGCATTGCGGGCGCAGCGCGCGACACAAACGCCAACGCTAGCTGCAAAATGAATAGCACGGCAAGAATAGGGATCGCGAGCCGGACCCCGGTCTCGATGCTATTGGCGGTGAGCTCAAGAATCACCGGCCCGAGTGGAGCGGGGTTGATCAACGTTCCAGGCGGGATGACCCGAAAACTTGAAAGCACGGAACCGAGCAGTTGACGGTGCACGCCCACAATCAATGCGAGCGATATGGCGAACATTCGAAAGAAGCGCGCCAGTAAATTTTCGCTGCCAAAACCAGGGCTAAAGACCTCTGCCGCGCTGAGGCCGATACTGGGCGAGACCGAGCTTGCAATCATCTCTGCCACGGCAACTGTCAGCCGGACTACGAAGCCGATCGCCGCTCCGAGCAAAAGCTCCGAAATCCCGGCGAGCGCCAACGCCAAGGGGGCGCCGTTGATAACCTCCGGTGCTGCTGCGCTGGCGCCATGAGCCACAAGCCCGAGTGCGAGGGCCAAGACGGCTCGGAGTCGCACTGGGGCGTGAGACCATGGCAGGGGGGCAGTAATGAGGGCACCCGAGATGCGCGCGGTTTGAAACGAAAAGGCGAAAATTTGCGCCTGCACGAGCGTCGAGAAGATGTCTTGAGTGTCATTCACCGGACCACTGTCGCAATAGATTGGAGGCTGTGTGAGGTGTAATCTACGAGCTCGGTGACGATCCATGAGCCGAGAACCGCCAGCGCACCGCCCAAGGCTAAGAGTTTCATAACGAACGCGATGCTCGCTTCGTTGACCTGAGTCGCTGCCTGCAGAACACCAACGATGAGCCCCATGGCGAGCGCCACCAACAGCAAGGGCCCACTGATCTTGGCGCCCAGCAGCATTGCGTTTCGGAATAGATCAACAGCGGCGTCAGTACTCATACAAAGCTCTTCATCAAGGCACCTGCTACGAGGTGCCAACCATCTACCAAAACAAACAAAATGAGCTTAATCGGGAGACTCAACGTGGCGGGTGGCACCATCATCATACCCATGCTCATTAAGAGTGAGGCCACGGCCAAATCGACCACCAGAAAAGGCAATAGGATCAGCGCACCCATATGAAACGCCGTCGTTAGCTCCGAGATCACGAATGCGGGAAGTGCCATCTTGATGGGCACATCGTCCGGCGCCTTCGGGAGCGCAGTCTTCGTTGCGTCGTAGAAGAGGAGGAGATCGGCCTCGCGGGTTTGGCGTAGCATGAAGCGCTTCAAGGGCAGGCTGGCGGTTTCCAGCGCTTGGATGTCGGTCATTTGGCCCTGCATGTAAGGGTCAAACGCCTTTTCTTTCATCTCGTTGAAGATCGGCGCCATCGTGAACAGCGTGAGGAAAATCGAGAGCCCAACGATCACTTGGCTCGGGGGCGTCTGCGCCGTGCCCACGCCCTGACGTACGAACGACAACACAACCACCGTTCTCACGAACGAGGTCATGCTGATCAGGATGGCTGGCAAGAGCGACAGCAGCGTGAGGACGAGCAGGATCTTGAGCGAAGGCGCGAGTTCCTGCTTAGAAAGCAGCTGTTCAGCGGCTTCGTTCATCACTTACCGTTCGATTGGGAGAACAGGCTGGAAGCTTGTTCGTCGAGGTTCCAGCGCGGAGGACGGCGCGAGCTGCGCAGGGTGCTGCGGCTCGACACCACATCGTCTGTTTCGTCGGTTGCGATATCTGAAGCGGTGATGGAACGGCGTCGCGGTGTTGCGTTGAGCGTGGTCTTGAGCATCTCAGCGAAGCGTCCTGCACCATTTAGGGGGATCTGGTCGCTCGTGAAGGGGTCGTCGTCAGCCTCAAGGGCGGGCATTCTGCTAGGGCGGCTCTTGGGCGAAGGTTCACCGACCTCAGCTAGGCGAGTGACATGTTGCTCGGTCACGCCAAGCAAGAAGGTTTGTCCTCCAATTTCGGTGACCACGATCTGCGCTTTGGGTCCGATGCGTGTGGTACCCAACACGCGTATTGTGCCAAGCGAGGGCGCGGCCACTCCTTTCCCTCTGTGCTGCCGTGCGAACCATGCGTACGTCACGAGGCCCGCCAAGACGAGCAGAGCGAGCACTGTGCGCCAAGAACTACTGGCATCGGCGGCTTGGGCAAGCTCGGGGCTTTGTTTGCGGAGCCAGTTGGTTTCAGGTTTGGCTGGAGTCGGCTTGGCCCACTTGGCCTTGAGAGCCTGGATCTGGACGTCGGCCGAAAGCTGTGGCGTTTCTACGGTCGAGACTGATGGGGCGCTGGTTGGGTCCGCGGCGGTGGCTTGCTGTTCTGCGTGCGCTAGGGAAGCGAACCCAAAACTTACGGCAAATAGGCTGGCTATGATCATCAGTTTTCGCATCACTGGCCTCCTCGGGTTTCTTCGTTGACCAAGACTTCCGTGAGGCGAATGCCGTAGCGTTCCCCCACGACGACAGCTTCGCCGCGCGCGACGAGGCGATTGTTCACCAGGATGTCCAGTGGCTCGCCGCTGGCCTTATCCAGCTCCAGGACGGAGCCCGGCCCAAGCCGGAGGACTTCCGCAATTTTCATCGAGCGCCTGCCGATCTCGACCGTGACCTCGACGGGGACGTCCATCACGAACGCCAGACTATCCAAGCCGCGAGCGCCGGGAGAATGGGAGGCCGATGCCCTGGCTGCTGGCATCGGGGAGACGCTTCCTTGACCTCTGCGTTCGTCGGCTTCGAGTTCGTCGTCGAGCGATCCCATGGCCACCATATCATCAGGTGGGTTGCTGTGGGGTCTCTGTCGTCCAGCGTTCTTGTCGTCGAAGGCGTCGTTCATGTTCTGATGCCTTCCTATTCACGAGCCGTGCCGACCTCGGATCTCAATGGCGAGCTGCCCACGGGAGATCACCGGCGAGCCTTGTAGCTTGACGATTTGCCCGACGCGTACCGCAATCGGATCATCAATCGCGGTACCCAGGCGCAGGACGTCGCCTGCTTGGAGGCGTAAAAGCTCGCGTAAATTGAGCTTTACACTGCCAAGCTCAGCAATGAGCGTCAAGGATACGTCGCGCAGAGCGTCAGCCACCCTGGGGTCACCTTCAAAATGCGGCGTCTGGCCATCGGCAGCTTCGCGCACCGCAGCTTCCAAGCCCGTGGCACTCACGCCGAGGGTGATCGAAGCTTTGACGGGTAGCCCGTCAAAATCACAACGCACAAAGAGACCCTGGCTGCTTGGTTTGGTGGGCATCTCTCCAGGAGTAACCGCACGTGCTGTCACAACCTTCACTTGGATGCCAGCCTCTTCTTGGCAGGCTTGGATGAAGTCTTCGGCCAGAGTGCGCGCTACGCGCGTGATCAAAGCACGCTGTGCGAGTGTCAGTTCGCGGGTGAGTGCTGCCGAATCTGGACTACTCGTGGCCCCCAGAGTTCCATCTAGAAGGAGCGCCAGGGCCAAGGTGTCGAGCGTCAATTCTGCCCAGCCATTGCCCCCTTCGGTCTCCAAAGACACGACGAAACGCGGCCCATCTACCGGCTCATCATCAGCTGGGGATGTGAAAGCAACGGCACCGGGCTCCAAACGCCCCCGCTGCTTCACCATGAAGGGGAGGGTGCGTCGCGCTGCGCGGGAGAAGTTGGTCGCAACGTGCGTCATGATCCCCATGGCTGACCGAACTTGTCGATCCCTGCCAGTTAGATCAAGCTCGCGTACGTTTCCGGGGTCGTTGGTCATTGCGCAACGAAGTCTGCAATCAGTATGCGACGCGCGGGAAACTCCCCCAAGGCCTTCCGCGTCTTCTCAATAACGATGTCTCGGATCTTGGGGAATCCCTTGGGATCGGTCGCTTCTTCAAACGTGAGCGTTCGGAGGTACATGATCAGAGCCTCCCGAGCGCGAGGCTCGAAGTTCGCAAACTCTTCTTCCTTGCCTTCTGGGTGCTCGACGGCAAGATTGATCTTAACGTGGTGCCGTGCGCCCTCTGCATCCTGCACATCCACGACCAGTGAACTGATCTTGGCGATCTTGCTCTTGAGGCTGGCGGTCTCATCGCTTTCTTCAGGGAGATTCGCGAGTTCGCCCTCTTCGCCGTCGGTTCCCTCAGTCGCCTTGGGCGGCTTCTTCTTCTTTTTGGCAGCCTTGCCAGCGGCAGGCTTCTCGTCGCCAAAAAGGCCCAATGCTGGCCCCGCCACGAACACGCCGCCCCCGATAGCGCCGAGCAGAACAACCCCAATGATAACCAACAGGACAACGGGCTTCTTCTTGCCCACAGGCTTGTCGTTGTTTTCTTCTTCAGCCACGTGAGCCCTCGGCTAGGAAATGGAGATCAGCGTTTCAGCTGAAGTGTTTCTTGCAGCATCTCATCAGCAGTGGTGATGGTGCGCGAGTTGGCCGCAAAGGCGCGTTGATGCGTGATCAAATCGACGAATTCCTCGGCAAGATCGACATTCGAAGATTCCAGCGCTCCTCCGGAGATGGCTCCGCGGCCCCCTGAATTGGCCGAGCCGAGTGCCGGTTCCCCACTCTCGCGGGTTTGCATCCAGAGCCCAGCACTCGCACGGCTCAACCCATCATTCGATGTGAACTTGGCAATGCCTAGCTGGGAGATCGGGATTTTTTGGCCGTTAGTGTAGATGCCCTCGACAACGCCTTGACTGGTGACTGTAACACCGCTGAAGTCGCCCGAAGCGTAGCCGTCTTGGGACTGTTGCTCCGTGTTGGACTTGGCGGCGAACTGGGTGAGGCCATCCAGTCCCGTTCCTCCGCCGGCGACGGTGGAACCAAAGTCGAGCGCAATCGCTTGACCAGGCGCTGCATTTAGAAAATTTGCGGTGGCGGGAACGCCCGCCGTGAGCGTGTCGAGAGCCCCGGAAGTGTTGAAGCCCATGGTGCCCGAACCAATCTCGACGTTGCGCCCGGGCTGCGGAGGATTCACCTCATCGCCCGAGACGATGGCGTGGTATTCCCAGGCATTGGAACCCGTGTTTCGGAAATACACATCCATGCTGTGAGCATTCCCCAGCGAATCGTAGACTGTCATGGACGTCGAGTGGTTCGAAGTTGTGGACGGGCTTAGTGGATCCCACGCCAGCGGGACTCCGAGTGAATCCACGGGGGGCGTCGACGAGGAGTCTAGATTGGCTACAATCGTGGCATTCGCGGTGACTTTGGGCGGGATCGCGTTCAGCGGAATGGTCACGTCACTGAGCGCAGAGGCAAAGGTGCCGGGTGGATTGCTAGCTGCATAGCCCTGGAGCTTCATCCCGCTCGGGTTGACGAGCGCGCCCGCGTTGTCGACCGTAAACTGGCCAGCTCGCGTGTAGAAATCGCCCGTAACCCCCGAAACTGTGCCCTTCACCACGAAGAATCCCTCACCGTTCAGTGCGAGGTCGGTGGAGACGCCTGTGCTCGAGAGCGTGCCTTGCTCAAACATGTTCTGGACTTTGCCGAGAGTTACACCCGAGCCCGGCAGCGTGGCGCTGTTGCCTTGAGTGATCGAACGCCCGAGCATGTCCTGGAAAATCGAGCGTTGCTTCTTGAAGCCGACGGTGTTCACGTTCGCGATGTTGTCGCCAACGACGCTGATCGCGTCACCTTCGGCACGCATTCCAGATACGCCTGTATTGAGAGCTTTGAGCATGGGTTCGTTCCTCTTGGGGTGTTATTTCGAAGTTGCCTGGACCTCAAGGAGGTCGGAGACGGGCGCAGTGACGCCGTTGTCTAGCGTGAGTACCGCGTAGCCACGGTCGAACGAAACACTCGTTACCGTGCCTACCGTCTTTTGCGCGGCATACACGGCGCTGCCGTCCGCACTGCGGGCCTCAACTGAAATACTGTAGTTGCCGGGTTTTTGGCTGATACCTGTGGTGTTTTTCCCGTCCCAACGCAGAGACACTTGTCCAGCTGCGTGGTTTCCAAGCTCAAGGGTGCGCACGGCATTGCCCGCTTGGTCTCTGATGACAACGTTCGTCTTCTCAGAAGTGGCTGCAAGTTCAAATGAGATGGGTGCGCCCGTGCCGCTTGAATCCAACGAAATGACGGAGCCAGCCACACTGACCTTTTTGCCAATGAAGCCCACGGCGTCGGTATTGGATTGGCCCTTGCTCTGAAGCGCGAGTAAATCGAGTCGACTGTTGATCCCGATGGTTTGTTCAAGCGATGAAAACTGTGCGAGCTGACTGACAAACTCGGTATTTTCGACGGGCTTCAATGGATCTTGATGCTTGAGTTGTGCAACCAGCAGCTTTAAGAAATCTTCACGACCCATGCCCGATTGCTGTGAGCTTTCGGTGGTGAGTTGAGGAGATTGGGAGCTGACGGGATTGACCACTTCGCTAACCTATGACTTTCACGCGACGCCGATCTGTTGGGCCTTGGCGCGTCAAATGTTGACTCCCTAAGGCAATGTTCCGGCGGCTATTCCCTGCCTTTGCAAGTGCGGTGCCATCACGCTGGGTTAGGCGCAGCGAGCTAACATTGAGTCCCGCGGCTCGAAGCACGTTTCCGAGGTTTTGGAGTTCAAGCTGCAAGGTTTGGAAGGCTTGCAGCTGATCGACGCTGAGCAAAACCCGCGTTCCTTCGGCGCACTGCTGAACCACCAAGGACATTTGCCCGAATTCCTCGGAGTTGAGGTTCACGGTGAGCGAGTTGGGCTCCTTGGTCGTGTTTGCTGGTCCATCGGCTGCCCCACATTCTGTTGCTGGCGGTTCCGCAACCGACGTGGGCGTCAGGCGTGCGTCGCCCGAGCGCCAAGCTTCCGACGCTTGAGGCAAGGGGGCTTGAATAGGTAGCAGTGTGTGGGCAAAGGCTGCAGCAACCCGCTCCCAGGTGGCATCGGTACCCGTGGCGCTATTCTCGTTCCGTTCAGTGAGCGCGTTCTCAAGTCGCGCGGATAGACTAAGCCTCGGAGTGATCATCGGCCGGCGCCCTGCCTCGCTCCGCTGCGATTGGCCTGAAATTCGTCCTCGTTTCGCCGTTCCGTGCGAACGGCCTTGATGCGAATTTCCGTGTCGATGCGCACCAGCAAGGCTTCGATTCGGAGCATGTCTGAGCGCGCCTTATGCACTTGGCTGAGCGCACGATCGCAAGCGCGATCGGCGTGGGCCTTCAGCTGTTGAGTGTGAGCAAAGTGCTTCCCCTGTTGGGTCATCCAGTCCTGCGTGGTCACCCACATTTGCCAATCCGCCCCCGCGCGGTTGATTCTGCGTCGTTCTTCAGCTGCCAGCCGAAGCCCCTCGGCGGCCGCTTGCACTGCACGCTCTGCGGCATCCACTTCGGCGCGGACCAACGCCAATACTTGAACCTTCTTGTCGAGTTCCTTTTGGCGGAGCTCAAGCAGCTTCTGAATGCGTTTGCGATCCATCAGCGCTTAGTTCCGTGGTTGGCAAGCACTCGTAGCCGTGCTTTGGTTTCCCCGAATGATGTGCGTTTTTCGTGCACGTCTTGGCGGGTGAATTGTTCGATCTGAGGCATCAGGCGACGCGCCAGGTCAGCCGCAGGATCGCTGCCATCCACGTACGCGCCGACCTGGATCAGATCTGCGACCTCTCGGTAGGCGCCCAACATGCCGCGCACCTGAGCCGCGTCCTTGAGCAGGCTCGGTTCGGCGACATCTAGGGCGAGTCGCGAGACGCTGGCGAGCACGTCGACAGCTGGAAAGTGGCCACGTTCGGCAAGATTACGGGACAGCACGATGTGCCCATCCAAAATTGAGCGCACCGCATCGGCGATAGGATCGGAGAGGTCATCCCCCTCGACCAAGACCGTGTAAAGCGCGGTGATCACACCGGCGCCTGCGCTCGTTCCGGCGCGTTCAAGCAAGCGGGGCAGGGCGGCGAAGACGGACGGCGTGTAGCCTTTGGTTGCCGGTGGCTCTCCTGCTGCGAGTGCGGTCTCGCGGAGCGCCATAGCGTAGCGTGTGACGGAATCCATGATCAAAAGCACACTCTTGCCCTGATCTCGAAAGTGCTCTGCGATTGCAGTTGCAGCTTCCGCGGCTCGGGCACGGACCAATGGTGGCTGATCGCTCGTAGCCGCCACCACCACGGAGCGCGAGAGCCCCGTTTCTCCTAGGCCGTTTCTCACAAAATCATTGAGCTCGCGGCCTCGCTCGCCGACCAAAGCCACAACGTTCACATCCGCTTGGGATGAGCGACAAATCATGCCGAGCAACGTACTTTTGCCAACACCCGCTCCTGCGAAGATGCCAACCCGTTGCCCAAGCCCCAAGCTTAGAAAGCCGTCAATCACACGAACACCGGTTTCAAAAGGTTGCACGATCGGCCGGCGAGAAAAAGCGGAAGGGGGCGCGGCATTCACCGGGCAGCGTCGCAATTTCGGAGGCTTCGGTAGCCCATCTAACGGTACACCAAAAGAATCGATCACACGCCCCAGAAGTGCCTCACCAGCCGGCACTGTGGCGCCGCGATGCGTGTGAACAACGCGTGCCCCAGGGCGGATCCCGCTGGTGGAGCCAAGTGGGGTGGCTAACAGCTTGCCTTGGCGAAAGCCAACAACTTCTACCGGCAGGAGACCTGAAGTGGAGGTGATCTCCAGGCAATCTCCCACCGCCGCACGGACGCCACCAATCTCCAACACCATGCCAACGACATCGATGACCGTCCCCACTGGGGTATGCGCGGGTGCATGGCGAACGGCTTCAAAAATCCGCGCGAAAGCGTCACTCATCATCCGCCTCGGCGAGTGTTTCCTGGGCAATGCCAAGAATCGTCTTGAATCGCTGATCGATAGATTCGTCCACGCGTCCGAGTTCGCTGTGCAGAATGCAGGCGAAAGGGTCGAGATTCTCATCCACTACCACTTGAGCGTGGGGCGCTTGGACACTGAGTGTCGCCTGCAAACTCTCAAGGTGTGGTTGAAAGGCCTGGCCCAAGCGGATGAGCAATTGATCTTGGTGCGTGAGCGCGTCAAGCCCTTCTGCGACGAGCGCCTTCAGCGTTTCCCGGGGTGTTTGCAGTTCTTTGGCGATGACGCGCTCCGCGATGAGCGCGCTCAGCCCAACCATCTGATCTTGCATCTGACGTGCGAGCTGCTTGCGAAGATTCGCCAGGTTCACCAGATTGGCTTCCAGCTGTGCACGTGCAGTTTCGTCGACTCCGAAGCCAACCTCAGGAAACACACTGCGGGAACGCCGCGATTCCGGAGGCGCAGCGTCTACGTTCGCTCGTGCATTCGGGCCTCCGCGCATCGCGGCCGCCGCCGCGGCACCCGTGAGGTCAAAGTCAGGAACCGCGTGCCGCTCTCGATGTGCGTGCTCAGCGCGTGGGGGAGAGGAGCGCGGCCGGGGGCGGCGATCGGCTCGTGGGGGGCGCTCCTCCTCATTCTGCAGTGTCACCCGGCCTAAGTCCGTCGGTAGCCGCGGAGGGCGCAAGGTTGAGACGTCAGGTTCTAAGGCTGCGGCTTGCGTGGCGCCCTTGGAAATCCAGGATGGCATGCGCCCTGATGGCTTGCCCCTGGCTACAAACCGAGCGTTGGTGTCCTTCTCAGACAAGCTGGTCACCGCTTGTGTCGAGTGACAGCACACCTTCGGATTCCAAACGGAGCGCTATCTCCACAATCTCGCGTTGCGCCGCTTCGACATCGGATAGGCGTACGCCGCCCAGCAACTCCATGTCTTCACGCAGCATTTCGGCTGCACGCTTCGACATGGCGGACAGAAAATGCAGGCGCAGAGCTTCGCTGGCCGTCTTGAGGGCCAGCGCCAAGCGATCGGTTGAAATTTCCTTCAACAGATCGCGCATGGCCTTCTTATCAATCACCTTGAGATCCTCGAAGGAGTACATGGCTCGCCGAATTTCCGCGGCGAGCTGGGCATTCCCTTGATCCATGTGCTCGAGCAAGGATTCTCCAATTTCGCGGCCAAGCTTGCGCACGAGGGCAGCTGAGCGGCTGATGCCGTCGACAGAAATGGCGGCTTCATTGCCGCCTGTGGGGAGTTCGGTGCTGAGCGCGGCCGCCACTTCTTCGAGCAAACCAGCGGGGATTTCGCTCATGCCGCTCAGGCGCTCGAGCACGATCGGGCGTTGCTCTTCTGGAAGACTTTGGAGCACCAGTGCGGCACGCTCCGTGGTCATTTGCGACAGGAGTGCTGCCACCAGCTGGGGATGTTCATGCTCAAGGATCGAGCCAAGCTGCACCGGATCAGCGCTCGAAATGCGGTCCATGGCGGAACGGGCGCCTTCGTGAAAAAGCTCATTGGTCTTGGTTTCACCAAGAGCCCGTGTGGTGATTTTTCTAAGATAGCGTTCGCCCCCCTTCGGCACCGCGACGGCTTCCTGCGTGCGCGAGATGAACTCCTGGTAAACTCGGTCGAGTGAACTCGCGGGCACCTCCCGCATCAAGAGCGCCACGTCCCGAAGCTTTCTAATGTCAAGCGCATCGAGCTCTGCCACGACCGGGACAGCCGTCCCCTCATCCATGGAGAGCAGCATCAGGACGGCCTTTTCTGGGCCTGTGAGTTCAGCCATGGAAGATTGTGCCAGTTAGGTTTCTCCGGCTGCTGCGGGTGCAGAGTTCAGCCATGAACGGAGAATAACGGCCGCCGTCGCGGGATCTTGAGAGGCTAACTCGAGAGCTCGAGAGCGCACCTCTTCCCGTCGGGGGGCGCCATCGCTGAGGCGCGGCGTTGTGTCGGCGGGTCCAGGTGGTAAGTCCAATTCTCGACCGCGAACGGCCCCGAGCTCTTTGGCC
>JBBSBI010000062.1:0-25484 GCA_038251425.1 Polyangiales bacterium
CGCAGCGGCGTTCACTGAAAGGGGAGTGGCCACGACGGGCGCCGACTGTGAAACGTTAGCTTGCATGTGTGTCGCGTCCGCTGAGTGCTTTCCGGGAAGGAGCGCGGCGGCCGCCAGCAGCCCGACCGCCAGCCCGACGCCAATCCCAATCCCGATGAACCACGGCTTCTTGGATGCATGGGGTCGCCCTCCTCTGGTTCGAGTGGGCGTGTCCGAAGCACGCGCGAAGCTGGTGCGCGTGGGGACCTTCGATTCGCTCAAGATCAAAATCTGGGATGTGATCGCCTCGCGGTCGCTTTCGTATTCGCGACTCAGCGCGCGCAGCTCCCGCCCGAAGGTGAGCATCGAATCAAAGCGATCAAGTGGGCTCTTCGCGATCGCTTGCTTCACCACTGCCCAGACATCCGGTGGCATGGTTGAGGGAGCTTGGGGCACCTGCTCCAGCTGGAGCCGTAGCAGCGCATGAATCCGCTCTTCGGGAGGCAAGTGGGCAACCCGCGGCAGGAACGGATTTTTACCAGTCAGCATCTCGTACAGCACGATCCCCAGGCTATAGATGTCCGCGCGATGGGTCACCACATGGCCCATGGCTTGCTCCGGTGAAACATGCGACGGCGTAAAGAAGGCACGCCCTGGCTGAGTGATCTTAACGTCCCCCACCAGCATTTTCGCCGCGCCCAAATCGACCACTTTGGCCCGCGCGCCACAAATGATGATGTTCGCTGGTTTCAGATCGCGGTGTACCACGCCCATTTCGTGGGCCGCTTGCATCCCATCGGCCACCTGCGCGGCCAGCTCTAGCGCCAAACCAATCGGCAGTGGGCCGCGACTGATCACTTGGGAGAGCGGTGGGCCATCCACGTATTCCATGGCGAGCCAGACGGAGCCATCCGGGAGGATGTCCCCGTCGTAGAAGCGAACGATGTTTTCGTGCTCAATGCGGGCTAGGGCTTCCCCTTCTTGGGTCATGCGCTCGCGTAGGTCGTGACTATCGGTGTGCGAAGCCAGAAGGATCTTGATCGCGGCAACGCGTTTCCCCAACCTATGTGTGGCTTTGTAGACCACCGCTTGCCCGCCCGCGCCAATGCGCCCCTCGATAATGTAGCGCTCAAAGTGGTCGCCAGCTTTCAGATCGCGGTGAGAGGCTGGTGTTGCGGATACGTCATTTTGTGTATCCGGCGACATGGGCTGGGTGCCCTCCGAACTGTGACCTTCAGCGATGCTCACGGCGTTCTAGGCTCCCCGCATTCCATAGGCTGTGACACTGCGCCCGAGCGCTGCCCAGCCATAGCAAAGGCGCATCGGTTTGACCAACAGCAATAGGCTTTTTGGCCGACCCGAGCGGGAGGCATCAGTAAAGTCATCTGGGCTCCTCCTTCGGCCAGCGCTGGGTCGAGTTGCGGAGGTTCGGGATTGTCAGCTCAATAATGTCAACGCTAGTCAACCGTACTTGACTAGCGTTCGGCCTTAGTAAAGTATGCGTTCCTTAGCTGGCTCCCATGCCGAGGCGAATCACCGGAAGATACGAGCTGCCCCCGCTGGACCCACCCATTGTCATGGATGAGTTGATCACGGAGCGGCATCGCAAGGCCGAGCAGGCCCTCGTTCGGCTTGAGATGGCGGGTGAGATGGTGCCTTCGTTAGACTGGTTCATCTACGCCTTCGTGCGCAAAGAGGCGGTGCTTTCGTCGCAGATTGAGGGCACGCAGGCGACGCTCGTCGATCTGCTCAGCTTTGAGGCTCAGGCGCGAGGTGAGGAACGGGCGCCTCCGAACGCGGACGTAGAGGAGATCTGCAACTATCTTGAGGCGCTCAATTACTCACGCGCCCAACTCGCGGACGCCAAGGGATTGCCTCTTTCGATGCGTCTCTTGAACGAAACGCATCAGAGGCTCATGCATGGCAGTCGACCCGGAAACGCCGCCTACGTGCCACCGCCGCCACAAGCACTCGGCTCGGTTTTGGGCTCATTCGAGAAGTACCTGCACGAAAGTGATGGTTTGCCTCCGCTTGTTCGCGCGGGCCTGTTGCATGTCCAGTTCGAAACCATCCACCCCTACCTGGATGGCAACGGCCGCATCGGGCGCCTGTTGGTGACGCTGTTGCTTGAGCATTGGGGGCTTCTGAAGAAGCCACTTCTTTATCTAAGCCTCTTCTTCAAACGCCACCGAAATGACTACTACCACAAGCTCAATGAGGTGCGGGTCGAGGGCGACTGGGAAAGTTGGCTTCTCTTCTTTCTCGACGGTGTCGCCACTATTGCCGACGAAGCAGTCGAAACAGCGCGTGATCTGTCCGCCCTTGTTTCCATGGATCGTGCGCGCGTTCTTGCGCAAGAAGGCGCGTCGATTGCGGTGTTGCGACTCTTTGAACAGTTACCCCGCCATCCAATATTGACTACTGCCTCGGTCATGAAACTTGTGCAGACAACCAAGCCTACCGCGGGTCGGGCAATCGATTTGCTGGTTTCCGCTGGCGTGCTCAGGGAGACGACCGGAAAGAAGCGCGATCGCTCATTTGTGTACGAGGCCTATCTCGATCGCCTACGCGTGGGGACCGAGCTTGAATTCATCCGGAAGCCACAACACCGATTCATTCCCTCTTCCAAGCGACCAGCTTAAGCCGCTTGGAGCCGAGCACAAAGGGTTCCTCGGAAAGGCCATCATACGTGGAAAAGGCTCGAAATCCAGCTTCTCGCAAGAGTGCCAGAAGCTCACGGTAACTGTAGACGCGGATCGAGGTGGGGTATGTGGGGCGGGGTTGTCGGACTGCTCGCACTGGAACGTCCAGGTGACATTCACTCGCGAAGTGCCTAGGTCAAACGCGCGATCCTCAATCACTCGATAGCGTTCGCCCTCGTTGCCCCACCAAGCCCAGTCGCGAGCGCGAAAGGTTGGATACAAGCTTTCAGTCAGAAATGCATCAAGGTAAAACGCGCCACCCGGAACCAGTGCGCGATACACGCCGCGAAGGTGGGCAGCGTTTTCTTCATCACTGAAGTACCCGAAGCTTCCCCAAAGGCAGAGCACACGATCAAATTCGGCATCAAACTCTAGGGATCGCAGATCGCCCAGCTGAAACTCGGGACTCAGCCCCTCTTCTTGCGCCAGTGATCGGGCGCGATCAATCACCGGAGGATTGAAATCGATACCAGTGACGGTATAGCCGCGGCGGGACAGCTCCAGGCTGTGGCGGCCGGGTCCGCACGGAGCATCCAGAATCCTGTGATGAGGCAAGAGCTTGAGCGTAGTGATCAAGTGATCCACTTCCGTCGGCGTCTTGTCGTTGTTGATACCTCCGAGTTGAAGCTCCTGGAAATGACCTTGGAAGAATGTTTGCCACCAAGTGGTGCTGGAACTGATGTTCATGACGATGTTGGCCTTTCGTTCGAAATCGGCGGGAATATGGGCCTTGTCGTCGCAGCTTGGAGACAAAGCGGTCCCTCGGATCGGTGAACTTCACAAATCCGAGGCCCACAAAGCGAAACGCCCCGCCGAGCGAATCGCTGGCGGGGCGCTGAAAACTCTAGACACCACCAGCTACACGGGAACCTCTACTACGAGGCCCGCACACATGCGGCAATTGTTGAAAAGAGAGTTCAGCATAACGAACTCGGACTATTACAGCGGTTAACGCCGACTGTCAACGCTGCTCCGCTTGCGCTGTGCTTGCGTTGGTCGTTGGTCGCGGTTCGCGGTTCGCGGCCGGGACGCAGCCCAATCACGAATGGACAATCCTGTTACAAACCGCGTCAGCCTCCGACGAGTTTGTCGCACGGGACCGGGAACGGACGGTGTCGGTGTTGTTTCGAACTTAGGAGACGGCGGGAAAATGGCTGTTTGCGTGCTGTCGCTGAGCGTTGGCCCATTGCTTGCGATCTATCCCGTCAGGTCATGAAATACTTAGTCTCAACAGTTAAGAACGTTTCCGCCGCCACGTGCTTTGCAACCAGTGTCGCCCTGTGCGCTGCCTCTGTCAGCGCTGCTGAGCCGGAGATGGCAGCAACGACGCCCGTTGCCGCTACTTCGGATACCAAACCCAAACCTCCACCCTACTCACTTCCATTCCAGCTTCGGCCGGTGGTTTCCGCCACCGTTCTTCGTTCCGATACGGCGTTTTCGTTTTACGAGAATCCAACGACCACGCGTGGTGGTTCGATTGTCGCGTCCACGCTGCTTGGCAGCTACAAGCTTTCCGATCAGTTGGCACCTCTTGTTCGTGTGGGATTCGTGGAAAACTCGCCCGCTAGTAGTGCGCGCGGAGCTACCAACTTTCTCAACCCCGTCTTAGGGGGCACGTTCGCGCTGAAGCTGACGCCAGAACTCAAGCTTGGGCTATTCTTGGGCCTCGCGGTTCCCGTGGGTTCCGGGGGCGGCAACTCTGCGAAGGCTGAGAGTCGAGCGGCGAACGCCGCGGGAATTGCAGCTAGGTCCGGCATGGACAACGCGATGTTTGCGGTGAACTACTTCACGGTGTTTCCGGGAGTGGGCATGGCCTACGTGGCGCACGGGCTGACGGTGCAGGGCGAAGTGACGGCGCTTCAGTTGACACGTGTGAAGGGCGAGAAGTTAGATGCGGATTCGTCGCGCACCAACTTCACTACCGGGCTGCACGTGGGCTATTTCTTGATTCCACAATTCTCCATTGCGGGAGAACTTCGACATCAACGTTGGCTCTCAACACCCGCCTCGGTCAAGAAGGACTCCACTGCTCGCGACATAAGCACGATTGCGATCGGCCCGCGCTTCCACTTCAAGCTCGGCGAGCAGAGCTGGCTTCGCCCCGCTCTCGCCTTGGCTCTGCCGTTGGATGAGCCGCTCTCGAAATCCAACTATAAGACGATTCAGCTCGATATTCCCGTCAGTTTCTGAAATGTTTCAAGAACGGAGCCACACCATGAGAGATACTTCTGTTCGATTTTTACGGCGTCCGCTGCTCGGTGGCGCCATGGCATCGCTCGCTTCGGCGGCGTTGAGTGCTTGCAGCAAGCCGGATGCGGCGGCAGCCACAGTCAATCCCGCCAAGACCACCGCGCAGGATGTTTCCCCGAGCAAGCCGGAAACTCCCGATCTGCGTTTTGGTATGATCGCCCTCACAGATTGTTCGCCGATCGTGATTGCTCACGAAAAGGGATTGTTCAAAAAGTACGGTATCAACTCCACCGTCATCAAAGGTGCGAGCTGGGCCGCGATTCGTGACTCGCTTTCAAACGGGGATATTCAGGCCACGCACATGTTGATTGGGATGCCGATCGCGTCCACGATGGGCCTGTTAGGCTCCCCCAAGAAACCAATGATTGTGCCCTGGCTTCTGAATAGAAATGGACAGGCGATCACGCTGAAATCTGGCTTCAAAGGCAAGGTTTCAGGCGATCCGAAGGCGCTCCTGCCATTCGTGAATCAGGCTAAGCAGGCGGGGAAGCCGCTGACTTTCGCAGCAACGTTTCCCCCCGGAACGCATGCCATGTGGCTGAGGTATTTCCTGGCCTCAGGTGGCATCCATCCCGACAAGGACATTGCCTTGGTGACCGTCCCGCCGCCACAGATGGTGGCGAACATGAAGGTCGATCAGATGGACGGCTTTTGCGTGGGGGAACCCTGGAATGCTCGAGCCGTTGCAGATGGGATCGGATACACCGCCATCACCAGTCAGGAAATTTGGAAGGATCATCCTGAAAAAGTATGCGCGTTCACCGAAGAATTCGCGCAGAAGAACCCGAAAACTGTGAAGGCCGTGTTGAAGGCGCTGCACGAAGCCAGCGTGTGGCTCGATAAGCTGGAGAATCGTCCCGAGCAAGCTGCAATCGTTTCAAAGGCGACTTATATCAACTGCCCGCCGGAGGCAATTTTGGGCCGATTGCAGGGCAATTACGACTATGGCGATGGTCGGAAGAAGCAAGATCCGAACTATATGATCTTTAGCTCTCGCGGCTGCAACTACCCCGAGCCCAAGTTTGCCAAGTGGTGGCTCACGCAGTTTCGGCGCTGGGGAATGGTGGCAGGTGCACCTGATTACGCAGGCGTTGCCAAGCAGGTGATGCGTCAGGACATTTATGAAGAAGCAATGAAGGAGCTTGGGGTTTCCGTCGCGAGCAACGAGGGCTCGGAGAGCTTCTTTGATGGCGGTGTTTTCGATCCGACCAAGCCGGAGGAATACGCGACGGGCTTTAAGATCCACAACCTCAAGGGTTAAAAGATTGAGTAAAGTGTTTGTCTGGTGCGTGTTTGTTACGTTCGCGAAACACACACCCGACTAACACACAATGCTAGGTGAGACTATGCTAGGCACAACTCAAAGCTGGAAGAGTAAATTGCTCGGGCTACTGCTGCCTCTCTTCGGCGTGGCTGTCATCGTGGGGCTCTGGGCGTTAACCAGTCAGACATGGGCCAAAGCTCTTCCTTCTCCTTTGAAAACATGGGAGGTGAGTCTGCCGTATCTGGTTGAGCCCTTTGCAAAGCGCGGTGAGCTCGACCAGGGAATTCTGCGTTTTACGTGGTATTCACTGGAGCGAGTGGCCCAGGGCTACACGCTCGCCCTGCTGATCGGAACGCCGCTCGGCTTTCTGCTTGGCATGTCCCGCGTTTTTCAGACGGTGTTCGATCCGATTGTGCAAATCCTACGTCCCGTCTCGCCATTGGCATGGCTGCCGCTCGGGCTGGTCATTTTTCAGCACCCAGGGCCGGCGGGTCTCTTCACGATCGCGATGTGTTCGATGTGGCCAACGGTCTTAAATACCGCTCTCGGGGTGAGATCTGTCCCGCAAGACTACTTGAACGTTGCCAAGGTGTTGCGGCTGAGTCGAACGAAGACGCTCTTCAAGGTGATGCTTCCGGCGGCGTTGCCCTATATGTTCACAGGGTTCCGCCTAAGCCTCGGGATTGCCTGGTTAGTCATTGTAGCGGCTGAAATGCTCACCGGTGCCCCAGGGGTTGGTGGCTTTCTTTGGCAGGAATACAACGCGCTCATCTACGAGCACATCATTCTCTGCATCATCACGATTGGCCTGGTTGGCTTCATTTTGGATCGCATCATGGGTGCGATTGAGCAACGCCTGAAGGTGGACTAGAAGCGATGGCTCTTTTAGAGTTGAGAGAGGTTGAGAAATCGCAGGGGCAGACGCACGTCCTCGCGCGGGCGTCGCTCGGTATCGAAAAGGGCGAGTTTGTCGCCATTGTTGGATTTTCTGGGGCAGGGAAGTCCACGCTGATCTCGCTCTTGGCGGGCCTCACCAAGCCAGATGCGGGCGAGGTTCTTTGGCAGGGGAAAAGCGTTACTGCACCGGGCCCGGAGCGAGGGGTGGTGTTCCAGAACTACTCACTGTTACCCTGGTTAACGGCGTTCGACAATGTCTACTTAGCGATTGATTGTGTGCTTTCTGACTTGCCGAAGCTGGAGAAAGTTCGCCGTACTGAGCGTTATCTGGCAATGGTGGGGCTCAGCCACGCGCAGGACCGCAAACCCGCGCAGCTCTCCGGTGGAATGCGCCAGCGCGTTGCGCTAGCCCGGGCACTTGCAGCCGATCCTGAGGTGCTGCTCATGGATGAGCCGCTGAGCGCTCTCGACGCACTCACACGCGCTTCGCTTCAAGATGAAATAGAACGTATTGGCCGAGTGTCAGGTAAAACGATCGTGCTTGTTACCAACGACGTCGATGAGGCCATTCTGCTGGCGGATCGGATCGTACCGCTCAGCGCTGGCCCCTCCGCTACTTTTGGTCCGAGCTACGACGTGGAGATCCCAAGACCCCGGGACCGCCGCGCACTGAACCACGATCCAAAGTTTCGCCTACTTCGCAGCCAAATTACGCAATTTTTGCTGGATAGTCGGCAAACTCGACGGAGCTCAACTCTGCCTTCCTCGCTTCCAGTTGGCGAGCTCGTCGGGGCGATGTCATGAACAAGCGCTATCTAGAAATCTTCAATGTCAGCAAGAGTTACCCTACGCCTACTGGGGAGACGGTCATCGTTCAAGACTTCACGGTAACGGTGAGCGAAGGCGAGTTCGTTAGCATTATTGGGCACTCAGGTTGTGGGAAGTCGACGGTTCTCTCCATTGTGGCCGGGCTCAATCAAGCAAGTAACGGGGACGTAGTGCTCGCAGGAAAGGTGATCCGTGATGCTGGGCCCGATCGGGGAGTCGTGTTCCAATCGCCGTGTTTGCTCGAGTGGCTGAGCGCCTTGGACAACGTGAAGCTCGGGGTCGATGAGGTGTGTCCCACCAAAACTAAGAAGGAGCGTCAAGACATCGCCGCCCACTACCTCACGTTGGTGGGGCTAGGGGAGGCCCTGCACAAGAAGCCTCGCGAGCTTTCGTCCGGAATGCGCCAGCGGGTGGGCTTGGCGCGAGCCTTTGCTCTTTCTCCGAAGATGTTTCTGCTCGATGAGCCGTTCGGGATGCTGGATTCGCTCACACGGTTGGAGCTTCAAGAAACGCTTCTGGAGCTATGGGCGCAGGATCAAAAGACCGCCCTCATGGTCACGCACGACGTGGACGAAGCCCTGTTCTGCTCCGATCGGATCATCATGATGACCAGTGGGCCGAATGCCCGAGTGGGTGAGATCCTCGACGTTCCCTTCGCGCGCCCACGGCGCCGCGCCGAGCTGTTGGCATCGCCGGACTATTATGCGCTCCGAGAGCGCTTGATCGGATTTCTCGAAGAGCAAGGCCATGCTCCGGCGGATGTTCCGAATTCGGCTTCAAAGCGGGGAGCAGCTAGCCCTCAGCCCAGCACAGCCATCGGACCAGAACCTGTGTCCGTAGTTCCGTATTTCTGCACCGAGTTCAGCCCAAATAGATTGGCCACTGAAACCAGGAGCCGTGCGTGGCGCGTGTTGTCCGTGAATTGGAGGAAGCGACCACCTTTGAGCTTGGAGGTGGCGCCGGCCAAGATGAAAGGAACTCCTTGCTCAGAGTGTGTGCTGCCAACCGCCACTTCGGTGCCCCAGAGCACCAACGTGTTGTCGAGCAGAGTGCCGTTGCCCTCTGGGATTGCAGCTAGTCGATCGAGAAAATAGGCGAGCTGAGTGGCGTACCATTTTTGGATTGCCGCCAATCTCATCACACCGTCGGGGCCATCGCCTTCGTCAAGATGGCTGATTTCGTGATGGCCACGCGTCTCGCCTGGCAGCACCCACGTGAAGCGCGTGGGGCTATTTTCGTTTCTGTCGAATTGAATGCTGGCTACGTTGGTGGAGCCACACGCTAACGCTTGCGCCAAAACGTCGAGTTGAAGCTTGGTGACCATTGGCATGCTGTCGTTGGCTTGGGGATCGGTGACTCCCGGGGGGGCCACCGGAGCGCAACTCAAGCCGAACCCGTTGAGCCGTCGTTCTATGGCTCGCAAAGCCTCCAAGTGTGCCTGGACTTTCTGCCGATCCTCCACTGCCACCGTCCCTTGTAGGCGCGTGAGATCTTTGGCGACGTTATCCAAGACGCTCTTTCGCTGCGCGGCGAGCTTGTCCATCGCAGTGGGATCGGTGGGCATGAAACCCGCAAAGATCCGATCGAACAGGGCCTTCGGATTGTCCTCGGGTGAGAGTGGCTCGCCGGGGGCTTTGTAAATCATGCGGTTCATCGGACGGCTGCCGCTCCCGGTGCGCACCCCGGCTTCGATCGAACGGAAGGGTGTGGTGAGGCCCACTTGAGCCGCAATGGTTTGGTCAATGGACGTACCCAGGCTCCAACCAAAGTAACGCTGCCCTCCGCCCTGTTCGCGGGAGAACAACTTGCTGTTCTCGTCGAGCGGAGAACCCGACCAAAGGTGCGACGTGTTGCGGGTGTGCGGGCCCTCTTCGGGCGCTCCGTACGCACCACCCGTCATGTCGAGACCATCGATCACCGTGAGGCGACTCTTGTGCGCTTCGAGCGGGGACAGCGTATCGCTCAACGTGAGCGAATTGGCGTCGCCCTTGGGCAGCCAGGAATAGGCTTCGTACGGCGTTGCACCGCGGATAACACCGTGGGGTTGGTACATCAGCACTAGGCGCAAAGGGGGACCGCTCGCACTCTGGGCCCGAGCGAGCAGGGGTAAAAGCGGCGCCAACGCCAGACTGCTTGCGGCGGTGCCCAATAGGGCTCTCCGAGTGAGTACGCTCTTTTCAAGGCGCTGTTTCATTGGACACCTCCTACGCCGCGAAGCCGGAATGAATCGGATTGGATGATCGAAAGCAGAAGGTCCTGCACGTTATAGTCACTCTTGGCGAAGGCGTCGCGCGCCGCTGCCACCGAGCAACCGTCGGCTTGTGCATCCAGGTTTCGACCGAGTGCGAACAGGAACCACTGCCCCATCACGCATTCGCGAACCTGCGCTGACGTTGCAAGCTTCTGGCTGAGCTCCACAGCGCCATTGAAGGGGCCATCAAGGTCTAAGCTGCCGACAATTCGGCCATTTGCATCAATGGCCACTCCAGCATCCATCGTGACGTAATGGCCTAGGGCGTCGTAATGCGAAAATCCGTAGCCGATCGGGTCCATGAGCTGATGGCAATTGGCGCAGCTCGGATCCGTTCTATGGCGATCAAAGCGTTGACGTGTAGTTTCCCCCGGTTTCGCAGCAGGTGGCTGCGTCATCACGGTAGGAGGCGGCGGTGGGGGTGCCTGGCACATGATCGTGGCGCGCACGAATACTCCCGTGAGAACCGGCGAGACATCAGCGAAGTGTGAATGGGCACCTAGCACGCCGGCTTGCGTGAGCAGGCCCGCGCGTTCTGTCGGATTCAGGGCGATGAGTTGGCCCCGTGTGGCATTAGCCGGAGCTTGCACTCCGTAAAACGAGAGCAGCGAGCTTGGCACCGGAGATTGAGCTAGCGTGAACAGCGTTGCGAGCTTTCCGTCACCTTTACGAATCACGCTATCGGCGAAACCTGTAGTTTCGGTGAGCATCGCTTGCCCTAACTCGGGTGTGTACTCGGGAAAGGTCTTGGTATCCTTGCCGGCACTCAGGAGCCGGTCAATCCCGAGCCACTGCTTGTGAAAGCTCGCCAGCGTTGCGGTAGCTTTGTCGCTCTCCAACATGCGCTTGGCTTGAGCTAAGAGCGCATCTGGTGTGCCCAATTGATTGGCTGCGGCCGCCGCAAACAGCGTGTCGTCAGGCATGCTGTTCCAGAGAAAGTACGATAGCCGCGAGGCCACTTCATAGGGAGAAACAGCCGTAGCCGCGGCACCCGCGGGTGGCGCCTCCACGAGGTATAAGAAGTACGGCGACTGCAAAAAGGAGCGCACCACTTGCTCGATGCCCTCGGCGAAAGTGTCTCCACTGGTGCGCGAGTCCGTATAGACCCCGAGATACTGCGTGCGCTCATCTGGTGAAAGCGGCCGTCGGAAAGCCTTGGGGCCCAGGGTGTCGATCACGGTCCCTGCGCACGCTGCCTCGCCAACCGCAACAGGATCACAAGCCAGGAGCGTTGTGACGTTGAGGAGCGCTGAGTCTGTGGCAGCCTCCGCAGCTTTCAGATAGCGATCAACGTGCAGTTCGCCCACAGGCGCCAAAAGATTGCTGTCGAAGGCCCCGACCTTTTCGTCCTCCGCGAGGAGGGGAGCGCTATCGAGCTTGAGCTTCAACAGATCGTTCACACTATTGGCGTATTGGAGGCGCGTCAGTCGCCGCATCGGCGACGGGCCAGCTTGGTGCGCGGCCGGATCGGCACAGCTAAACACCGTTGGGGGAGCCGTCGTCGGTGGCGGCATGGACGGACCAGGCGTCGTTGGAACAGGCGTGATCATCGTCGACGTGGGGGCTCCCACACTCGAACTCGCGCCAGGTGCGGTAGCTCCTTCGCCATTTCCGCCCGAGCAGCCGAGCGTCGAAATTACAAGCACAAAGATGGTATTTCTTGGTGCGCTTGCGAAATTTCTCATGTTTTGGATCTCCTGAATTGCTGGCTCGCTAATGAGAAGACGACCGGCCGGATGCGAAGAGAGTCTCAGAACTCGAATAAATCGTCCTAAATACCTAGCAGGATCGCCTAGCACTTTGCAGTCAAATGCAGGCTCATTCTGAGTAGGATCGCGCCACACCTCGGCGGGCGCAATACCTAACTTGAGGCACTCATATCCGTTTTTGCGACAGGCCAGTCAGCGAGCAACACGCCTATTTACGATAGCAGTTGAACGACTCGTTTCGACCATTTGCGCATTCGGGCTTTCCGTCACACACAAGACCCAGGAACATACTCGTGCCGTCACCACAGGGATCGATCGACACGCAAGCTACCTTCTTCCTATCAGCTCACAATTCCGCGCCCCAGAGGCGTTCCTGGCCTCCGGGCGGCGTTACGAAGAGCTGCAGCCCTATCTCTGGACCCGGACCCTGGAAGAAGAAGGCACGGATCTTGTGGCTTGCCTCATCGAGATGAATTGCTCCCAACTTGCTTTGAGTGGAAAGACTCCACCGGTGACAGATGCTGAGGCGCATGTCGCGAGTCTTAGCGAACCTGGCGGTTCCTACGCGATCATCAAGGCGTACCTGGCGGCGGCGAATGACGACGCGAGCCCGCTCCCGGTTTCTTCCTATCAGCGTTACGATGAGTACTTCCAAACTGGCGCTATCTTCTGGGACGGAGCTGCTTCTACGACGCCGCGCAAATGTGCGAATGGCGCCGCACCGCCACCAAGGCTCGATCAATGGTTCAAGCTTCACCAGACGTCTTCACTGATGTCATCAGAGGTTTGGCCATGCGACAGGTTCAGCATTTTCTACCAGCTCCATTTTGATGGCGGCCCACGCTGTTCGCCGCATCGAATCGCAGTCGATGAGGGAACGGCGCGCTGTCGGGTCACGATGGAGGCCTATGCTTCCTGCCCCGTCATGCAGCTTGAAGGAAGCGCTCTTGAGAGCTGTCGCCACGATCTGAATTGCAAGGATTGTGTGCCTGGTTGGTGTTGGGCAGAAGTGCCAGAACTTGTGGGAAGATGCAGCGCCGGGTTTCAGTCCTTTCGTTTTCGTTTTGTTTATGGCGCTGACCATGCGGAGGTGGGTGGCATGCAGATCACGTGCTTCACGGAGACTCCCCCCAGCGGCGGCGCAGCCGGCGCTTTGGGGGGAGTCGCGCCGCGCTGAGCGGCGCGAAGGGGGGCAGTTGCGGGAGTTAACGCTTTAAGGGTGAAGCGAAATCGTCGCCATTGCTGTGTCTGGGGTGCTTAACGGCTCTGGCGCATGCTGTCGCACCTTCGCCATTCTCACTTGAGTTGAAGGGTGGGGGTGGTGCCCCAACCCTCCCCGGGAGGAACACGCTGTTAACAAATTCGTTATCCTGTGGCGAAAATTTCGCCATTCCGTGGCGAATTTGCGAGCTAATCTTGCGCTTTTTAGGCCACATTTCAGCTCAGTTTTGCCCGTCTGTGACTTGCGCAATTGAAATAAAAGACTAAAGAACGGAGAGCGAGCGTTCATGGCTTGCACAAACTCCGAATTCTTCTTGGCGGGGATGCCCTCAGCCGTCATCGGGCCGAACTGCGAGCCTATAAGCTTCCAGTGCTTCCGGCGCTTCCGGCGGCCTCAACCAGCGAGCTCAATAGCTCAAAGGGATCAGCTTGCCGCATGAGCGCCTCACCGATCAAAACGGCGTCGGCCGGCCCCTGACGCAACGTGGCCACCTCTTCGGCTGTGGCCACGCCTGAAAGATGGATGCGCACCCGCTCGGCGGGCAATCCGGCCAAGATTTTCCGGGCGCGTTCAGGATTCATTTGCAAAGTGTCGAGGTCGCGCGCGTTCACGCCGATCAGTTGGGCTCCCGAAGCGAGTGCGAGCGCCGCTTCAGGTTCTGTGCACACCTCGACAAGTGGCTCAAGCCCTAAAGCCCGGGCCGCCTGCACGAGGGGCAGCAAGCGCGCTTCAGGCACACAACGCACAATGATCAATACCGCATCGGCCCCGAACGCGCGGGCCACTTTCAACTGGATTTCATCAATGATGAATTCTTTGCACAAAAGGGGGAGGGAACACGCGCGCCGTGCTTCCGTTAAGTGCTCGAAGCTTCCGTCGAAAAAGGCTCCATCGCACAGCACGCTCACCATGCTGGCTCCGGCTTTTTCGTAGACGGCTGCTCGTTCGCCAATCCCGAGTGCCGTGGAGAGTTGGCCAGCTGAGGGCGAGCGACGCTTGATCTCAGCGATCAGACTGAGTGGGGAGCTATTAGCGCGCTTGAGGGCGATCGGTCGGCGTTGGGGCGGCTCCGGGAGTGCCAACGTGTGGAGCGCAGCCAACTCGCGCTCTTTTGCTTCAAGGATCTGCTCTAGCACGCCCATCGAGAATCCTTTGGCTTAGGCTGGGTTAACGGCAGCTGCGGCAGCTGCGGCTTCCGTTTGCCACAGCTCCAGCTTGCGCAGCGCGGCTCCAGATTGAATAGCAGCACGCGCCAATTCGGCTGCTTGCTTGGGTCCCAAATCCTTAGCAACGACCAACGCCGCCGCAGCATTCAGCAAGAAGGCGGGGGCAGCGGGATGCGGTTCACCCCGAAGCACACTCCTGATCGCCGCAGCATTCGCGCTGGCATCGCCACCAGCTATCGCCGAAAGCGGGATGCGAGGAATGCCGAAATCCTCGGGGGTTACTTCGAATTCGCGCAGCTTGCCCGAGGCAAGCTCGGTCACTCGCGTGGGGCCTGATGGGCTGATTTCGTCCAAGCCATCCACACCGCGCACTACCCAAGCGCGCACCGAACCCAGCTCAGCCAGCGCTTGGGCCATCAGCGGCCGGATGCGATCCTCGTAGGCGCCAATCAACTGATGGGTGGCTCCTGCGGGGTTAGCGAGCGGCCCCAGACAATTGAAAATAGTGCGCACACCAAGCTCTCTTCGCACTGGCCCAGCAAAGCGCATGGCGGGATGGTGAACAGGAGCCATCAAGAACGTGATTTCGGCTGCTGCCAAAACTCGGGACGAAGCTTCTGGCTTGAGATCGATGGGCAGCCCAAGCTCCAAGAGCACTTCGGCGGTCCCACACTTGCTGGAGGCGGCACGATTGCCGTGCTTGGCGACCACCACCCCGCAGGCGCTCGCGATGATGGCGGCGCCGGTGGAGATGTTGACCGTATTGTGGCCGTCGCCACCCGTCCCACAGGTATCCAAAACTGCCGAGAATCTGTGAGGAACACGCGACATGGCGCTGCGCATCGCCTCGGCGGCGCTTCGGATCGTTCCTGCTGATTCGCCTTTCAGGCGCAACGCGATGAGGAGGCCGGCAATCTTTTCTGGGGACCATGCGCCCGCCAAAATACTATCGAAAACGCGGCGAACGGTGGCCGGACCGATCCCCTCTGGCTGCTCGATTTCAGCCAAAATCTGGGCGAATGACAGTCCCGCTCCCGCGTCTGTCATAGTGAGCCGAGCCAATTCTGAAGCAGCTGCATGCCCTGTTCGGTGAGGATGCTCTCGGGATGGAATTGAACGCCTTCCACGCGCAGTTCACGATGTCGCAGCCCCATAATTTCGCCTTCGGCGGTTTCTGCGGAGATTTCCAAACATGCCGGCAGCGTCGCGCGGTCCACGATCAACGAATGATAACGTGTCGCCGTGAAGGGATTGGGCAACCCCTGAAACACGCCCTTGCCATCGTGCAAAATCGGCGATGTCTTGCCGTGCATCAGACGCGGCGCGCGCACGACGTTGCCGCCATAGGCTTGGCCAATTGACTGATGCCCCAAACAGACTCCGAAGATGGGCACTTTCCCTGCGAAGTGTTCGATCACACCTAAGGTGATGCCGGCGTCGTTCGGATCTCCGGGCCCAGGCGATAAGACGATTCCAGCAGGGGCGCGAAGTTCCAGATTCTCAACGCTGATCTTATCGTTCAACCATACTTCGCAAACGCCACCGAGAGTTTCGATGTACTGGACGAGGTTATAGGTGAACGAATCGTAGTTATCGACGACAGCGACTTTGGCAGCCACGCGGGCCAGACTGGCATCGGCCATCCTGTCGGTCAACGCGTGCGAATGGATCCAATGTGGGTCCGTTTTTGAAGCTTGCCCGGCGCAACCGAGACCGCTAGTGTCCCGGCGCCGCGGCTCCTGTCCTTTGAGCCCTAAAACCCGAACAGGAACAATGTCTGACGAACTGAAGCCCAAGATCGACCTAAAAGCCAGGCTCGGAAAACGTGGCGTGCAGACCCAAGCGGGAGCAGCCTCAATTCCACCACCGATTGGGATGGCCCGCCCCGGAGCGGGACCGGCACTCGGCTCCGTGCCGGGTCAGTCCTCGCCAGCAGCGCGTTCCGTGCCGTTCTCACAGGCGCCGCAAGCTATGGGGTCGAGCCCGTTCGGCTCCTCTCCTGTGCAGCACATGGCTGCACAGCCTGCCGCTCCGATGCGAATCGAGATGGACGAAGAAGAGGTCCAGGCGGGTCGTAAGCAGACTGCGCGTAAGATGCTCGTCTTCGTTGCGATAGCAGCGGTGCTGGGCATTGGGTTCGGCTTCGTCATTGGTGGGCGCGTCACCAATAGCGATCTTTCGAACGCAGCGCTCGGTGATGCCCAGGTGCTCATCGTGAAGCTCAAGAAAGCCGCCGAAACAGTTGAGAAGTTGGGCGCAGTGGTGGAGGGCGCCAACAAGAGCTTCAAGAGTCAGAAATTTCCCGCTGATGAAGTGGGCAAGCTCGGCGAGCTGAACATTGCCTTCTCAGCCGACGATATTCCGCTGGGTATCGGCCGCTTTAGAGCCGATTTGCGCAAAGCCGTCCTCTCCTACGTGAAACAAGCTGAGGAGGCCAACGATCGCAAGGAGGCCCTTCAGTCGATCCTTTCTGCTCAGAAAGCTCCGTTTGAGCAGCTACTCGCGGATCGCGAGAACCCCAAAGTTCGCTGGGGCGCAGTCCTGGCGAGTGGGTCTGATGGGCCGTGGATTGAGCTGGCTCCGATCACTGAGCCATTTCTAGTGAAAGAAGCTGGCAAGTCCTGGCCTGAACAAATTAGCGTTCGGCGTATTGATGAGCAGGGGCGCCCATCCGACGCCAAAGCTGATCGAGTCTCGAAGACGGAGCTCAAGATGCAATCTGTGCTGCCAATCAACCCCGCCACGCAGGGCATGGTCTGCCCCTCCGATGTTCTCGGAAAGGTACAGTCGGAGCTCTACAAGCTCCAGCTCAGCCTGAAGGGCGATGACACTCCCGGCGCCGAGAAGGTTGGTTTGAAGCAGCTCGGAGAGGGCCTCGTGAAGTCTCTGTCTGCTCTTGGCAACGGTGGCGGCGGCTGAAGGACGAGAAGTAGTTAGTCTAGGGCTGCGGTGCACTGGCACCGAGAGGGCGCTAAGCAGCCGTCATACGGGACGGCTTAGAAGAGGGGGGCTTAGACATGGCCATGGCCGTAGCCATGGGACGAACGATTTCGACCTGTGAAATGCGCCGTTCGTCGGCTTCCCGTACCAGGAAGTCCATTCCGTTCGCCGTTGTTTTAGCATCCACACGTGGCACGCGGCCAAACGCAGCAATCAGAAAGCCGCCGAGCGAATTGTAGTCACCGTCCGCGGGGAATTCGACGCCCAGGTAGCGGCTCAGCTCAGCAATCGAGATGCTCGCATCGACCATCAAGCGCCCTTCCCCCAGGTCAACGATCGGGGGCTCTTCCGAATCATGCTCGTCGCGAATATCGCCAACGATCTGCTCCAGCAGATCTTCAAGTGTCACAATCCCGCTCGTGCCGCCAAATTCGTCAATCACGACCGCCATGTGATGCCCCTGTGCGCGCATGTCTCGGAGCACACTTGAGGCAAGCTGACCTTCAGGAATGAAGCTTATCGGCGTCCGCACGATGTCTCGCAAGCTGAGCTGCTTCAGATCCGCGACATTCTTTTGGATCGACTGATTGAGCAGATCCTTGCTGTGCAGAACGCCAAACACCGAGTCGATACTGTTTCGGTAGATCGGGTAGCGCGAATGCTGAGTTTCAGCGATTTGCAGGAGTAAGCCTTCAATCGGAGAATCGATATCGAAGGCGGTCACTTGGGTGCGCGGCACCATGACTTCGCCGGCCGTAATGCTCCTGAAATCGAGGACATTCCGGATCATTTGAGACTGATCATGGGCTAAGGAGCCATCCTGTTCGCCCTCAGTGACCAGCATTTCCATCTCGGCTTCGGTCACGCTCGTATCGGGTGTGGGCTCCGCGTCGGGAGCTTGCCGGGCAACCAGATTCCCAATCAACCGGATGGGCGCAGATACTGGAAGAGCAATTAGCTCAAAGGGGCGAAGGAAGCGTAAAAGCCAAGGAGCCACGAGATCGGCGCGCGGGAGAAAGATTGCTCGGAGCGTGTGTGCCGGAAGCGCGAAGGCCAAAAGCGCGACAGAGGTGGACGTCAGCTTTTGGAGCGCGGGGGCCCAGCCCTGGGGCATCGCGGAATTCAACAAAAGAGCCGTCAGCGCGATGCCGCCGGCGCGCAGGACCATCCAGCGCAGCTCGACCGCTGCTTGATGCTCATTGTAGCGTTCGAGCGCGTTCCGCCCGGCGCCTTCAAGCCGCTCGATCAGAGCAGCGCGGCGCGCGCTGGACATTGAGGCAATCGTGGAACTCGCTGCCGCTAGCAGGGCACCGCCTAGGGCCGGCAACAGGGCGAGACTAATATCGATTAAGCGTTCTAATGGAGAAGGATCCAACTCTAATTGCCTTTGGCGGCCCAGCCGCCCCTCGTATTCTTTAGGATTAGCCGCGAATGTCCCCTCTCCGCAAGAGGCATCGCTCAATTCGGGGTGTAAAAACCCCAATTTTAGCCAACTAATTCCGAAAACGGCTCCGATTGTGACACACCGCCAAACTCTCGAAACCCACGCAGCACCCGAAACACATCTTCTCCGGTGTGAGAGCCGATCGCGAGGAGTTGACCGGTGTTGCTAAACCACGCGAACGGAGCGCCCTGGTTGGCGTCTTCTGGGACCTGTTCGAAGTGTGCGGATAAGAGAGGCTTGCCGTGCCCGGTGAAGGTGGTGCCTTCGTCGGTGAGCACCGCGTTCGGGAGGCAGGCTCTTGCAAGCTCAGGGAGCGCGATCAGAGGGGCCGCCGCGGCGAGTGGCCACGCACACGCAGTTTCAAGAAGAAACGGCCCGCTCTGCGTTCTTCGGAGTGCACCGAGATGGCCTTCGATACCGAGGCTGGTACAGACATCGCGAGCGAAGCTACGTACGTAGTAGCCCTTCGATACGCGCAATCGAACGCGAGCTTGGTTGTCATTCAGATCTAAGAGTTCAAGCTCGTGCACGGCGATGGGGCGCGGCAGAAGTTCGGGCGTCTCACCACGACGCGCCATGGCATAGGCCTTCTGTCCCGCGAGCTTGATCGCACTGTAAGCGGGGGGCACTTGTTCGGTGCGTTGGCGTTCAAGTTCCAATGCGCGTTCAATCGCAGGTGGTGTTAACCAGCCGGGGCGAAGCTCCGAACGGGCGGTCTCTGCTCCGTCCGCGTCGAGCGTGGCAGTGGAGTAACCGAAGTTTAGCGTTGCCTCGTATATTTTAGTCGCGCCGGCGACATACGGCGATAATTTGGTGGCTTCGCCGAGCAGCAGAATCAGAACACCGCTCGCCATCGGATCGAGGGTTCCGCCATGGCCGACGCGTCGTTGCCCGTAAATTCCGCGCGCCTTAGCCACCACATCGTGGCTCGTCCAACCGAGCGGCTTATCTATGACCAAGGCCCCGTGCGCTCGGGCTACCCGAGCCATACGCTCTTGCGATCGCGGAGCCCCTGGGCAATCAATTCTTCGATGCTGCGCTGCACGCGATCACTCAGGCGCCCCACGAGCACCGGATCGTCCGCCGCCTCGGGGCCATAGCCATCAAAGTTGAAGGGCTCACCGAACAGGATCGTCCAACGCGTGGGCGCCGGCACTAAACCGAATGGGCCAAGCCAGGGAAATGTAGCTGTGATCGGAAGATAGGGCAGGCCGAACAGCTTCGGCAGGTAATCCAAGCGGTGCAACATCGGATTACTTTCCTCAGCACCGATGATCGCGCACGGCACGAGCGGAGAGCCTGTGCGCAAGGCGAGGCGCACAAAGCCACCCCGCCCGAAGCGCTCCAACGTGTAGCGTTTTGCGTAAAGCTTCTTCAGGCCTTTCACGCCTTCCGGGAAGACGGCCACCAGCTCATCTTGCTTCAGCAAGCGCTCAGCGTTCTCCTGGCACGCGCGAACGGCCCCCATGCGATTAAAAAATGCCCCAGCGAACGGCAAATAGTGCACAAAATCTTCGGTCAGCCAACGCACTTTGCGTTTCTCCGGCTGCGTCCGGGCGACGGCAGTGCGCAGCACCAGCCCATCGAAGGGAAAAGTTCCCGAGTGGTTGGCCACCACGATGCCCCGACCTTGGCGTGGCAGGTTCTCGACGCCCCTAACGCGCACTCGAAAATAGCGCCGGTGAAGAAAATCTAAAAACTTTGCAAATTTCTTCTCAAAGCTCGGATCGTAGCCAAAATCATCCACCTCTTCGCTGCGCTCTTCCAAGCCCCGTCGGCCCCAGTGCTGCTCGAAGTAGGGGTTGTTAGCCAGTGGATGCGTCGGGTCGAGGGGAGGGGTTTCGAGTGCAGCGAGCGGCGCCTGGGCATTGGGGCTGTCAGGCGTGGCGGGCGGCACTGCCAGCACGCTCGGGCCCGAGGCCCTAATCATCTGATCGAGGCGCGATTCGAGGTCCGTGATCTGCGACTCCAGCTCTTCGCGCGAGGCCTGAGGCTGTGGCACCTTGCGTTTCGGGGGGGCGTCCAGGCTGGTGATGAAAGTCTCGCGCGGCACGACGTTTGAGCCGATACCGAGCTCGTCAGGTGGGTACGTCGGGTGCGGCCGGGGGCCCCGATTTCCCTGCTGCGAGCGTTGGGGGCGCTGGGGATTACCAGGATTCTTGGGCGGGGGTTTGGGGGTCACGCCGGAGTCTCCGAAAGCAGTTTGGCGTCGCGCAGGTGTTGGGCACTGGCAAAATCAATCAAGGCTTCTCGCGTGCTGAAAGCAGGTGAAAATCCGAGAACATCCTTGGCGCGTGCGCCATCTGCGACGCAGATGTATCGCAGATAATCGACCAAGAAAGGCGGCGCATCCGAAAGGCGCGTGAGCCACATCGAGCCGAGCATGGCTGAGAGGACGCTGGCCGGAACGGGCAAGTGCGAACGACCGCAGAGCTTGATCACGGTGCTGAGCGGCAGCACTCCGGAGCCCGAGATATTAAAAATACCGGGAGCATCGCGCTGAATCGCCAGAGCGAAAGCGGCGATGGCATCCGCTTCATGGACGAATTGCCACAGCGGATCGAACCCGAGCACCGTAGGCACGAAGCGGCGTCGGAAATAATGCGCGATGTAATCATCGATGTGCGGGCCAATGATCGGAGCGGTGCGCAAAACGGTGGCGATGCGGGCGCTGCCTGGCGGACCAAAAGCGAGGATTTGCTGCTCGCTCTGATATTTGTCGCGAAAATAAGCTTCGCTTAGGGGGGCTTTGATTCCGTGGGTTTCGCTCAGATAATTCGGATTGGTCGGGTGCGCGCCATACAGAAATGTTTGGCTCTTTAGAATCAGCTTGCGCACGCGCGTCCGGCGGCAAGCATTCACCACGTGCATCGTACCCACGCTTTCCAGCTCATGCTCCCACGTCGCATCCGAAGAGGGAGACGACAAAAGCGCGAGGTGCACCAACGTGTCCACCTTCTCCGACATGAGCACCTCGACCAAGCGTTCTTCGGCGCCGCGACTCGTGAGGTCCAAATTGTAAGCGTGGGTTTTATCCCCCTCGGCCTCCGCCGTGCGCACATCCAGGCTCACAATGGCTTCCACGGCCGGATCGGCTTCCAGCACTCCTCGCAGATTGCGCCCCAAAAAGCCGGCGCCACCTGTAATGGCAACTCGACGTGGGTTTCGACTACGGACGCCGCCGTTAGGATCCGTAGACAAGGCTTGGTAGATGTCGGTGGTCACCAAAGTCACTGAGCTACGACCGTACTTCCGTCGGCACTGCCTGGCAATCTAGCAACCTCGGAAAAGAGCCAGGTTCAACCGCATTTTGGACAAATCTTGAGAGAGTTGCCCCCTCTCGCCTCGCTTGGGCGAGGCGGTCTCCCCCAAGCTTGGCGCCAGGCGCGCAAGCGGGGGAGACGTGAGGCTGTGTGGGCTTTTATCACAGGAGATTTTCAAAATTCAATGAATAGCGGTCGCGCGTGCTGCACGCGCCCTCTACTCTAGTGGTGGAGTAGTCGTTGAGATGCACCCGGACTTCGATCTGAATCCTGAACGCGTTGGCCCATATGAGCTCGGTGAGCCCTTGGGCGCCGGCGGTATGGCCGAGGTTTTCAAGGCTGAGCACGTGGATCGACCCGGCGAATGCTTAGCGCTCAAGCGCATCCTTCGGCACCTGGCGCGTGACTCACGCTTCGTCGATATGTTCCGCGATGAGGCTCGAATCAGTTCATCGCTCACACATCCCAACATCGTGAGTGTGCTTGATTTTGGCTCTGACGCTGGGGATTTGTACCTTGCGCTCGAGTACGTAGAAGGGCAGTCGTTAGCCAAGCTGCTCAGGCATGTGGCCGCCCAAAAACGCCGCTTCCCGCTGTCTATTGCGCTGTTCATCGCGCGTGAAATGCTGCGCGGCTTGGCCTATGCGCACTCGGCAACAGACGCCGACGGACAGAAGTTCAACCTGATCCATCGCGATGTTTCGCCCGGTAATATTCTGCTCGGCAGTGATGGCTGCGTGAAAATCACCGATTTCGGCATCGTACGGAGCACCGTGGTGGATCGCCGCACGCGCCCCGGTGAGGTCAAAGGCAAGTTGGGCTACATGTCGCCCGAGCAAGTGGTGGGGCAAGAAGTGGATCCACGGAGCGATCTTTTCAGTGTTGGGATCATCCTCACTGAGATGTTGTTGGCTCGCCCGTTGTTTAGCGGCAAGAGCGATCTTGAGATCCTCACGCGCACCCATCAAGCCGACGTGAGCCTTTTGGAACGTTTTGCGCCCAGCCTTCGACCGGATCTGGCGCGGGTGCTGTTCAAGGCGTTGGCACGCAAGCCCGAGGATCGTTTTCAGTCAGCGGATGATTTCTTAACGGTGATTGAGATCGTGGGGCGACGCGCAGGCGTGGCGCTCCGACAAGAGACGTTCGCGCAGTGGATGGTCCAGTTTGGGGCACCGCCCGAGCGCAAGCTGAGCGGCACGCGCGAAGTGGTGCGAACGCAGCGTGCTTCGTGCCCCGCCACGACGCGTGAGCCCAAAGCACAGAATCAATAAAGAGCCTGGCATTCCGCGCGCCGCGAACCGGGCGCCGAAAGCAGCCTCTGCCTTTTAAAGCGTTAATCGGAGAACGGGATAGTTCCCGACGCGCGCTATTTCCTCGAAGCCGGCCTCAAAGAATAGACTGGGTGGCCCAGCTAGCAGCTGTTCGGGAGGAATGTCTGGGGTGGTGCAGGGGAACGCTTCAATCGCAACCGCGCCGCGCTCTTGGGCGAGCAGGATCCCTTCGGCGAGAAGGGCGCGTGCAATGCCCAGCTCGCGCCACTCGGGATCTACCAAGAAGCACGCCACCGTGAAGACTGCGTCGCGATTGGGCTCATCGAAGCAACGCAACCCGCGCACGCTGCGTTGCGCGTACAGCTTCGGCAAGCTGGGCGCCGGTGCGAGCTTCATCCAGCCCACCACACGCTCACCGGCTATCGCCACGAGGCCGCTCATCTGGGCAGAGCCCGAGCTGAGCGCTGCGACCATTTGGGCGCGGTTTTCCTCTTCACGTTGGAAGAGCTGTTCGAGCCAAGAATTAGCATCGCCTTCGTGGTGCCAATAGCGACAAAAACAAGGGTGCCGTGAACGTTCAAAGAGCGCCAGGAGTGCTTCAGCATGCTCCGGGCGGGCCTGCGTGACTTCCAGCTCTTCGTCTTCAGGGGATGGTGTGTTGGCGGAACTCATAGGCTTCAGACAGCACCAAGTTCTGTGCGGAGCTCTTCCCAGCGCGCGGCCACCGAGAACAGGCGCTCTTCGGTAAAAGCTGGCCCGAGCAGTTGAAGCCCAACGGGCAAACCCGGCTGCTCGGCGCTTGGCGCGAGCGGGCGACACGGTACCGAAAGCGCACAGATCCCAGCCAAACTTGCCGGAAGCGTGTAAATATCAGCTAGGTACATTTGCAGCGGATCGGCTGTCTTCGCGCCGAGCTTGAACGCCGCTGTGGGGCTGGTGGGCGTCGCGATCAGATCCACGTGCTTAAAAGCTTCGTCAAAATCGCGGCCGATGAGCGTGCGCACTTTCTGAGCCTTGATGTAATACGCATCGTAGTACCCAGCGCAGAGTACGTAAGTGCCCAGCAGGATGCGGCGTTTCACTTCCGGTCCGAAGCCCGCGTTGCGAGAAGTGCCGTACATCTGGGCGAGCGTGCTGCCGGGTGGTTCTATTCGGAGCCCGAAGCGCACGCCGTCAAAACGAGCAAGATTGCTCGAACACTCTGCCGTAGCGAGCACGTAATAAGTAGCGACGCCGTAGCGGGTGTGCGGCAGCTTAACGGGCACGATCGTGGCGCCGTCGCGCTCTAGCGCAGAGATGGCTTCTTCCACGCGTTGGCGCACGTCGGCAGCCAACCCTTCGGCAAAATATTCATCGGGTACGCCAATGCGGAGGCCTCGGATATCGCGCCCGCAAGCGGCTTCGTACGCGCCCACCGGAACGTTCGCCGACGTCGAATCAGCCGGATCCAAGCCTGAAATGGCTTCCAGTACGCGCGCCGCGCCGCGCACATCGCGCGCAAACGGACCCACTTGATCGAGACTCGACGCGAAGGCCACCAAGCCAAAGCGCGACACACGCCCGTAGGTAGGCTTCACGCCGACGATGCCCGTCAGCCCTGCGGGCTGCCGGATGGAGCCACCCGTATCGCTGCCGAGTGAGCACGGCGTGATGCCGGCCGCCACCACAGCTGCACTGCCGCCGCTCGAACCACCCGTGATCCGCGAACGATCCACGGGGTTCTTGACTGGGCCGAACGCGCTGTTTTCGTTGGAAGAGCCCATGGCAAATTCGTCCATGTTCGTCTTGCCGAAAATTAACGCGCCAGCTTGGCGCAGACGGGCCACGACCGAGGCATCGTGCGGGGAGCGCCAGCCATGCGTCGTGGGGTTCAGCGCGGGGACGGGCGCGTCTGCTTTGAGCAGCATTCTCGACGCGCACGTGGTGGGTGCGTCGTGAGTACACAGGGCGTCTTTGATGCCAATCGGGATGCCGGCGAGCGGCCCCAAAACCTCTCCCCGAATCCTGCGTTGGTCGAGGACATCCGCCGCCGCCAGGACCGACTCGGGTGAAAGGTATAAGAACGCGTTGAGGTCGCGGTTTTTCTCGGCGTTAATCAGTGCTGCTTCGGCCACTTCGCGCGCGGAAACCGCACCTGCCTGGACTTGCTGGGCAAGTTCTGCCAACCCGAGTGTGCTGAGATCCATCGGCTTTCAGCTCTCCACAAATCCGGGAACCACGAAACCTTGGTCGGAATAACGGGGTGCTTCAGCCTCGAAAGCCTCGCGGGGCAGACTCACCCCGACGCTATCCGGACGC
>JBBSBI010000063.1:0-25349 GCA_038251425.1 Polyangiales bacterium
CGCCGCTGACAGACCGCTCTCTCGCCATTTTGCCAGCCACTTCTCTTGCTCTGATTTCGAATAGCCCTGTCTATTTGCCATTCACTACAATTACGCGATTCTGGATCATCCCAGAGATAGGCACTCGGTAGATGGCTTACGATCCAGGCGGCCTGCCGGGTGTAGAAGTTGAGCAACCCACCGAGACGAGCGCGGCGTTGGATGGTGTCGGAGGTCGCGTTATCGTTGCCTGGCTCCGGCTTTGGGTGAATGAGTCGACCTTGTAACCCTTGGTGATAGCGCTCCGTGTCTTAGTGCAGCGCGAATTCCTTCATCAGATGCCGCAGATGCCGTTCCCCGAAGATCACAAAGTGATCCAAACACTCGTTTCGCGCTGTCCTTACAAACCTTTCCGCGAAGGCGTTGCAGTTCGGACTCTGCGCTGGAATGGCTGTGCCCTCGACGCCTTTGGACTTCAGCATCCCAGTAAAAGCCCCAGTAAAACAACGGATCGCGATCATGGATCAGGTGGGTGGCATGGCGCAGGAAACCGTCCTCCGAATCGAGCAGATTGCGAGCCATCTGAAGCATCCAGGTACCATCGGGAGCTATCCGAAGACCAACCATCTGCACGGAACGCGACCTGAGTTCGATGACGAAGAACACCATCTGGCGAACCGTGCCAAAGACACCCAGGGTCTCAACGCTGATAAAATCGCAAGCGTAGAGCGTTTCCCAGTGGCTGCTCAGAAAGTGCTTCCGCGTTCGTTGTCGGTATCGTTCCGGCGCCGGCTCGATGCCAGGCTCTGCCAGAATGTTGGCCACGGTGGTGCGGCAGACCTGGATCTTGAGGCCGCGTAACGCGTCTCGGGTCTTGGTGTAGCCCCAACCCAGGTTCTCATCGTCGAGCTTGAGCACCAGGTCGCGGACCTCATTGGCTTTTCGAGCTCTGCCGACCTTGCGTGTTCCGGAGCTGTCGTATTTCTTTGCCGCAAGTTGTCGAAACCAAGCCAGGATAGTTTCGGGCCGAACGACTTGGCAACACTCCGCACGTTCCTGAGGGTTGAGCGCCTTGCCCTTGAGCGCGAGGCGTCGGCGCTGCTCTGGCGTGAAGCTGAGTCGAGTCTTGCCGGTGGCGGTGACCAGGCTTTCCTCGAGGACTCGCACCTCCTCCCGCAGATACTCGACTCTGCGCGCGATGCGCTCATTGAGCGCAGGGGCGACCATGGCGATGAGAAACTGTAACGTCACCGGCAGCATCAAGGCCCGCTTACATGCGACCCCCCGCGACCCGTTTTCCAGTCCTATTTTTACCCCAAATCATGAGAGAATTCATCGCGATGACTTTCTGGATACAACGCCATGCGGCCCCCGCGACCCGTTTTCCAGTCCTATTTTTACCCCAAATCATGAGAGAATTCATCGCGATGACTTTCTCGACACTATGGGATAACGACAGCGAAACAAGCTTGTCAGTTCCGAAAAACCTGAGCGATTTTGCAGCGCATCACCAAAGCAGGCAGCAGGGACACAAACTGCGGCTCAGGACCGAGTTGGTGTCGCAGAGACGACGGCCGGCTCGGCGCCACGCGACCAGGAGAACACGGAACCGACCAACGACAGCGCGGCTCCGACGACCATCGTCTTGAAAAGCGCCTCTGCGGAGAATCCCCCGTCGTGCTTACCAAAAAAAGCAAACAGGACGCCTCCCAGCGCGACGCCGGTTGCCATGCCCACATTGCGAGAGACGGCCAAAATACCAGAAGCGGCGCCCTGGTGCTCACGCGGGGCGTTACCCATGATTGCGCTGTTGTTTGCGGTCGTGAATAAGCCGGCGCCCCCGCCAAAGACCGCCAAACTCACCAGCATGAACCACAATGAGTGCTGTACCGCAGCCAGGCCGATGAGAAGAAGGCCTGCCGCGATAAGCACCATACCTACCGTTGCCGGTACGCGCGCGCCAAATTTATCCGACATTACCCCGCTAAATGGCGCCAAGACCGTCATAACGATCGGCTGCACCGTGATGACAAGACCCACCGATGCCATTTGCAAGTGCCACCCGTTCCGCAAGTAGAACGGTAAGATGAACATCATCAGGAACGAGACCAGGTACAGCAGGTACGCTGCAATCGTACTGTTCCGAAAAACCACGTTCGCGAACAGGGACCACGACATGAGGGGATTGTCGATTCGGGTCTGGCGCCAAGAAAAGACTGATAGACACAAGAGCGCGACCAGAGAGAGCGCGACAATGCGCGCGCTGGTCCAGCCTGCTTTTTCGCCCGTGCTGAGCGCAATTAGCGCCGGCGTCAAGAAGCCCGCCCACAACAACGCGGACAGTGGATCGATTGGTCGCCGTGCCGGCCCCGTTCCCGATTCTGGTGAGAAGGCTCGCACAGCCAGAAGGCAGCCGGCGGCAATCGGCACATTCACAAGAAAAACGGAGCGCCAGCCGAACAATCCCAACAGCGCTCCACCAAGCACCGGTCCCGCGCTGAGTCCAAGGTACGTCGCGGTTCCCAAGACTCCCAAAGCGCGACCGCGCTGTTGCGGTGGGAACGAGGTGGTGATGAGCGCGGGGCCCATGGCCATCAAGATCGCAGCGAAGCCACCCTGCAACAGACGGGCTGCGATCAACAACGAAAACGGTCCTACGACGCAGCACAACACCGATGCGCAGGCGAATCCGACCAACCCCATCGTGAACAAGCGTCGATAGCCGAAAACGTCGCCCAGGCGGCCGAAGATCAACAAGAGGACACTGACGGCCAACAAGTAAGAGGTCACCACCCACGCCGACTCTCCGAGCGTCGACCTAAAGTGAACCTGAATCTCTGGATTTGCCACGTTGACGAGGCCGGTGCCCAGAGTGGTCATGAAGCTGCCCAAGCCAGCGACCAGCAGTACTTTGCTTTGCGCTGCGGTTCGCGGTTGCGCCGTCGGAATGCTGTTCATCAATGACTCCGTGAATGTTCAGTTTCTGATGCGTGCCAAAAGTTACTGGATACGCCTGCGCAAGTCACCACTGCTAGTGGCCTCGTGTGCCGGTGCGCGGAGTTCGTCTCGATGGCTGATTGCTAGGGTTTCAATCAGGTCTGAAAATCGCTGCAGCTCCGTGTCCATTGCAAGGTGATGTTGGCGATCCTGCGTGACGAGGTCCGCGCGCGGCAGCAATGACGAGAGCAGTTGCACGGCTTGCCGGACAAGTGCGGGGCTCTCGGACCCCTCAAGTAAGAGAACGCGCTCGCTGAATCCGCTCAGCGCCCCGGCATCTAGGCTGAACGCGCAGGCCGCTCGCATTTCGCGCGGCAGGGTGTGCGCCGCCGCAACGCGGCTTCCCCATGTAGCCTGCGCGCGTATGGCATCCAGCTGCGGTCGAGGCAGCTGGATATGCCGTTCGAAGAAGAGTTCGATTGCAGCCTCGCGTTCACCCCGCTCGACCAGCTGTTCCAAGCACGTGGCGATATCCGGGACTGGGCGCGGCTCGGCAGACAATGGCGGTTCGTAGAGCACTAGCGAGATTGGCCGCGGCAAATAGGGCAGCGCCGCTAGCGCGCACAAGGCCCCATAGGAATGGGCGACGAGCGTGAGCGGCGAACCGACCGACCGAACAACCGCAAGCAAGTCCTCTGCTTCGTCCGCCAGCGTGTAGGCAGCCGCGTCGCCGCTGGAACCCCTACCACGGCGATCGAAGGTTACCGCCCGGAACCGGCTACTCAGTCGTTGCATCAACGGTAACCAGCGGGACCCATCGACGCTAGTGCCGTGGACCAGCACGATCGGCCAACCATTGCCCTGTTCCGTGACCGCGATCGGTACCCCACTCGCGCTCTGCACGACGCGGTGCCGAACCTCCATGTCCGCCATCACTAGACCTCCGGGGACAACACAACGGCTGCCTCTGTTGCGTGCATGGTCGTCGCAGCTGGCGGTAGTGTGGAAATCGGCTCGGCCAGAGGGCGGCGATTCGGGGCTTGCAGGTAGGCAATCAACGGGGTCGCGACGAACGTGCTCACGATGGCCATGATCACCAGGCTCGTGAACATCTCGGATGGGAGCACCCCGAGGTCGCGGCCAATGTTAATCACGATGAGCTCCATTAGCGCTCGCGTGTTCATGCACACCCCGATGGTGACGGCCTCACGCCGACCGGTACCGAACAGTCGAGCAGCGACATACGCGGCACCGAATTTGCCAACGAAAGCGATGACAATAATGGCGAGGCAACGCAGGGCCGCATCGCCCGAAGAAAGCATCCCGATGTTGGTCCGGAGACCCGTGTACGCAAAGAAAATCGGTAGGAACAAGCAAAAAACCAGCGGTTCGACCCGGAGCTTCCAAGCCGCTACGAACGTTCGCTGATCGTGGAGCGCTACTCCGATCGTAAACCCGCCGATAATAGCGAAGACACCCAGGTTGCTGGTGATCATCGCGGCCACAAGCAACATGAACAGGACAGCGTTCACCACGCTTCCGTTGAGCCTACCTCCGACCAGGCGAGCGTCCAGAAATTGCTTCGCCGCGGGCCGCACCACGTACATAACGAACGCAACGAACACCGCAAGCCCAAAAAGACGTAACACCACCGGGCCGATCGTGAATTTCGCAGCAACGATGGCGGACACGACGCTAAGCAGTGTCCAACCCGCCACGTCGTCGATCGCGGCGGCGGCAATGGTAAGTGATGCAAATCTGGTATGCGCGAGGCCCAGCTCGACTAAGATGCGACCGAGAATCGGAATCGCAGTGATGGACATGGCAATCGCAAAGAACAATCGGAAGCCGAGTAGGTCCGGCCGCGGCGCATCGAAAGACGACCAGAACCAGGGGCCCAGCAAATAGCCCATGACAAATGGTGCTGCGATTCCACTCGCGCTGATCGCGAACACGCGTGCCCGATCGGCGCCGAGATTGCGCTTGAACTCGAACTCCAATCCGATCTGGAACATCAATAGGATGAGCCCAATCTGCGCGACCCCAACGAAGATCGGTGCCGTTGACGGATCGAACACCCATGCGTGTGCGCGGGGGAAAAAGTGACCTATCAGGCTAGGCCCCAGCACGATACCCGCTAGGATCTCCCCGGCCACATCGGTCTGGCGCAGGTATTTTTTGCTGAGCCAAACGACGATGCGGGTCACTCCGAGGATCACGATCAACTGGTAAAGTAGCTTCAAAGTGAGGTGCTCGGCACTCGCCCCGACGGCGCTTCCGGCGTCAGTGGCAGCAACGACTAGGGAAAACATGCTGATAACCTCCGACTTGGCTTGCTCAAGCGGTATCCGATTCTGCGTCTTTCGGTCGAACCGCGCGCGTGCCAATCGCCTGCGGGAGGATCAGGGCCTCGTTTGACCCATTCGGACCGGTGAAGACGCCGTGCCACGGAGCCACCTGTTCTTCCGCCCGAGTGATTGGGCCTTTGGGCGTCCACCCAATCACGTCTGGGCTCGTCGACGGAGTCTCGGCGTCGCCCGCCGCCGCTCGCAATGCTTCGAAGACCGCTGCAAGGGTCTGCCCGCTAGAGAAGTCCTGATTGAATGCCGACATAAACGCCCGTTCCCGCCAAGGGAACCCTTCAATTGTGAGCATCCGGTACACGTAGTATCGGAACTGTGCTTCGTAGCTGGTCAAGTTCTCCTGCTTTTGTACATCCATGGCGACGTTTCCGTGCCACGCACGTTCGAGCAAGCTCAACCGCGCGGTTCCTTCGATGAAGTGGTCAGCATTGCGCGCTTCGTAGAGGGAGCGATGCTCGAGGAACGCGATGAACTCGTCCACCAAACGATCACTTGCCGCCGAAACGCCAGCGCGGAAAGTTTCTAAAGCATGCTCTCGCGAACACGAACAACCGGCAGCGTGTGAGTCGATGAATCGGAGCACTCGCTGATAATCTGTTACTTGATTAGTTAAATCGGTATTAAGGTACGTTTGGAAACGTTGGAACAGCCAGCAGGCGCAGGCATCGAACGAGCCGAATCGGTTGTAGTCAACGCCCGCGCTCATGGTGCGGAAGATCGTCGGGAGGATGACGTTGAAGTGGCGGACACGGTTCTCGAAGGTCGCCCGGTCGCCCGATAGATCGGCTGCCATGGCCGCCGCGATGAAACGATTGTTAGCCGCGATCAAGCTCGAACTCGTTGAGAAGATCGGATCCACGAACATGCCCGCCATGCCGGTCATGAACCAACGGTCGGTGGAGAAGAACTGATCGGCGCATCGACTAAGGTGTTTGAGACCCTTGAAGTCTGCGACTCGAGCGCCGCTAGGCACGATGTCCGCAAGCGCTCGATGCTGACGCACGAAGTCGAGTAGCTCGTCGCCGGACTTCAACTTGAGGTCGAGGTAGTTACGATCGAACGTGACGCCGATGCTCAAGACGTCGTGGCTTACCGGAATGTGCCAAAACCAGTAACCGCGATACATGAAATGATTCGTCGACAGAAAGCGCTGTGTTTGGCTGACACGTTGACGCCACTCGGGCGTGCCAAGCTCGTCGATGTTGCGGAAGTTCTCAACTCGGGCCCAATAGGATCCGACTGAACCCTCGGTTGCGTTGCGCACGAGGCCGAGCGATTGGGCCACGGGCGACGAGCGGCCGGCGGCATCGATCAGGTAACGACAGCGAATCGGACCATCAGTCGTCTGGACAACGTGACCATTCTCGCCATCCAAGATGATTGCAGGCGCTGGCCCGCCGCTGCGCACCGTCACCCCGAGCCGCACGTCCACGCCCGATTGCTGGTTGATGCGACATAGATCCCGGTCGAAGGCCGCGCGATCGATTTGCCATGCCGTCATGGTCCCGATGTATCGGCTGCGTCCGATCTCCGACAGACGTTCCATCGGCAGGTCCTTCTCGGCTGAATCGAAGAAGAAGCGCAGCCCGTGTTTAGCGATATGCCTTGACATCATGTATGGCCCGAGCTTGAGCACCCGGGTCAAATAGTCGTCGAAAGCTTCGACGCTCGATTCCCCAACCCACCAGTCGAACTCGGTCTTCCTATCGACGACCGAAATAGCTAAATCAGGGTGCTCCAACCGGAGTTGGCGCGCCAAGCAGCCTCCAGCCAAGCCAGCTCCGATAATCAGTACGTCGCATTCATGCGTAGACATTGTGATTGCTCCGGTTAACTGCGCGATTGGGCACGACTCAATAAAGGCGACTCTCGTTCCAGGGTTCACCTGCGGCGAGAACGAAGCATGGTTTGGAGAAGTGGACCGGCTCGGTCAACACCTGCGTTGGCACGAGTGTGCCCGCGTCTACTCGGCGTAGCAATACCGAAATGCCGAGCCGGTGCCGAATCTCGCGCTCGATCCCGACGGTTAGATCTCCCGCAGACGGGCTCTCGTATTCGATCTCGAGAGCACCATTGTTGGACCTCCCACGCCAAAGCACGAGCTCGTATTCGGCACCTGCGTAAACAGCGTCTTCCAGTGCCGAGGGCAGAAACTCCGCGTCGCCGACAAACATCCTATCCCGCGCTCGTCCACCGACATTGATGGTGGGTAGGGGCCAGCCGCATGCACATGGCGAATCGCTCAGGGTGACCCAGTCACCAACGTTGTAGCGAATCAGTGGCATGGCTTCGGCGAACAGCGAGGTCACCACAAGTTCTCCCGTGCCGCGCTCATGAGCCTCACCCGTCCGCGGGTCGAAGATCTCCGCGTAGAATCGGTCAGCCCAAAAGTGTAGCGCCCCCACGGGGCACTCTCCGGCCAGGCTGCATGTCTCGGTGGATCCGTAATCCTGCCGCACTGATGTGTTGCCCCAAGCGCGGGAGATCATTGCGCGACGTCCGACCGTCAGTGGCTCGCCAGCGACGAGCAGAGTACGCAGAGCGGGGAAATCACGCGAAGGCGATTTCCCCGCTGCGAGCGCCGCTAAAGCCCACAGCACCGCCTCGTTGGGCAAACTCCAAGTTACCGTGACGCCAAGGTCGTCGAGCAGGCGGATGACACGGCTGTAAGGGATCATCGTCGAACGGTTATCCGCCGGCACGACCATGGCCCCGCGTGCACGAGCGGTCGCGTGCATCTGGTGCGCTGTAGTCACCAGCGAATACGGCGTCTTGACGAGCACCACGTCACCCGGGCCGATCGCGGCTGCATTCCGTCCGAAGCGACTGACGATCTCGCGCCAGTCGGCGTCCGTCAAAAAGGAAGCCGTTGGCTCGCCCGAAGTGCCGCTTGACTCGTGGTAAGTAGCAACGCTGCTGCGGTCGACCGCGAGCAGCCCAAAAGGATACGCATCGCGCAGATTCTGTTTCGTCGTAAACGGAATGCGATGCCAGTCTTCCAACGCGCGCTCCCTTGGCGGCAGGCGTCCGGAGTAGAAGCGGCTGCGGCGAGCACGGTCGACGGCAGCGAGGCGGAATTTCAAGCTCAGCGCTCGTACCGCTGCCATCGACGTGAGGTCAGCGAGTTCAGGGAATTGGTTCATAGCGGCCGGGAGGCTAGGCGGAGAGGGATGGCACATGCGGAAGCGCGTAAGTGGTGCTCGCGGTGGACATCAAGTTTGCGCTCCACTCGATTCGGCAACCCTGGTCGAGCAGGCGGCGCAAGAGTTCGTCGTTGTGGGTCGGAGCAAAGCAAAGTGCGCCGGGAAAGGCGGCCGTCGTCAATAGGTTCCCGAGGGTCTCTGTCTCCGCCGCCACCGCGTGGTGATTCAACCCACACCCGGTCGCATAGCCAACTAGCTCTCCCGTTCGGCGGGTGAACCGGGCGGTTCCAGCATTGACGGCTGCGCGAAGCTCATGTGCCCGCGACACCCCGAAGCAGCGGACGCTCAACGCTTCTGCCGCGGCGATGTCCGAAAGCGTCAGCTCACGGTGGAGCGGACCAAGCGCTGTCACGTCCTGAGGGAAGTCCGCGGGAAAGCGCAGAACACTCAATGGCTCGTGCAGGCGAAAGCCAGCGCGGAGGTATGTCGCCAATGAGCGTCCAGTGGCGGGATGCTGATTCAAGCGTACTTCGCTCATCCCGCGGATCTCGAGCTCTGCCAATGCCCGGCGCAGCAACCGGGATCCGATGCGTTCGCCGGAAGTGGACGCAGCGGTCACTGGACCGATGGTTGCCACGGTGCTTTGGGGAAACGAACTGAAGAAGGCGCTCCCGACCACAACGCCTTGCTTGACCGCGCAAAAGCCTCCGCCCCGGGCAAGCTTGGCACTCATGCCGCCCGCGAAGAAGCGGAGGTCGAGATGGGTCGCGGTCATACCTTGCTGGGCACAAAGCCGGCGATGCACGAGGAGCGCGAGCTCGGCACACTCCGGCAGCAGTGAGTCAGCCGGGTGGAGCGCGCGAATTTCTATGGTGTTGGACATACTTCCACGCAAAGCTCTGCCGACCGAGCCGCATTTGCCCCACTAAGCACCGTCGACAGCCGCTCTTTCAGGAGTCCCTTCAGCACCTTACCGGTGGCCCCCAGCGGGATTGCTGCCGGCTCTCGCGCAAGCCATATTCCGGCCAACTCGCACCTTCCACTCTGACGCAACCAGCCATTCGTTTGAGCGAGCCAATCACGGGCGTTGGGGCCAGGCCCACTCCGCACGACCAACGCGGCCACTGGCACCTCGTACCCATGGCGCCCGGGCGCTGCAACTACGCTGCAGTCGAGCACGTTCGGAGAGCTGAGCAGAATTTGCTCCTCGACGGGTAAGGTGTAAACAGGGCCGGTCTCGTGTCGAATCGTGTCGACCTGTCGATCCAAGTGAACGAATTCGCCGTCGTCTCCCTGAATCACCGTGTCGCCAGTTAACCAATAGCCACCCCGCGAAGAGCGGAATGTTAGTGGCGAGTTGTTCCAATAGCCTCCTGATAGAGTGGGGGAGCGAATGGCGAGCGCGCCTGGTTCTCCGATCGCCGCTGCCTCACCCTCATCATTCATTGCAATGGCGTCGACGAACGGCAGCGGTCTCCCGATTCGGCGGCCATAGCATTCGTCCGCAGTCGTGTAGACTTTTCGGAACAGCGCGAAGGCGAGTTCCGAAGAACCTAGATTATCGATGAACTCGCCATTGGGGAGGCCCTGGTCCGTGAGCGCCTGCAGCAGTCGCCGTATGTGCGCTTCGTGGACCGCGTCCCCTGTACTGCTGAAGTGTCGCAGCGACGTTAGATTCCTGCCGGCGAGGGGGCGCGCCGCGAGATCCGAGAAGGTCTGCGCAAAGCCGACGAGCTTCGTTGGCCGAAACGCTTCGACTGCATCCAGCACCCCCGGCCCGACCAGGTCATTGAGGATAAACATGGGACTGCCGCTGATCAGGGCCATGGCTGGGAATGCCACGCCAGCGTTATGCGACAAAGGCAACGCACACAATATGCGACGGTCCACGGCGCCTGCGGCGGCGACACGCCATGCAGGGCCGAACATCAGCGCGCGGTTTTGAAAATAGACGGCCTTCGGCCTGCCCGTCGTGCCCGAGGAATGCGCAATCAACACCGGATCCGAGTCGTGGTAGCGCCCCCTGGGTAAGGAAGACCCATCACACGCTGCGTCATCGAGCAGCTCAGTGATAGCGAGTTCCGAAGGGGAAGTTGCCCGCGGCTCGTCGCGTGCCCAAAATCGCGCCTCCACGAAGTGGACAAACTGCACCGCCGCGTCCACTGGCAAGCGATCATTAATCAGCGCAGGAATCGCGCCGAGACGTGTCAGCCCGAAGTAGTGAATGAGGTTCAGCACTTGGTGGCGTGTTTGGACGGCAACGATGTCTCTCGCTCGGACGCCGCGGCGGGCGTAAGCACAAGCTACCCGCTGCGACAGCTTTGCCAATGAAGTAAGACTGAGGCAAGTCGCCCGCTCGGTCGTGAATGGCAGCGCCTCGGAGAGCCATAGTATTGGCTCGTCACGGTGCGGATTGTGCTCGATCGCGTATTCGAGGAAGTTGGTAGCACCAATCCCCGGTGAACGAGCTAGGCGCTGTGCGGCCGCGGGCATCAAGCGGGTGTCAGGTATGTGCATCTGCGGAGAATCCATCGTCATTCCTTCCCGGTAGGCGAATCGTGTTCGAGTGAACTCAGGTGCTTACGAACGAAATCATGATCCGTAATGAACCGATCTAATTCTTGGCCGCCTTGCTTTACAGCGACGCTGACGCTCGTGCGCTCGCAAATGGTCTGGTATGTTCCACAAGCGGATACCGCTTGCTGGATGCGGGCGATATCCGCCTCGGCTACTGCGCGGCGGAGTCCGATCGACAGCTCGAGCTCGTGTACTCGTGTCGGCGCAGCGGGGTCGACGTTGAGCAAACCGCGCAAGTCGATCTTGCCACTTGATTGAACGATAGTCTTCACCAGATCGGAATTCACAGACCCGAGTCGGTGGAGCAACTCCGCGTTCAGAGAGCCAAGCAAGTATTCTTGCGGATTCGGCGCACGGTCCAACCCCAGTGCTTGTTTTGGCTGATCGACCCAAAGTCCGTCTCGCGTCCTTCCGGACCAACTAGTGCACGCGCGGATCTGGGTTCCATATTGCCAGTCAAGGCGTGCGCTGACCGGCGACACAGGGCCGCGTTCAGGGCTCGCCACTGAAGTGGGCCGGACGGTTTGCCCAGTGCGCTCGTCATGAGGCGTAACACCGGACACGATCACGCGCACCTCGTTGCCGTCGGTGAAGGTGCGGTGGTTGGGGCTAAAACACGCAACATGCCGCGCCAAACTGCTCAGAACCGTCCGGTCGACATCAGCCTCGATGTCAAAGCAATAGTTCACGTTGCGTAGCGGCCCGGCTTCGGGGACTTCCGCGTACACGTCCATTCCGAGGGCGGACAGCGACACGGCTCGCGCGCTGCAGCCCAGCAGAAAAGTGATCATCGCGCAGCCACCGAGCGCAGTCAGCAAGTACTCTTGCGACGTGCGTGCGACCTGCGCGTCCCGGTCGCGGTTGCTGTAGAACTCGAACGGGCGCGCTATGCGAATACTCCCGCCGGCCAGCGTCTGGACGCGTGCGATTGCATCACCCGAGCAACCGAGCTCACTTGCGACTGAGTAGCGGAACTGTGCTTCTAGTGGATTGGAGCGAATCTCGTGAACGAGTTCGCTCATGTTGCCCGTATTTAGTCCGTTGCGCATGATTAACTCAAACCTGGCTCAACGCCCGCAGCGCGTCGTTGACAATATCGGCGTAGTTCTCGATGCCGCACGAGTACCGCACCAGCCCCGGATTGATGCCCGCATCCCTGCGCTGCTTCTGGGTCAAGATGCTGTGCGAGGTATTGAACGGCAGGCTGACCAGCGATTCGACACCGCCCAAGCTGGTGGCAATTGCCGGAACGGTCAGCGCCTGAGTGAACGCCAGCGCGGCGTCGTCCCCGCCGCGCAATTCGAACGACAACATGCCGCCGTAGCCATCCGGACAGTAGTGCTTCACCCACGGCTGCTCATACCCTTCGACGCTCGGGTGGTAGACGCGTTTGACCTTGGGGTGCCCGTCCAAAGCTCGGACGAGCTGTGTGGCATTCTCGCTGTGACGCTGCATACGAAGCTCCAGAGTTTTCAGCCCCCGTTCGAGCAGGAAGCAAGTAATCGGCTCGAGGTGCCCGCCAAACTTCAGCATCTGCGCCCAAATGCGGTCGATATATTTGCGGGAGCCTGAAGCGACGCCTGCCACGAGGTCGCTGTGGCCATTCAGGTATTTCGTACAGCTATGGATTACGACGTTCGCGCCATAGTCGAGCGGCCTCAACAGCACCGGGCTAAGGAAAGTATTGTCGACGATGAGCAGCAGATCCCGAGCTCTTGCCAACCGACCGAGCTCCACCAGGGGGAGGGCCTTGAGCAAAGGGTTCGTGAGCGTTTCAAAGAAGAGGACCTGCGTCTCCGGTCGAATTGCCGCTTCGATCGCGCCGATATCAGTGGGGTCGACGAAGGACACCGAACGACCAAGCTGGTGCATGTCCTCCTTAAGCAACGCGTAGCTGCCGCCATACAGGTCGACGGAGCTAAGGACATGTCCACCGCGGTTCGTGAGCGCGATTAGCGTCGTTGCGATGGCAGCCATGCCAGACGCGAACGCGAGCGAGCTTGCTGCCCCCTCGAGCGTTGCGACCTTCTCTTGCACACTCCACTGATTTGGGTTGCCGTAGCGGGTGTAGATCGGAACGTCCCGAGTCGTACCGGTCTCGAACGAATTGTAGCTGTGATCTGAGAACAGAAACGTCGTGCTCTGGAAAATGGGCGTCACCACTGCGCCAATGCGCGGATCTTGGTAAGTGCCGGCGTGTACACACTGCGTTCCGAGACCGTGATCCTCGGGAACGACACGATGTTCCTTCAGACGCGGCCCGGGGACGCGGCCGCGCTTCAGTGCGTTTGCCCAATCGGCATCGGGAGATGGCTGTGGAGATGAGCCTATTGCATGCGTCAATTCACGGTTGGTCATTCTGCACTCGTCCTTGGGGCAACGCCGGTTTCGTCTCGGTCTCGGTGCAAAAGCGGTTGCTCGCCGGCGGGCCAGGCGGCGCTGAGTTGTTCCACGATGAGTTCCGCGTCAGCACCGTGAAAAAAATTCAAGCCAATGCGCCGCGGACCGTCGTTCAGTCGTCGTGGATATCCAATTCCTAAGCCGTAGAGACCAACTACGGGCTTGCCGTCGATGAGCACCCGACACTGTTCGTCCACGGACTGAAGTTCCGGTGGGACATCAATCAGACCCGCTGCTCTGCACTCGTCGGTGATCGGCAGTGACCGCGGGCTATACCCGACGGCACTGACGCAGACCGAGCGGCGAGCCCGGCCGCGGAAGGCTTCCCATGGCATCAATGTGACTCGACTTTCCACGCCTGCGAGAATGTCGAGGTATAGAGACCTTGGTTGGCCGCGCAATCCGTCGAATTTGTTTACCTCACCCGTCGCTTCGTAAACCGCTGCTGCCGGCGCGCTGTGTCCCGCTGCTTCAGCGGCGCCGACCGAGTCGAAATACAACCGTACTTCGCGGCAAACGAGCCGCAGTTGGCCCGGACGGAGCCGGTCGCCAACTTCCTTCAGGATCAGCGTAAGGGCCGAGAACGCGCTATGGGAGCTGCCGATCACGTGCACCCAAAACCCATGTTCGACCGCTTCGATAACGGGTCCAAGTTCTCCGCGCAGCACGCGCGCGGACGGCACGACCATTTCCGGGTCGCTGCCTGGCGCCCGTTGCACGGAAGACGGATTTTCATCGGCTCCAGTGGCCAGGATCACGTTGGCTGATTCAGCGATGACGCTGCCATCTGCGGTGAGCGTGCGTAGGCTGCCGGTCGCAGTTCTAACGAGTCGAGCCACGTTTACGGCATAGCTGACGCAAGAGCCAAGTGTCTTCGCGATATCCTGCTCAATGGCTTCGGCTGTGAGGTTCACCAACGCAGCAACGTCAGTCAGCGGGACAGCTCGCTCTCCGCAAGCGGCAAGTGCCTGCAACTCCGGGCTATGGCTCAATTCTCGATAGCGCGAGAGCCCGCCGTAACCTGTGACAAATTCGCAGGCTGGCGAGTTCGATTGGATTACGTAAGGGAATCGACTCGCGCGTGCCGCGGCTCGGTTCCTGGCGCGCTCGAGCACGAGCACGCCCCGGGAAAACAAGGGCTCGATACGCCGCTTTCTGTCGGCCGCGAGGAAGATCCCAAGGGCGGCCGGCCCGAATCCGACGACCTGAGTTTCATACCGATCCATCATCAGTGGCCCGCCCTCATTCGTGTGCTGGTTGGCGCATGGGCAGCCACGCGAGCAGCCGGCTCTCGCTCGACTCCTGAACCCCGAATCACCGGAGTCGGAGGAATGCCGGCGGCCTCAAGGACCGCCCGAATGCGATCGAGCAGCACCTCGGGTGCGGCTCGCTGGAACACGTTACGGCCAATGCACAGCCCCGCCGCGCCGCAGCAAATGGCTCGTTGGGCGAGCTTCAGCACATCTTCATCCTGGCGAACGATGCCGCCAGCAACGAAAATGTCCACGTCCGATGCCAAAGAGTCAAGTAGCTCCGGAAGCACTTGCAGGTCCTCCGGAGGGGCGATTTTTATCGCGTCCACACCCAACTCCATGGCAACGCGCATGAGATGCCGCTGGCGGCGAATGCTCGTACCCTCTCGGTGAGTATCGTAGACCATCGCCAAGACGGGCAGCCCGAAGCGTTGAGCCTCGTCGACCACCGATCCTAGCAAACGCAGGTTGTGGGCATCGTTCGTGCCATCGAAATTTGTCTGCAATGACACGGCATCGGCCCCGAGCGCAAGCGCGGCATCGATAGACGTTAGGCGCTCCTTCTGATCCGAATGCGGCGCGCCGGCACACATACCACCCGTCAGGTGCACCATAACCCCGAGCTTGTGGATATCTTGCCGCTGCGCCAGACGTTCGACAATTCCCTTATGGGCAATTGTCCCGGTGATCACCGGATGCCTCAGCCACGACGCGATTTGATCGATGCTTTCAATGCCCTGCATCGGGCCTAGCGTCAAACCATGGTCAATCGGAACAACGATCCCGAAGCGAGGCTGCTCGTGGAAGAAACGGCCCCATCGAATTTTCTTGCCCGCATCGCTCATGATAAACACTTCTCACTAAAGTGACGGCAACCAAAGCTCAAGATTCTAAAATGTGCTCGCTGACGCGGATACCGACGTGACGTCCGGGCTCGGTCACGTATCCCAGGACCTTGTCGCCGGGGCGAAGCGCAGTGATGTTCAATGGTTCGCCGTCCGCCGAGAAGATACGAACGTGCCAGTCGTCTTGCATAAGAACACTGACCTTCTTGCCGCCGTCGAACATGACCTCAATTAGACGGATTGGGCGAAGTTCGGTCTTCATTCGTCCGACACACGCGCGCCGAGTTCGCCCAGACTTGTCGACCACCATCACGGGCGCGCCACTCTTCAGCTCGGTCATATAGTCAGTTCGGTCTTCGAAGCCATAGACGTAGCTGTGAACGCCCCCGGCGTTGACACGGAACGGTCGCAGTTCCATGTACGGCAGGAAGAATACCTCGGGGCAACATAGTATTCCGCCTTGTGAGGTAGACCCCACGATCATTCCCTCCGTTGGAGAGAACAGCGTTGCCAAGTCGATGCAACTCCGATATCCCATGCCGGCGGGGCGACTTTCGGTGACAGTGCCGACCGACAGCTCAAGCGAGCCCGCTCCGAGCGCGTCCAGCCGCGTTTTCAGGGTGTCGACAAGCGCGATCGAACCGGGCGTGAACAGAACCCCCTCGGCGCCGACCTCCATCACACCGAGCGTGACGATAGCGTCATCCACGTCACGGCGATCAGTAATCTCCTTGATGAGCACCGTATTCGTTGCCTGCAGCGTCGCAATTATCAGCTCCAGTGGGATATTGGTTGGATCCCGGAACCCGACAACCAAGTAATCGTAGCTCGCGGCGGCCGCCACCGTTTCGTGGAGGGACGCGCCGTCATCGACGAAGGCACGCAAACAGGTCCGCGCGCCGGCATCTCTCGCCTCAGCGAGCACGCCTGGGTTGGGCGATGAGACGATTGCGACTTCGCGACCGCACAACGTAATCTGGTGATCAACTACGCAGGCGCGCAGCTCTTCGGCAGAATTGAAGTGCGCGACCAGCTGCGTGGATGTCGGCGTCGACTCAATCAGCCGCGCGGCTGTACTACAGCTTGCAATGAAGCCACTGAATCGTTCCGCGGCTATTGCGGATTGCAGAACTGCGTCGTCTTCCGCGCGCTCTTGGTCTAGCTGCGTGAGGTCGAACCATAGGGTAACGTTCGACTTCTCAGTGAGACGATTTCGATCACCGGAGATGCGCCCCAACCGAAGATTCGTTCGCTTCTCCATTTCGATCGGAGAGAACTGGACCCCGCGGGTCGATGTTGAAACGCTCATGGGCATGTTCCCCGCGCGTACTTTTTCGCCATATTTCCCACTACTGACTGCCGATAACAGCTATTCGGTGCGGGCGACCCGCTACCTGTCCCGTTGAGAAGGGCATAGCTAGAGCGCTGTTGCTGCGTCAACAATTTTCGATGCTTGAGTGCATGATTTGCTTGCGGCTGTCCATCACTAGTCAGTGCGCGATAACCCTATAACATTCCGTATCACTCCACTTTAGAGGACTTCCAATGCTTGGTCGAACGCTCGAGTGCGGCCGCGAGGAGCGCAACAATTGGACATGGCGTTAGCAACGGTAGACGAGGAACCCTCCGTCGTGATCGACCCTTCGGATTGCTTTTGCTAAACAGTCAGCCAACGAGCACGCGGAGATGCGCTGCTTAGGGGGGGCCACGCACCACGCTGCAATGCACCGCGTCCTCCCTGGCTTGGTCAAGGATACGGAGAATGCTCGGAAAGCGAAGCCGTGGAACTTAATGGGCGTGCGAACGTCGCCCTGCTCGGATGATGTCATCCGCTTCGAGCAGGACCTGCACGATTGCATGCGGCAAGAGGTGGCGAAATCGCTGCGTGTCGGGCTTGCACGCCAGGGCTCTCACGCACGTCCTTGCGTCGCTTCGCCTTACGACTGACGCTGTATCCCGAGACCCATTCGAAGTTCCGGTTTTCGAAAGCGGCTTGACCCGACCTTGCTTCTGTACGGGTGTACGGGCGCAGGCCAAGTTGTGCTATGCACATGACGGGAACGTCATGCGTGACGCAGTTGGGTGAGCATGGCTAACAAACGAAAGCGCTACTCGACGGAATTCAAGGCTGCTGCGGTTGCTGCTTGCGCGCCACCGGGCCGTGCGGCCAGTCAGGTGGCCAGCGAACTCGGGGTTGCTCCAAGCATGCTTAGTCGCTGGCACAATGGCAAGCGGCCTGCGCCATGCGTTACGACGCGACCATCTTCGGCGTCGACAATTGCGGCTTCGAAGTCCGCGCATGAACGCACACTGCTGCGCACGCTACTCGCGCGCGCTCCGCTCGGTGAATGCGCTCGCTATCTGCTGGTCTTCGGCCTGCAAGACGAGTTCCCGGTCAGCAACCTGTGCCACGCGCTCAATGTCTCCCGAAGTGGGTTCTACGCGTGGCGCTCGCGCACGCTTCAGCCTCACGCCACGCCAGCAGAAGGCTCCGGTGTCGGCTGCACCGGAACGAGCGAGGCGGCCGTTGCGTCTCGAAAGATCACTGGAAATGGGAACGACACTTGCGGCGCTCCCGGCGCCCCGGGCGGGGCGCAAGCTCGATCAGCGACAGAGGAGTGTTGAACTCTAATAGGGATTCGCCTAACGATAGCCGCGATGAAGATAGCAGTCATAGGAGCAACTGGGGTGCTCGGTCGAAGCTTACTGCCAGCACTGGAGGCGCGCGGTCATACAGTTAGGGCATTGTCGCGAACCGCACACGCAAGCATCGTGGCGACGGCCTCCGTTGAGCCAGTCGACTTCGATTTGCTCGCCTCTGATGCTGCAACTCGGCTTCTGGAGCTGTTGGACGGTTGTGACGTAGCGATTCACGCCGCCACCGCTATACCGAAGGAAATCTCAACGCCCGGAGCTTGGGATGCGAATACGCGGCTGCGCGTCGAGGGCACCGTTGCTTTGCTGTCCGCGTGTGCAAAGTGTCGCGTTCGTCGCTACCTTCAGCAGAGTATCACGATGGCTTACCCCGATTGTGGTGAACAGTGGGTCACCGAACCGACTGCGCTCGACTCGAGTGCTTCGCGAAGCAGCATCGCGGGACCAGTCCTCAGTATGGAGCAAGCGGTACGCTCCGTGCCGGTCCGTGAACTCGAGTGGTCTATCTTGAGGGGAGCATCCTTCATTGGCCCCGGCACATTCGAAAAGGCGCTCTTATCCCGCGTCAAAGCCAGAAATGCGCCTATCGTTAACGGCGGCGTAAACTACATTGCGCTCGTCCATGTGGAAGACATGGCGCAGGCGGTGGTGGCGGCGGTCGAGGGAGCGCGAGCTGGCAGCATCTACAACGTGAACGCGGAGCCGATTCGCCAACGCGATTACCTGAATGGCTTAGCGGAACGATTGGGCGCGTTACCGCCCCTAGAGGTGGACGGATTTCCGGTGCCGTCGTTTCGTTGCTCCACGGAGGCCATCGCGGCTGATCTCGGATGGCGCGCTACACACGGGATTTGGCCCGCCGCGACCCGCCGCGCCGAGCTTTCTCCCTAATGCTCACCCGTTTCCAGCACCTCGACATAGGCAACGTCCCACAGAACGCCATTCGCATCGGCATCCAAGTTATTCAGTTTTAGGATTGACCCCGTTGGCAAGCTCCGGGCGAAGGCTTTGCTGCGGTGCCATCCCTCGAGCGTGTCACCGACGAGCAGCAGTTCGACTAACAGACTCGACCCTCGATATATGTAGGGTTGAACAGGAGAGTGATCGCGAGGTCCTATCTAACCCCGCCTGAATTCGTAACGAAAATGGTGAACGATGGTGAAGCCAAGATCTTCATGTCTACGCGGGATACTTTGATCCGAGCCACGATGGCCGGAGCGCTCTTGGCGTTGGGCGCGGTCTTCGCGGTATCCGTGACGGTGCAAACCGGTTCTCCTCTGATCGGGGCGATGCTTTTTCCGGTCGGCTTTTGCATCCTCTATCTGCTCGGCTTCGATCTGCTGACAGGCGTGTTCGTGCTGAGCCCGCTCGCGCTGATCGACAAACGGCCGGGGGTGACCATCGCTGGAGTTCTGCGGAACTGGGCCTTGGTCTTCTTGGGAAACTTCGCGGGAGCGCTGCTCGTGGCAATCATGATGGCATACGTGTTCACCTACGGTTTTACGTCCACCGCCGGGCCCGTGGGGGAAAAGATTGCGGGGATCGGTGTGGCACGCACGCTCGGCTACGCCTCCCACGGCGTTGGAGGCTGGTTTACCATCTTGGTGCGCGGGATGCTGTGCAACTGGATGGTCTCGACCGGCGTCGTCGGTGCAATGCTCTCGACCAACGTGAGCGGCAAGGTCATTGCGATGTGGATGCCGATCATGCTGTTCTTTTTCATGACTTTCGAGCACTCCGTCGTGAATATGTTTTTGTTCCCGTCGGCGTTGATCCTAGGCGGCAAGTTTTCCATCGCCGACTACTTCATTTGGAATGAAATCCCGACGGTTCTCGGGAATATGCTGGGTGGAATCGCCTTCACGGGATTGACCCTGTACACCACACATATGCGGACGGCGTCGAAACGCTCGCGCAAATCCGCTACCGCCGCGGCGCTAAGCCCGGCTGCCGGCGAATAGCAGAAGCTCTCGCGCAAATCGGCGGCAGCGTGATCGTGAAAAGCGCGGGCGCGATTGTTGAATCGCACTTGATCCGCGCCCGCGGAAAACCACCGCGGCCACCATCCGCGGGCGCCGCGGTCGCGGGATGCGCAAGCGAACCGAGTAAGGTCGGGGCTGGCTCGGTGGGGATAGGAAGCGGGGAGTGGCGGTTGCCGGCTGCTCTCGCGTTGCGCCCGCCCGTGCCTCAAGCCGTTCCATAGCTCCGTTTCCAGCCCCCGCCCGGCACGCATGCAGCGTGCGGATTTCAGGCACTACGCGCTCCTGTTCACTTCTCGACGAGAGCTATGGGACCTATCGATCGCGGTAGGGACGGACCGCGTCCGCCAATTCTTCCAGCGCGGGAGGTGGTGTCGACCGAGCGTTGACCTTGTAGCGACCGAGCACTTCGAGCACTAGTGACAAACTCCGAATCGACCGCTCCAGCGTTTCCTCGACGTACTCGTACTCTTCGGCTGATAGAGCACTCCCGTCCGTGGAGTCCTCGATCACTTCGCTGCTCCGAATTAAACGCTCAAGTGCCGAGGCATAGGCAACGGCGCGCGGCTTCACGCGACGCCCGGCACTGCGCGCGGGCGTCAGGCCGCGCGATTCGGTCTCCAACCGCTGCACACTCCAGCGCTCCCGATCCGCGGCCGCCAGCAGCCGACTTTGATCTTCCGCGCGGAGCCGGAGCACGACACGCAGGTGACTCGCGTCAAGGCACTTCCAACGGTTGACGACATTCAATCGCTCGCAAATCTCAAAGGTGGCGACGCAGCGATACAACGCCGAGGCGCTCATCGGCAACTGAGGGTGACTCGCTAAACTACGAAACGAGCTGGTTTTCGGGCCACGTGAGCGCCAGGCGTCCACGTCCCCCGCGTAGAAATAGTGAACAATCAAGCTTCCGACGCGAATGGCGTAGTCCAGCGTGCTCTGTCGTGCGATCTCATGCAGCTTCCTTACTACGAGACGCATCTCGTCGGGAGAAACGTCCTCCTCGCTCACCTCCAACTCTCTGGTCATTAGCACTCCTCCCCGTCCGTCCCATTGCCCGCGTGAATGAAGGAAGCACCTCATGATAACTGCAGCGTTAGGGCAGGTCAAGGCTGCCACTTCGCGAAACAGGTTTCAAGGGTCGCGATCGCGCCGACTCGCGACCCTTGCAGCGCTCGGTGCTGTTTCCACGTGGCAACATCAGGCCTGTCGCACAACGCATAGCATCGCGCACAGCGGACATACCCGCGGCGGCTTCCGCCGATCCCGTCGCGCGGTAGCGGTCGCCAGACTTCGTTCGGTCGAGCAATGATTGGACGTTGCCCTTCAGATTCACTGCGTACTGTGGTCTGCCATCAACTCCCGCAGTCCCGTTGGGCACCGTTACCGCCAGTTGCACTGACTCTAGCGCTTTCACTACTTGGGAGAGCGGCGATGCAGGCTGAATTCCAGGTAATCCTGGAGTGGCTCCTAGCACCTGAAAAGCACGACCTAAGCACCACGTGGGACGGATGCCGAGTGGGATCCTTCTGGTAGGCATCCTCAGAACAACTAGGCGTGACCATCACTGGGCGTTGACTTGGTATGAAACGGAGTGCACCCGGGGAACTCGACGGGCTTGATAGCGCGGAACAGTCCCCGACTTCATCTCAGAGGTCTGTTAAGACCCTACTTACCGTAACAGCGAGCGCCGCACCCAGTACCCCCTGCGCCACACACCAACAAAAACCTGCTTTGATGTTCCCACCTTTTTTGTTCCATGAATCAGTCTTTCATTAGCCATAAAAAAAGACTCCACGCAAGTTGAAAACAGCCAAGCCATATGATTTCGCAAATTCGGATTAACCCTTGAAACAACGGGGTGTCATGACGACAGCAATCCGAAGTCGCGTATGTGAGTTTGTTCATTTGCTCCAGCTCGATCTGGCTGAACTGAAGCACACGGGACCTCGTAAACGCTCGGCGGAGCGGATTCTGCGTGGCTGCACCGGAAGGGCTTCGTCGGGCCGCGCGCTGCGGGACACGAGGATCGCTGGTCTGCCGCGCCCAAAACCCGTTGTGTCCAAAAAAGCATCGCGTGCGCCTCAAGCGGCCAACCGGGTGTAGAAGTGAGCAACCCACCGAGACGAGCGCGGCGTTGGATGGTGTCGGAGGTCGCGTTATCGTTGCCTGGCTCCGGCTTTGGGTGAATGAGCTCAGCTCCGCATGGGGTCGCGGTGACTGCTCCTTGAGCTTCGGTGACGTGGTGAGCTGGGTCAGAGTGCTGTCGGCTAGGTGGCCTGCTCTTTGGTTTCTGTTTCTGTCCGTTGGTCTCCGGCAACGCGCCCGCATTGCGGTTTCCGACGTCGCCGAAGTCACGATCGGAGGCTGGGACAAGGCCGGCGAGGGCGAGCTGTTGGCCGTGGTCCAGGGCGCCGCCAACGTGCGGCTCGCGTTTCGGACGCCCGCGAACGTTCGCCCCGACGCTCATCGAGACTTTCGGAGAGTGGCCAACGCTCCTCTACTCAAGAGTCGACGGTGAAGAGCACCGATGTCGATAGTCGTTGTCCGGGCCGGCTTTACGCGGGTGCCCACGCCGGGACGGACATCACCCCTGCGCTGAGCGCCAGCCTGGGTCCAGAGGTCAGCCATGACAACGCAGAACGCTGGCATGGCAAGATCCGCCAGGATGGCCTCTTGGGGCGCACGGAACTCTTAGGCGCGCTACGCGTTGGCTACCAGCTCGGCCTCACAGAACTGAGTGTTTCGCTCCGTGTGCCCCTGTGGCGGCGGCTACTCGAAGGCAGCGAACCCGCGGGTGACTTTCAGAATCCGGCGATTATTTCGTTCGCGGTGACTCAGTCAGCTTCAGATTAACCCCTACTCAACGAGCCTTCAACACGCGCTCCGCCTGGGCCTCAGCGATATGTTGCGCGATGCTGGCTCGCTCTCGGACAACAAAATCGCCCACCGCACGTGCGAGCACCGGATGCACCAAATAGTGCAAAGAATCTGTAGCTGTTGGCTCAAAGCCTCGAGCTAACTTGTGCTCCCCACCGGCTCCGGGCTCAAACACTTTCAGCCCCCGCGCGATGCAATCTTCAATGCCCGAATAGAAGCAAACCTCGAAATGGAGAAACGGCCGCTCCGCACGTGCTCCCCAATACCGCCCAAATAAGGCATCTTTGCCGAGAAAATTGAACGCACCACCGATCGGCTCGCCCTTCTCCCAGGCCATCACGATATGCAGCTGCTCCGGCATTTGTTCACACACCGCTAGGAAAAGCTCGCGTGAGAGGTAGTGCCGACCGTAATAGTGCTTGGTCACTGTATCGGCGTAAAACTCGTACATCGCGTGGGCGACCTGCTCGGTGATGCTCGGGCCCGTGTGGATCTTGAGTTCAATCCCGGCCTCACGCACCTCACGGCGTTCACGTCGGATTTGGTGTCGGCGCTTCGCGCTAAAGCGGGATAAGAAATCATCAAAGTTCTTGTACCCCGCGTTGAGCCAATGGAATTGCAGACCCTGGCGATGCAAGAGACCTCCCTGCACGAGCCCCTCACGCTGTGTGCGGTTCGGGAAAAGAACGTGCGCAGAAGAACACTGCAACGGCTCCACGAGGCCCCGCAACCCCTCCGCGAACATGGCCAAGAGCAACGCTTCGTCCACACCCTTACGCACCAACAGCCGCCGACCGGAAGCTGGGGTGAACGGCACCGCAACTAACAGCTTCGGATAGTAGGCAACACCCAAGCGCTGCTGGGAAAGCTCAGCCCAGCTGTAATCGAAAACGAATTCGCCTTGACTGTTGCCCTTCAAATAGGCGGGCGCAGCGGCCACCAACGCCCCCTCCTCCCAAATCGAAATGTGCGACGGCTGCCAGCCTCGTTCGGGGGCCACGCATTTCGTCTTTTCGAGCAGTGAAAGCCAAGTGTAAGCCAAAAAGGGCGGATCCTCGGGCGCCAGCAGCGAATCCCACGCGGCTTGGCCGATCTCATCGAGGCTCCCATGTGTTCTCAACTCAAAGGCCATCGCACCGCCTCCAACCTTAAAAAAGCCTTCGAAACTGATACAGCACCAGCTCAACCAGGCGTTCAACCCAAGAACGAAGCTTGAATGCTTGAGGATCGATTTCCGTACAATTCTCAAGATCTTTCAGGAACGTGGCTTCCATTTTCTGTGCGAATGTTTCGTCCAGCACCGCAAGATTCACCTCCAGGTTCGTGCGAAAAGAGATGTGATCCAAATTGAAGGTTCCCACAGTGCTCCATATCCCGTCGACCACAGCCGTCTTCGAATGCAATACGCTTGGCAACCATTCGAAGATGCGCACGCCGTTCCGCATCAAGCCCGCGAACGTTCTCTGGCCGGCGTATTTGGCAATCGGCACATCGCTGTGTCTGGGGACGATCACCCGTACGTCAATCCCGCGACGAGCGGCCCTTGCCAACGCCTGGCGCACCCTCCGATCCGGAATGAAATAGGCATTTTTCAGCCACACGCGCAGCTTGGCGCCACGGATCTGCTCCAGGTAGGCGCGCATGATCTGGGTGCGCCTGCGGGGCCCATCCTGCGCCAACACCCGCACCAACATCGGGTCGGAAACGGGCAACACGTCGCTGCAAGCAGGGTGCGGTGCGTGTCGGCCCTTTTCGCGTCGGTAGATCGCCCAAAAACACGCAGCCAGCACGCCCACGGCAGCGCCTTCCACTTTCACGGCATCGTCGCGCCACCCATACCCACCCTCCGCCTCCGGCAAGGAGTGCTTCGAGAGGTTCAAGCCACCGGTGAATCCCACACGGGCGTCGATCACTAAAATTTTTCTGTGATCGCGGCGACTCAAACGGCTCCAAGCAAAGCGCTGCCGCCAAGGAGCGATTGGGCTGAACTCCACGACATCAATCCCGCCCGCGCGCAGCTGGTCGAACAGCTCCTCCGACGTGTCCCAGGAGCCCAGGCTATCGTAGAGTACTCGGACTCGAACCCCGCGCGCAGCTGCTGCACGCAAGTGCTCGCAAAATCGCCAGCCGACCACGTCGCTCGCGAACCAGTACATCTCAAGCAATATCTGGTGCTCTGCGGCATCGATCGCCGCGATCATCGCGTCGAAGGCCAACCCCGCATCGGAAAGCAACTCAGCCCGCGTGCCGCCCAGGAACACCCCAGAATCGCGAGCGGGCCTCCAGGGAAAACGAAGTGTGAGTGCCATGGTTCTGAACCCCAACCTCATACCGCCAA
>JBBSBI010000064.1:0-25339 GCA_038251425.1 Polyangiales bacterium
ATGAAGTGTGAATAGTTATGTAATTTTAATTACTTACAACAAAAACATAACCTAAACTAGAAACCACCCAACGATATCCAAACTATCACTTTAATAATGGACTCTAAGTTCCCATTGTCAGATGCATTTATTAGGGACCTCGCGGTTGAGTTCCCCGGGTTTCGGTTGGTCGGCAAGCGTGACGATCGATTCTCACATGCGATCGACGGCGCACTCCGGGTGTTCACGCTAGGCCAGCAACGTTCCTACATTTCGCACTACCACACCGTCATTGGCTTCACCCTCTATTCTCCCCTCACCTGGGAGCGGACTTCGGACGTCGATCGGATCATCACGCTCTGCCATGAACGGATACATCTGCTGCAGCGGAAACGCTTTGGGCTCATCGGGATGGCACTTCTCTACCTGTTACCCCTGTTCCCCATTGGGCTTGCTTGGGGACGCGCACGTATCGAGTGGGAGGCCTACCGAGAAACCCTGCGAGCGACGGCTTTCTATTTGGGGCCGGAGGCCGCAAAAAGCCCAGCACTGAGAGAAAGGATCGTTAGCCGGTTCACCGGGCCGGACTACGGCTGGATGTGGCCCTTTCGAAGCCAGGTGGAGCGCTGGTACGATTCAGCACTCGTCGACCTGGGCTTGGTTGAGGGTCCGAGCGCGAACAGTGGGAGGTTGTAGGATGCCGGTCTCCCAAGCGTTTGAGGACAAATGGGTCGAACGTTTTGCCACTTTTCACTGCCGGTGTAGCTTCGGCACAAGTGATGGTAAGAAAGCCCCGCTCAAGCTGATGCCCACGACCCAACAAAACAATCGCCCGAGCCCATCGGGCTTCCAGCTAAACTCAGCACCCCCTTCTGCTGCAGGGTCCAACGCCTGCACCAGAGAATTACCCGAAGGTTTATCGTGAAGATCACCTGCCCTGTCTGTGACGCCAAGTATTCAATTACAGACGAAAAGGTCCAAGATCGCCTGGCCAAGATCCGCTGTCGCAAGTGCGGCACCACGATTGTGATCGATGGCAAAGTCGATCCTCCGAATGTCTACGCCGCTGACACGCCTTCAACATCTCAAGCTTCAGGCGATGGCGAAGACGCCGCCGCGGGCTCAGCCGGGGAATACACCGTCGATTTCGGTGAGAATGATCAGCGCAGCATGTCGCTCGCCGATCTCGTGCAAACCTTCAAGAACGGCCAAGTCACTCGCGAAACCTACGTTTGGGCGGAAGGCTTTGCTGACTGGAAGGCCTTAGGTGAGGTCTCAGAGTTAACGCAGGCTATCAACACTCCCGCTGCCAAGCCCGCGGCTCCGACTCCTACTTTATCGGCTCCGACTGCAGGAGGAGCTGCGCTGCCTTGGGACAAGAAGCCCGCTGCGACGATCGACGTGGATGAGGACGAGCGAACGCAAATCGCAACGCGCGGGGCTGCCGCCCTCGGTGGAGCCGCCGATCTTTTTGGAGGATTTGCAACCGCCGGCAGCGAAGAGGAAGTCACAACGAGCGCTCATCAGCAGGAAGCACCAGCGCCCGTAGCTGCGCCCGTTACCGCTTCCACGGGAGCCCGAAACGAGTCTTCTGTTTTGTTCTCGCTCTCGGCACTCACGGCGGCAGCTGCATCCAAGCCCTCCCGCCCTGCGCCGGGCCCCTCGTCTCCGAGTGAGGATTCGGGTCTGATTGATTTGAAGGCGTTGGCAACAGCCGCACAGAAGTCACCAGCTAACGTCCCGGGCTTAGGCATCGCTGCTGTTCCTCTTGGGTTTTCCCCGCTCGGAGGGGGTTCGCCGCTAGGCGGGGCGTCACCGATGGCGATGGCAATGCCCTCGCCGTTCGCAGGTGGCGCCGACTACGGCGAAGGCAAGAAGAGCAAAACTGCGCTCTACGTTCTGCTCTCGGTAGTCGCGGTTGGTATTGTGGCGGTTGCTCTCACCTTGATCCTCAAACCCAGCGCGAGCACGACTCCCGAGGGTGCGGCCGTTTCAACCGCCACCCAGGATCGGGTCGCGGAGGCTCCTGTCGCGACACAGGAAAAAACCCCAAGCCCGCCCGCGGAAGCGGCTGCCGCACCGCCCGCTACGGGAACGGCCGAGGAGGGTAGTGCAGCGCCAGAAGTTAAAGCTCCCACCACCAAAACAAGTCGCACGTCTGGCAGCGGCAAGAAAACAACAAAGCCTGCCGCGGCTACCAGCAAGCCTGACGGAGCCTCAGCCGCGGCCGCAGCGCCTGCAAAGAAGAAGAGTGCCTGTGGTTGTGCACCCGGCGATCTCATGTGCGCCATGCAGTGCGCCTCAAAATGAAGCCCTCACCAAGCTAGGTGAGCTGGCACCAAGAGGCTGACCTGGCCGGGCACTGCCTGAGCCTCAAACACCGCGCCTTTCCGGTCCGCGATCCCAGCGCGGACGAGGCCATTTGAAAAATTCACCGCGAACGGCGCCTCGGGTTCTGGCTTGCCGCTGCCCACGGGAATGATCTGTACCGTGAGTGGCTCGCCACCGGACTCCAGCCGCGCCCCGCTCTGTGGCACACACGATTGAAGCACACCGGACTCGGGATCGGAGTCGGAACAGGCAGTCAACGACTCCTGCGCGCGAACCAATTCCGAGCAAGGCGAAGCTTCTCTTGGCAGCCCCAGAAGGGCGTTCATCCGGACGTAAGGATGCGGGTGAGCCAGCAGCGAACAAAGCGCTGATTGCCCGATATTCCCCGTGCGACGCGATAGCCGAGAAATGGCAGCCGCCGCACTCACAACCACCATGACATCCCTATCACGCGTGGCTACCCCCAGTATTGCCAAGTCGGTGGACTCGCCGAGGCCTCCCAAAACCCATACGGCAGCCGCACGCACGGAGCTATTTGGGTCAGTGGCCAGCCGGCGGATAAGAGGCAGCGCGGTCGCAACGTCGGCCAACGTATCAACCAGCTTCCGTCGATCCGCAGCGTTAAACCTGCCGGCGGCGACGAGCTCCGCCAGGCGCTTGACCAAAGCTCTGGAACGCAGACCTCCGAGTGCTTCCAGCCAGCTATCCCGTTCGGCCCCCTCCGAAGCCAACATCTCAGCGAGCGCACGTTCCCGAAGCGCTGGATCAGCGCTCTGTCGAAGCGGGCCAAGGAGCGCCAAGAGCAACACCTGCTTTTGTGGACCGACCGCCAAACGAAGCCTTTCGTAGAGCAAGGGGAGTAGCTCTGCCCCTCCCGCACGTCGGAGTGCCAGCGCCGTTTCCCCGACAACACGAGGATCTTGATCGTCAAAAAGCCGCATCAATGCGCGGCCATAGGCTCCTGGCTCAAAATTTCCTAAAGCTCGGATGGCCGCTAAACGAACCGCCACTGGGTTACCTGCTGTCAAGAACGGCAGCAGACGTTGACTCGCACGTTCCGCGCCTGTCAGACCCAGCAGGTTGATATGTTGGAGCAGGATCGCCTCATCGGTTCGATATTGTTCGAGAGCTTCCCAAATCGGATCCACGGCGCGCGTTTGCCCGGGATTTGAGCCCAAGATCAGAGCGCACGCGTTCCGCGCTTGCGCACGCACGGAGGAGTCCTCGTCCACGAGGCCGGCAAGCACAGCCGGCAGAGAAGCAACATTACGGCTGGCTCCGAGTGCTAAGACGATCGCAGGGCGTGAAGCCACGCCCGACGTTGCCACGTCAGAGGCTGCCGCCATGGCTCCCACCGCATCAATCTCAGACCAAACCCCCAAACACCGGTCAGAAACAGCGCTGACCGCTGACGACAGCAGGCACTGTCGAAGGAGTGGAACTGTCACCGTTCCGATTCTTACCAGAGCCCTCTTTGCAGACTCCAGCGCAGCTTCTGGCTGAGTCGAAGAGAATACGCCCATGACAGCCGCTGCAGATTCACTTCCACCGATGGTGGCTAGCGCGCGAAGGCCCGCCTCCTGCTCCAAGGCGCGCGGGAACGCCTGAACCAAACCCGCTAGCAAAGGGATCGCGCGGAGATCGCGCACCCTGCCAAGGGCCCAGAGCGCGGCCAAACGCACTGTTTCATCACGATCCTTGAGCGCCGCGATGAGCGCAGCTAACGCCCGTGCATCCCCAAGCCTACCCAACGCACGCACCACTTCAGTCCGAATACTCGGATCGGGATCGTCGGTCTTTGCCACCAGCGGGAGAACACTGGCTGTGTCACCCAAGTCCGCAAGCACGCGAAACACCCGGCCGCGCACTTTCGTGTCCTGATCATCCAAGTGCCCCATCAAGAGGCGTGCGGCTACTGTACTTTTCTGGCGCCCGAGCGCGATAACGGCTCCGAGCCTAACCTCCACCACCGTGTCGCTCAGTGCGCGGGCCAGTGCGGAAGCACTCTCCGACACTGGGTCAGTCTTGAGCACGCCCAGCGCGGCCAATCGAATTTCACTGCTTGGTTCGGCAAGCCAAGGCACAACGAGGAGCCCCGTACCTGGGATCCGCCTTTCCGCTGCTGCGGCGGCGGCATTCATTCTTACTTCCAGCTCGGGGTCGCGGAGTGCCGTTAAGATGAGTTCCGCGGAGACACCGCCTGGCAAGCGCGACAAGCGTTCACTGGCTCGCACACGCTCCGTTGCATTTGCAGCCTGGAGCCCACTCCGTACCACATCGATGTCACTCGGCCACACGACTTGGGCCGATGCTACAGGCAGATGTCCGACCAACAACACAAGCACCACGGCTAACTGCGCACCGACACGTGCGAAGGTGCAACGACAAAGGCGAAGTGCAGGAACTGGACACTCAAGCATTGGGCCATCGTAGGTCGCGGCAGCGCTTCCCCCAACAACCAGCAACTTCTGCTCAATTTCTCGATGATAATTCCGGGGCAAGATATCCAAGCCGCCGTTGAGGACTGCTCTAATTATGCTAACTGCTGGCCTGTTTAGATGCCATAGTGCTAACGGGGAGTGGTACTCTTCCTCGTATGATTGCAAGAGTGCTTGTAGGGTTGCAAGCCCACCGCAGCTCCTCATTGGTTCTATTCGCGGCCGTTTGCCTGGCGGGCTGCTCGGGTGGTGTCGCGGACAACAGCGGGAACTCGATGTTGCCGAGCACCTCGAACACGGCCGCCACGATACCTACTGATGCGCCGAGCACCTCGACTACGCAGCCCGTGCCCACCGCAAAGGCTATCGACTGTAACGCCGCGCCTCAGCCAGGCGCCTCGCCTATCCGGCGCATGACGCCGTTTGAGTACGACAACACGGTGCGCGATCTCACACGCGATACAGGCTACCCCGGCGCCGCATTGCCCGTCGAAGGTGGAGCCGGCTACGACAACAACGCTGAGGTGGGAGCCGTATCGAGGTTAACTGCTCAGAAATACATGGAGGCCGCCGAAGTCATTTCAGCGCGGGCTTCCCAGAATCTGCCAGCCCTTCTAGGGTGTGATCCCGCCAGCGGAGAAACGGCGTGTGTGAACACCTGGATCCAAGCGTTTGGTAGTCGGGCCTGGCGCCGCCCGCTTCTTGTCACTGAAAGCCAGGAGTTGAGCAGCCTGTTTGCCACGGTTCGCAGTTCGCTCACGCTCGCGCAATCCGTCGAAGCGGTGCTCGAGGCGTTCTTGGAGTCCCCGCATTTTCTGTATCGCGTGGAGGCGGGTGAAATGGGCGCGGCTGTAAAGGTCACCGATTATCAGCTCGCATCTAGGCTTTCTTACCTGCTTTGGGGAAGCATGCCCGACGATCAACTTCTGGATGCTGCCTCGAAAGGGCAGCTGGCCCAGCCCGCGCTCGTAGCTACCCAAGCGCGCCGCATGCTGAGCGACCCACGCACCAAGGCCATGTCGCATCGTTTCCACGAGCAATGGTGGAACTACAAAGATGTTCGAACTGTTGAGAAAGATCCGGCAATCTATCCGGATTTTTCGCCTGCCACGAGTGCGCTCTACGTTGAAGAAACGAATCGCTTCCTTGATTCTGCCATCTTCGAAGGCGATGGCACACTGGCCACGCTGCTCACGTCCACGCGCACCTTCGTGAATCCTGCACTCGCCAAATTCTACGGCGTGACACCGCCCGCTGGGTCTGATTTCGCTCCGCTCGATGAACCCCGCCAACGCGCTGGCCTCCTCACTCAAGGCGCCTTCCTCGCGACGCACGCCAAAGCGAATCAAACCTCGATCGTGGCGCGGGGTGTCTTCATCCGGGGCGGGCTCTTCTGTCAGGTGCCGCCCCCTCCACCTGCCACAGTGAATGCAACGCTCCCGCCTCCGGTCCAGATGGGGCTTTCGACACGAGCGCGCCTCGAGCAACATCGCGTGGACCCAGTGTGCAACGCTTGCCACTCCCAGTTCGACCCGTTGGGTTTTGCCTTTGAGCACTACGATCCAGTGGGGCGTTGGCGGGAGCAGGATAATGGTGTGGCCGTGGATTCCAGCGGGGCACTCACCGGCACGGATGTGGACGGCCCGTTCAATGGCATCGCTGAATTGGCTGGGAAAGCGGCTACGAGCGAGCTTGTGGCTTCCTGCGCGGTTACCCAGTGGTTTCGTTACGGCTACGGCCGCCAAGATTCAGCCCCCGACGTCTGCACCTTGAAGCAGCTCAACACGGCCTTCAAAGCCGCTAGCTACAAGATCCCGGAGCTGATGGTCGCGCTCACCCAAAGCGACGCCTTTCTCTACCGGAACACGACGACGGGAGCGCAGTGAGCATGAAGACGAGAATCCACCGCCGTACATTCCTGAACGGGGCAGGCAGCGCCCTGATCGCATTGCCCATGCTCGAGGCCATGGCCTGCTCGCGATCAGAAAAAATGGCGTCGTCCGTCCGAGATCCCCGAGCCGCGGCGCAAACACGTCAGGGGCTGGGTACGGGGCCGCAACGATTTATTGTGTTTTTCAGCCCCAACGGCATGATCCCCGATCGCTGGGCTCCGAGTGGTACGGAATCGGCTTTTGAATTCAAGGTCGCAGCTGACCCAACCGCCAAGCATGTGCTCGCACCACTTGAAGCACTGAAGCAAAAATTGATTGTGCTGGACGGCGTGAATCAAAATTCGCGTGGGACGGGTCCAGGAACCAACGGCCATGATCTTGGAATGGGCCACATGATGAGTGCCATGCCGCTTCTCGAGGGCCCCGGTGGTTCTGGCGAGTTTGGACATTTGAGCGACGGCTCAGCAGGCGGCATCTCCATCGACCAAGAAATCGCGAATTTGATCGGCAATACCACGCGCTTTCGCTCCATCGAACTCGGCAATCGTTCGACCTTGGACCCCGTCCGACAACTCACGAGCCGCATGAGCTACAAGAAAGCCTTTGAAGCGGTGCCTCCAGAGAACGATCCACGCGCTGCCTTCAAAACGCTGTTCGCTGGCGTCGCGCCTACCGGTCAAATGATGCCGGTGCAGCTCGACGCGCTCCAGCTCAAACGCAAGAGTGTGCTCGACAAAACGCAGCGAGATCTCATCGCACTCATGCCCAAAGTGAGCGCTTTCGACCGACAAAAGCTCGAAGCTCACCTCAACTCGATTCGCGAGCTGGAGACGAGCCTCGCGCTCAGCATCCCGCCCGTCACGTGCCATGTTCCTTCCGTAGGTCCCAACACCGACCCCGGACCTAACAGCAATTATCCGCTGATCGGGCAACAGCAGATGGACATCATGGCGCTCGCCGTGGCCTGCGATCTGAGCCGCGTGGTGAGCCTCCAGTGGTCCACCGGACAATCGGGTGCACGCTTCTCCTGGCTTGGCATCCAAGGCGACCATCATACGATTTCTCATGCGGTGGACGAGTCAATGGAATCGCGCCAACAAATGATCGACATGCACTCTTGGTATTCCGAGCAATTCGCTTATCTGCTCGGCAAGCTCGGCGCCGTCGATGAGATGGGCCAAAGTGCGCTGGATAATAGCATTGTGATGTGGGTGAACGAGCAAGGCGATGCTCAGCCCCACTCACCTGACCGGATCCCCTACATTTTGGCTGGCTCCGGCGGCGGTGTGCTTCGGCCAGGGCGTTACGTCAAGTACACCGATGCCTCGCACAACGATCTGTATCTGGCACTCCTCAAGTCCTTCGGCAGCCAGCTCAGCGTCTTCGGGTTGCCTGCTGTCTCAAAAGGCGCGCTGACTGGGCTCACCTGAGTCGGCTGAGCAGACTCGAACTGAAACAAACATCAAGCGCTGCAGAACACTCCGGCTCCGTGTTAGAAGGCGCGCATGTCTTCGCCCCACGCGCTTCGTTGTGACTACCTGATCAATCCGTTAGCTGTCCAGGGCCCCACACCCCGCTTCAGCTACGAGCTGGGTGAGGCCGCCGCACGGCAAACCGCCTATCAAATCCAGGCAACACTGGGCAGCTTCGCTTCCGGAGGTGCGTGCATTTGGGACAGTGGCAAGGTCAGCATAGCGAGTTCACTGCATATCGAGTACTCAGGGGCACCACTTCAGAGCTGTCAACGTTTTGAATGGCGTGTCCGGATCTGGGATGCCAACGATCAGCCCTCTGAGTTCAGCAAAGCAGCACATTTCGCAGTTGGGCTCTTATCGCACGCTGATTGGAATGCGGGCTGGATCCAACCGCCCGAATCGTATCGTTCGCCCAACGCGTATTACTTTCGCCGGCTTTTCAAGGCAGACGCCTCGCTCGTGGACGCGCGACTGTATGCCACTGCCAAAGGCATTTATCACCCGTTGCTGAACGGGCAGGCCGTGAGCGACGAGAGCTTCGCTCCAGGCTGGACCGACTACAATCAACGAATTCTCTACCGTTGCTATGACGTGACTCAACAGCTCAAGAGCGGCACCAACGTGCTCGGAGCATTACTGAATCCTGGTTGGTACAGCGGCCCGCTCGCCTTTCATCATCGTCCGTTTCAGTACGTCAAGGAGCCGGGCGACAAACGGCCCTCGCTCTTGATGGCGCTGCGTCTTGAGTACGCGGACGGTCGAGTCGAATGGGTAGGAACGGACGAGCACTGGCGGGTCCATGCAGGCCCGATCCTGGAATCCACATTCTTGCGCGGAGAAACCCACGACGCCACGCTCAAATTGAACGAGCTCGCGCTCCCAGAGTTGGATGACAGCTCGTGGGGTAAAGTCCAATGCACGGCGCTTGAAGCCGTTCCCAAGCTGTGCGCCCATCCTGGCCCCCCGGTGAGACCTACTGAGGAGCTGGCCGCCGTGCGCTACTTCGAAGCTCGCAAAGGCTCCTATATTTACGACTTCGGGCAAAACTTCGCAGGCCGCGTGCGCTTGCGCGTGCAAGCTCCCGCCGGCACCACGCTGCGCTTGCGCTTCGGTGAAATGCTCTGGCCCGAGAACGAACTCTACGTAGATAACCTGCGAAGCGCCACCAGCATCGACACCTATACCTGTAGCGGCGAAGGGGAAGAAATTTGGGAGCCCTGCTTCACTTACCACGGCTTTCGCTACGCTGAGCTCACCGGCTTTCCGGGAGATCCCGAGCTGAGCACGCTCACGGGAATTGTCGTACACAGCGACACGCCCAAAGCCGGCACGTTCGAGTGCTCGAGCGCGCTCATCAATCAACTGGTCAGCAACATCGATTGGACCCAGCGTTCCAATTTCGTGGATGTGCCCACGGATTGCCCGCAGCGTGACGAGCGCCTCGGCTGGACGGGGGACGTACAAGTCTACATCCGTTCCGCCATCTGGAATCGCGATGTTTCTGCGTTTTTCTGCAAATGGATTCAAGATCTGATCGATTCACAAGACACGCGCGGTTGCATCCCCAATTATGCGCCTCCCCTGCCCCACGATCACGTGCACGGCCAAGGTGGCGATGCCGCCTGGGGTGATGTTGGAACCGTCGCCCCCTGGGTTCTTTATTGGTACTACGGAGATGCGGACTTTCTTGCTCGCTGTTACCCGATGATGCTGCGCTGGCTCGATTATCTTTGGCGAGAATCCGAGAACGGCCTCCGCACTCCGGATCCCAAGAAATATAAAGTCTACGGAGATTGGGTATCGCTCGACGCGGGAACTCCGCACGAGATCCTGATGACCGCATTCTTCGCGCACAGCGCCGATCTCGCTGCTCACACCGCTGAGGTGTTGAACAAGCCTGAAGATGCCAAACGCTTGCGTGCGCTCCACGCTACAATTCGCGGTGTTTTCATCAAAAACTTCGTCACTCCGGAGGCTGAGATCCGTGGCCTTGGAAAGGAACCGGCAACCCAAACGGGGCAAGTGCTGGCCCTTCACTTCAATCTCTTGCCCGAAGAGTTAGTTTCGGCCGCGTTCGAGCGGCTGATATCGCTCATCGAAGCCAACAACTGGCACTTGGCTACGGGCTTCGTTGGCATTCCCTATCTGTTGCCAACCCTCACGCGCCACGGTCGCGCTGACGTCGCTTACCGGCTGGTCTTGAACGAGACATTTCCTTCCTGGGGCTTCTCGATCAAGAACGGAGCCACCACGATCTGGGAGCGCTGGAACAGCTGGACGGAAGCGGGCCCCAATCAATCGGGTATGAATTCTTATTCCCACTATGCCTTTGGTTCAGTGGCGCAATGGCTGTATGAGCATGTGGCCGGCATCGAGGCCACGGCACCAGGATTCAAGCAATTTCGCGTCCGCCCGAACATCGGCGGTGGCCTCAGTTTTGCGAAAGCCGAGTGGAAAAGCCTGTATGGCCTGATTGTGAGCGAGTGGCGGCTCACAGCGGGGGGCGTTGAGCTGCACGTGCGGGTACCTCCCAACACTTCCGCTGAAGTCTGGCTGCCTTGTCCCAACCCTCAATCGCTCACGCTCAACGGGAGCCCTTTCAACGGAGCCCGTTTTGAAAGCCAACAGGCCGTCGCCACTCTCGAACCCGGCGACTACTTGCTGCGCGCGGACGCCATCCCGATGTGATTCATGCGGCCTGCTGCGCCACCGTGACGTGGAGACAAGCACTACAAACGCAGGAGGTTGAGCATCCCCCTATCTCAAAGTCGATCACAAGATAGTAAGCATGCTTACTATCTCGAATGAACGAAAGGGTGCTCACCGGCGCGCCTGCGACGCCGCGCTCGGGCAAGGAGACCTAGGCCCGGACGCAGTGCCGTTTTTTGCGACAGGTCTCATCCTCGAATAGGTAGCGCGGCGTGCCAGCGTTCACGATAAGCCCGTAGCTTCTCGGTGAATTGCCCTTCAACTGGCGTGAGCCGAGTGCTCAGCAAGGTTGGCCAAGCTGCGAGCTGGGCAGCGCCCCGCGCCGTCCCCGCTGCGGCTGCATCCGCAAAGAAGACGCTCTGAGTTGGACGGAGACCTGCCAGCACGCTCGCAAACAAGGGATTCTTAGCGAACGGCCCATCCACGATCACGTCGCCCGCAACTCTCAATGACCGCAAACAATGATCGGTCATGAGTGCGGCATACAGCGCAGCTAACGCCGCTCTACCAGTTGGGGTCTGAGGCGCCTGCCCGATGATCTGGCCCTTAGATTCTCGAAACGGGCCGCCCTGTGAACTGAAACAGGGCACAGGCAACGCCGTTTCAAGGACGTGCTCGAGATCTAAGAGAGTTGGTTGAGCCAAAAGCCCATCACGCTCTGCCAGCACTTCATATTCACGCCCGCCCATGAAGCGCGCTGAGGCCACGGGATCTCCGAAGGCATCCACGTTGGCCAACATGTCCAATTCCTCGCAGAGGCCAGCCAGGCCCACGCCCTTCGCCATGCAAACCACCCAGGTTCCCGTGGAAACCACGGCAAACTGCGCTTGCTCTTGGCGTGGTGCAGCGTACGCAAAATACGAAGCGTTGCTATCGTGAATGCCAGTGAGCACTCGAACGTTGGGATCGAGACCGGTGCGGCGTACGATCTCTGGAAGCAACGCGCCCGCTTTAGCATAGGCAGGGCTTAGCGCCGGGAATCTGCTAGCGAAGCCCTCATTCACACAGAATTTCGAGAAGCACTGTCGCTCCGGCTCCCAGAGATCGGTGTGACAGCCCAGCGACGTGACTTCTGAGTGCAGTTGCCCGGTCAGCTTGAGTGCAAAATACTGGGGGTACAGCAAGATCTGCGTGGTACGCGCGAATTCCACGGGAAACCAGCGTTTCAACCAAAACAGCTGCTTGCCGAAATTGAGGCCATTCGGGAGCTCAGGCGAACACGTATTTCCAAAGTCACGCGCCGCCAGGTGATACTCGGAATCAATCTCAGTGAGCCCTTCAAACTCATAATCCAACACGGGCAACGCGAGCCCCTCACCGTCCCACAACACGCCAGTAGCGCCATGCGTGACCGGTATGATGGTGTCAATCGGATACTCGTTCGCGAAGGCTGCCAGCCCGATTAAAACCCATTCAAAGATCGCGGCCACATCAAAATGGGGATAGGGCCCCGTGCGCTCTACTTCGTTCGGCACGGTGCGCTGTGCCAAGGTTTCACCCGTGGCATTGACGACCATGACCTTGACGTTTGTTTTCCCAACGTCAATCACGGCCACGCAGTGGGAGCGCGGCGTATTCATGCGGAAAGCTCGGTCTTTTGTGTGAGTGCGCGAGGCCCGGCGGTTTCGGCGATTGTCACGTTCACGTTTGCTCGCCGCAGCATTTCGAGCGCTGAGCGGCTCACGTTGGAATCTGTGATTAACCGACTCACTCGCTCAAGCGGGCAGGCAATCAGACTGCCCTTAGCCGAGAACTTAGAGCTATCCAGCATGGCGATGACCTCATCCGCTTGATCTATCAAACGGCGTTCAGAGCGCGCCAGCGTCGGATCGGTCTGCATGAGCCCTTGCGAGCTCACGGCCTGGGCGCCGATAAACAGCTTCGACGCGTAGTAGTTCTGGAAAACGTCCTGCTCGAACGGGCTCAGGATCACCCCCTGCTCTTCAAACAGTTCCCCGCCGGGCAAAATGACGCGATTAGTGGTGTGTTTGTGCAAATATTCGGCACTGTAGAACGAATTGGTGAGCACCAAGAGCTGCCGATCGCCGAGGCTCCGCACCATCGCAAAGGTGGTCGTGCCGCCGGCAATGATGACGCATTCGCCTGGCTCAACGAGCAGCGCAGCCTCTCGAGCAATCGCCGCTTTTCTCGCCTCATGCAGCTTCAGGCTTGCCGTGAAGCTGTCTTGGCCTTTTAGAGAATTCGCGCGCGTTGCAGCGAGTGCCTCGACACCACCATGAACTCGCCGCACTAACCCCTCGGACTCAAGACGTGTGAGATCCCGACGCACGGTGGCGTCGGAAGCATCTAAGAGCACTGTGAGATGCCGGAGACTTGACGAACCGTGATCCGTGAGGGCCTTCAGGATCACCTTTCGCCGCTCAAGCTCATGCACGGCTACACGATCCCCGAGCGTGAACCTGCTGCCGCAGGACGCTCCTCTGCCTTTTGATTCCTGTACCCGGAAGCGCGGTAGGTGCCAACGGGATCGATGGCGCCGCCTGCCCTACTGCGGGCCATCTGCAAGATGGGCTCGACATCGCACTGGAATGCGCGATGCAAGGTCTGAGTTGCGGACATTGCGTCATTATTTTGCTGGTGTGCAGAAAGAGCCGCTCTGTCGACCAGGAGCGCTTGAGCATAGGCACGCTTCACCGACGCAGCGCTCGTGATCAGGCTTTCGATCGGATCCGTCACGTTGTGCGACTGATCCAACATGTACGCAGGGTCGAAGCCCACGGCGCCACGCTGTTCTGCGTCCACTAACTCGTTGAAGACCAGAAAAATCTGAAAGGGGTTGATCGCACCCGTGTCCAGATCATCGTCCCCGTACTTGCTATCGTTGAAGTGAAATCCGGCGAGGCGCTTGAACTGGATCAAACGCGAGACAATCATCTCGATATTAACATTCGGTGCGTGGTGCCCCAAATCGACCAAGCAGCGCGCCTTCTCCCCGAGCTCGGTGGCACACAAATAGCTCGTACCCCAATCCTGAATCACTGTCGAATAGAGTGCCGGCTCGTAGAGCTTGTGCTCCAAAAACATTCGCCAATCGCCGGGGAGCGCTGCGTAAATCTGCTTGGCACTCTCCAAGTAGCGCTCAAGTGCGTGTGCGAAATTCTGTTGCCCGGGGAAGTTCGTACCATCGCCCACCCAGACCGTGAGAGCCTTAGAACCAAGCTTAACGCCCGCCTGAATACATTCGATGTTATGCTCCACCGCCTGCGCACGCACCGCAGGATCCGTGTGCGTGAGGCTGCCGAATTTGTAGGAGTGTTTCTGCGAAGGCTGGTCCTGAAAGGTATTGGAATTGACCGCGTCAAAACCGAGCCCCAGTGAGCGACCTTTTTCGACCAACTCTTGATAATCGCTCACGCGATCCCAGGGCAGATGCAACGAAACCGTGGGCGTGGCGCGTCCCAGCTGCTGAATGACAGCGCAATCATCCAGCTTCTCAAACACGTTGCGTGGCTCGCCCAAGCCTGGAAAGCGCGCAAAACGCGTGCCTCCCGTGCCGACGCCCCAAGAAGGAATCGCGACGCCAAAGCGTTGAACCTTGTCTGTGATTGCCTCAATCTCGACGCCTCGGCGGGCCAAGCGTTCGCCCAAACTCTGGAAATCACGCTCAAGATGGGCGCTTAAACGCGCGTTCTGGTCTTGGATCACGTTGGAATCGATGGGTAATGCTTGGCTCACAAGATGCGTCTCCTAGGCTCTCGCGCAGCGCAGATGCCGCCGGCGACTCCCTGGAGCTTCATTGCCACAAGCAGCGGCAAAATCAATCTTTCACACCCTCATCATTGAGCGAATTTGACAGAATTCCTTCAATTCGCTCAAATTATGCCCAGCCAAAAAAAAATTCGCCTAGACCAACCCGCTATCGCGGCGGAGCAGCCAGTGAGCGCCCAGGGCGACCGCCGCCAGCAATGACCAAACCCACGCTGGCAGAAGCGCACTCACTCGCCTTTCCGCAGCAACCTCAGCGGGACGTGGAATGGGCAGGCTTGAAAGCCCCGATACAGTCACAGCTCTCCCGCCGGATATTTTGGCGATCCGAACGAGCCTCGCTGGATCGACCCGCGAGTCGCTCCACGCCTGACCTCCCCTTTCGCAAGCAAAGTCGTAACGCGTGGGTGGCGCTGAGCCAATCTTTGCCTTTGCAATGTAGCCGCCGGCTTTGAGATCCGAGAGCACAATTTTGATGGGACCGGGAGGTGGGTTGGGGATGCGCTGGATAATGGGCTCCACCTGCGTAACGCCCAACCGCTCCAGCGTTAGGGTCACATCCCCCTGCATCGACGGCAGGCGCGTGAGCGTGAGCGTTGTGGGTTGACCTTCGGAGCACTCTCCCACCAATTCAGTGCGTGCCGCTTCAAAGCGCGGATCGCGCATCAGCCAGCCGAGCAGACCATCCCAAAGTGCACCAAAGCCGCGCCCGGAGCCTTCATCCGCAAACTCACTGAACGCGAGCAAATGAGTTCCATCGACACCGAGAGCAATCGAACGTCCATCGCCAGCCTCGCCGAGTGCCAAAACCGGCATGGGCGTGTCCCCAATCTTCTTCCGGGGATGCTCCCAAAGCACCAACGCGTTCTCACGCGGCGCCCCAAGAATGTTGGCACCTGGCATTTCAGGCAGCGCATCACCGAACAAATCACGAAGACCCCTAAGGACAGGCGCTGCCCTTCCAGAATCCGTGTAGCTAGGGACGAATTGCTCAAGGTCAAACGGCTTTTCGCTCGACAAGAGCCTGACGGGCAAGACCCGCTCCAACTCGGTCCCTGCGTAACGTCCGCCGGCAAAGGACGTTGGCCCACCCACCATGATCAATCCCCCACCTGATTCCACGTAGCGCGCCAATGCAGGCAGATGCTTCGCCAGGTGGTAAGCCACAGCGTCCAAATCCTGCAAAACAACGGCATCAAAGCTCGGTAGATGTTCGGTAAAGAGCTCATCAACGGGAAAAGGGATCAACGCCAATTCAGAGTTGCTGGTGGTGCGCGTATCGTCTTCGTTACTGCGAAGAATGAAGAACGCGACAAGATCAACGGACTCGTCGCTCTTCAGCCACATCCGAAGTGAGCGCACGTCATAGGTTGGGCGCCCGGCTACGTGCAGCAAACGGATCCGATCACGGGTGACGGTGAAGGCGATCACTCGAGAATTATTCTCTGGCAACAAATCGCCCGAAGGCGCCGCGATGGAGACCTCCACCACGCGCGTTCCGGCTCGATCGAGCGTGACCTGCAATTCAATTTTCCCCGAATCTTGGTTGAGCTTGGCAACTCCGCTGGCTAACAGCGCCTTCGGTACACCGTAACGCAGCTCATGAATCTCGACAGGGATCTCGTTGCAGCTGAGCCCGCCCGAACAGCCGAGTTCGATGGTGAGCGAGAGCGGTTGATGCGCGACCGCAGCACCCGCAGCGTGCACGGCGCGAATCGCTGCGTCCGGAGGATCGACGTCGGCAATGCTCACTGTGTGAACAGGAACACCAAGAGCCAACTGCTTCAGACGTGTTAGGTCGTCGTCGAACGTAGGGCGGCTCAAACGCCCGTCACTCACCAAGACATACGCCTGGGGCTTTTCCTGCGCCAGCGAGTTCAGTTGGGAGAGAGCCGCCGTCAGATCACTCTCGACGCTGAGGCTGCCACCGTTCCCCTCACCCTGTAGCGCGTGCGGCGCACCCACGCCAAACTCCAAGACGCTGACTCGGGCATCCTTGAACGTCGAACTGATGGCCTTCGCAGCGGAGATCGCGCGTGCGCGCCGCGTCTTGCCGTCGCTTGGGATCAACAGGCGCGTGGACCCATCTAGCAGCACCACCACTTTCGGCCCCACACTGTTGGCGCGCAAACTCACCGTCACAGGTCGCAGCACGGCCGCAAGGAGCAACGCCGTCGCGAGTACCCCGGAAGCGAGAACCAAGAAGCGGCGACGTTCGCTGCGGGCTGTTTCAAGCGCTAAGAGCAAGACAGAAAGCGCGCCGAGGCCTAACGCACCCCACACCCATGCCCCGGAAAGATCTTCCGAAAAGGCCCATGATACATCTGCCAAACCCATCGTTCCCTTGTGTGGGCTAGCGAGCCGCTCTCCGGCGCATCAAGTAGGGGGCGTGCACTTGGTCGTCCTTGTAATCGGAACAGAGCAGGTACATTCCGATATTAACCGCTAAGCGGGCCGCTTGTTCTCGAAACATTGGATCGGGAGATTCGGTCTCGAATAGCCATTCACCACTCTCCGATTGAGCCAGTGCACCCAACAGATCGTGCGCTAGGAAGAGCACTTGCGCGTTATTGCCCCGCACGATGGCATCCACGTGATCGACCCCCATCACACGTCCCACCGGGCGTTCGATCATGTAAAAGGTTTTGAACAGCACGTGGCTCGGATCCAGGCGAATCGGCGGTGTTTCTGGCAGCACACGTGCCAACTCACGACGCGCAGCACGACCGAAGGTTCCCGCGCGAGGCTCAAAATCATCCACGACCATCACGCCGCCGAGCTGAATGAAGCGACCCAAGACGCGGAGTTCGCGGCGAGTGAGTGGTGCGATTTCACCTTCGCCCGCCCAAACACAAAAAGGCTCGGCAAGCAGGCGATTGTCTGAGGCTCGGACCGTTTGACAGACGGCGCGCGCGGGTGCGCTAGTTCTTCGCACCAACTCCCATCCCCAGCGTTCCGGGGCGCGCTGTCTGGGACCCGCCCAAGTTGCGGCTCCCGTGAGCAGCATGCGCGGATGAAACGCCCCCGCCTGGCCGAAAGCCAAAGCGCTCGGTGCAGCGAGGCTCGCAGCAACGCCAATCAAGAAGGACTGCCGGGAGATGCACCTCATGGTTCCCTCACTTAGCGAAAATCCTCAACGAACCACAGCCCTTCTTCGGAAACGAGCGTCACGACGTACCCGCCTAACAGCGTTGCCGTCGCACGATCCCCGTCTATTTCAATATGCGCTGCCTCGGGCGCTTCAAGGCTCTCGCGGAGGCCAACCAGATCAATTTCAAGGCTGGCTCGAAGCTTCGGGCTCAACGTCTGAAAAAGAACATTGCCAGGAAGCAGCACCAACGCGCCGTGCAACGCCTCCAAGGCCTCCGTGGGCGTTTTAGCGCGTGGCGGGAGCCCGCCCGAGAAATCAATTCTGAAAGCGTCCCCTTCCAACACCAATCTGGCGAGGCGGCCGTTGGTGAATTGGACCTGCGCCTCAGGCGTGGCGCGCATCTCAGCGTGAGGGGCTCGAAGCGCCAATGCCAGGCGCTTGAGTTCGGGTGCCTGCTCACGCAACCGTTGCCGGATCCCTCGCTTGCCAAACCTGACAAGCGCTCCCCGAGACATCAGGGCCTCCACGGCCTCGGCATCACCACGTTCCAGCGCGCGCCCGAAATTCTGGGCGACGGTCCGCGGATCCTCGAGCTCATTCGCGCGGCACCCGAGCATCAGGGAAGCTAGAAGAAACCAGAGCGGAGCCCGCATTTCTCGACAGAGCTAGCTAAACCCAAGCCTCTTGGCTACCTTGGGCGCGGATGAACGGCGGCCAAGCGTTCAGAGCAGCCTCGAAACCCACCACTTCGGGCCAAAGAAAGCTGTTGCCTGGCGCACGGTGCGGGCTGCTCTTTCCGATTCTGCTCGCGGGTGCATCCTTGCTCCTGGCTTGTGCTGGGCCTCCGCCACGTTCAGCGCTCCCCGCCCGGCCCCTCGAAGAAACCAGAGCCGTCCAGGTGATCGCCGCCGCATTTTCCTCCGAGGGTGAGCCTCCGAGCGCTGGCAAATCCGTTGAGCTCGACGTGAATAAACTCCTCCAAATCGATGTGCAAGCCAAGGAGCACAAGTTCGCTGTTGCCTACCTCACTCAGAGTGAACGCGTGGCGCTCGGGAATGCATTGCCGCCGCGGGATCCTGCAATGGCGGACGCTTTACAATTGGTGAGCGGTGCCGGAGAACACGCCGACGTGCGCGTGCTCGTGTTGTACGATTTTGATTATATGTACGATGATCATTTGGGGGGCTTGCACAGCGCCAGCACCATCACCGCGGAGCGCAAGTTAGAGCGCGATGTCCGTGATTTCTTAGTGCGGGCACACGCTGAGGCCTGGCCCTAAGCCATGACCAGTACACGCGACCCCGCCCAATCCCACAAGAGAGGCATTTTGATCGGCGCCACGTTGGCGGTCTTTGGCGTCGGCCTTTCGCTGGACGCTGAAGCGGGCCTAGGCGGCTGGCTCACGGTGCTGGGAGTGCTGGTCGCTGCTTTCTCGCTCCACAAACTGGGGCGTTCCGGCGCGAGCTAAGTTCGGCCTCAGGTTTCGCTGCGCAGCACCGCAATGCCGATGTCTTTGCCTAGGCTCGGCGTGCGAATCACGGACAAACCAAAGGGCCGCCCGGTGATTTCGAGGCGCCCCGCAAATGGCACCGTCTCCGTCGCCCCCGCTAGAGGATTCTGGCGCTCAACCTCTTGAGCGTTAATCAAAGGAGAAATTGGTGTACCGTACGCAGATTTACCCGCCACGATGAACACATAAAGGAGCGGCGCCTTCTGCTGCTCCTGCAACGAGGAGAGCACCGAGCTACGGAGTGCGAACTCCAACCGGTACGCATACGCCGCCCACGACCAACCTGTCGCGTAGAGCCCACGCACAGCGCCCGCCACTCGAACCGGCTGCGCCGCCACCCACTGACCATCCATCCTACCTTTCACGCCGGCAGCCTCAGGCATACTACCCTGGGTCTCGACATACTTTCCGGTGAGCGCTTGGCGCAGCTCGGGATAGGCTGAAAACAGATTCTTCCCGGCCATCAGATCTTGGTCCCGATCATTTCGAATCACGAGCCCATCAATCGAGGCGGCGACGAAAAATGTACTCTTCGCGACCCGCAAGTCCTGAACCTTGTTCTGACATTTCGAGAGCGCTTCGCGCGCATCGTTGCCTTGTTCTGGCCCTAAAGACTCGCGGTTGAAGAAGGCCGCCATGCACTCAGCCCCGGCGGGCAGGCCATTCCTCACCTCGGCTACATCCGCGCGCACAGTTCGAGCGAGCTCCACCACGTGCAGCTTGGCCTGGGCTTCGCTCACCTCACCAGCGTCCTTACACCCACTCACCCCAACAACCGTTAAAAGCAGGCCAACTACATACAACCCGTGCGCTGATGAATTCATTACTATTTCGTATAGCGCGAGCCTGGCGGAGGATGAAGAGCCGGGGGATATTTAAGGGAGTTGATCGAGGGAGCCGGAGCCGAACCAAGCCATGGCAACTAGAGAAGCACTGTCGTCTTTATCCGAAGGCCCGCCGCGCCCGGGCCAACGCGCGCCCGTATCCATCGCACCCCTCGCACCCCCGCCGGTTTTCGAGGACGAAGAACGTGATTCTTCGCTCGCACTCGAACGCATGCTCAGCCCCGAAGATATTCGCGTCGTGTTTCAGCCCATTGTGCACCTAGAGGACGCAACGATATTCGCTCATGAAGCGTTAGTCCGCTGCCGCATTCCAGAATTTCAGTCTCCGCCCAAGCTTTTCGAATACGCCGTCTCCACAGGCTGTACCGGGCGGCTGGGTCGCATCATCCGGCAGCTGGCCCTTGCCGGCTGCGGCGATTTGCCAGTGTTCGTCAACGTGCACCCGGCGGAGCTCCAAGATCCGTGGTTGATCCGACCCGACGATCCGATCTTCTCGCATGATTTTGACGTGTACTTGGAGGTGACCGAATCCGTGCCGATGACACACTTCGATGTCTGCATGACGGTGCTGCGCGAAATCCGTGGCCGCGGGGGCATCCATTTGGTGGTGGATGATCTGGGAGCAGGCTATTCCAACCTCAAGCGCATCCTCGATCTCGAGCCGAGCGTGGTGAAGCTGGATCGCAGTTTGATCGTGGGTATCGAGCGGAGCGTTCGGCAGCAGAAGCTGGTCCGCAACGTCGTGCGCATGTGCGACGACCTTTCCGCGAAGGTTGTCGCCGAGGGCATCGAAACCCCGGAAGAATACGCAGCACTCACCGACATGGGGATTCACTATGGGCAAGGCTATTTGTTTGCACGGCCAGCCTCCACGCCTCCCCAAGTCAGCTGGTCCCCCCCCTATTCATCCGTGAAACGCCTCAAGCAGAGCATCCGCCCGTAAGCGGACGCTTTCATTTCGAGAGCACGGCTGCGGCTGCCAGCACTTTCTCGACGTGGCCATCCACTTTGACGTTGCGCCAAACATGCTGCACCTTGCCCGCAGCATCCACCAGGAAGGTACTGCGTTCGATGCCCATGTATTCTCGGCCATAGTTCTTCTTCTTAACCCAGACGCCAAATGCCAACGCAACGCTCTTGTCCGCGTCGGAGAGCAACTTGAACGGAAGCCCGTACTTCTCACCAAACCGGCCATGGCTGTCAGTGGAGTCTGGGCTCACACCCAAGATCTGAACGCTGGCGGATTTGAACGCTGCTTGGGTATCGCGAAAGCCACAGGCTTCACGCGTGCAGCCCGGTGTATCGTCTTTCGGGTAAAAGTAGAGGACGAAAGCTTGGCCTTTGAGTGACGCATTCGAAACGACCCCCGCGGCGCTCTTCGCAGAGAAACTGGGAACGCGATCCCCTTCAGCCAACCTATTCGTGTCGAGCTTCGGCTCTTTGGCTCTCGGAGCTGCAGGGGCGGCCTGCTTGGTTTTTGGCGCAGCCGATTGCTTGGTGGCCGGCGTTTTCTTGAGCGGGATCTTCTTAACAGAGCTCTTCACTAACTTCGTAGCGTCGCTCCCGGCCTTGGTTGCAAGTGCTGTTTTTGGCGTGGTCTTCTTCGTCGTGGCCATTGCGTCCTCCGTGCGTTGGGTTGTCAGGGAATTGTCACTTCGATGAAACGTGGGCGGGCGTCACACTACCAGCCTGTTTCGCAGGCGAACAGCGCCCAAGCCCTTGTGAGTGTGGCCCCAATCGGTAAAATGCGACGTCATCAAAGGAGCAACACATGTTAGATTTACCTGAACCCGGACTTTACCGAACCACCGAGGCGCTGCCGGGCAATGCAGATGCGTTTCCCGCGGGAGTGCTTGTTTTCATCGGCCAAACCGCAATCACCGGAGCGCAATTTGTCGTTCGCCCGGGGCAGAACCGACGCAATCGCTGGTTTTGGGGCGATCCCACCACGCCGCTCCGCTCGCCCACCTGGAGCCGAACGTTGAAGAAGCTGCCCTCTGAAGGTTTCTACACCCTACCGAACACTCTCGAATTCGAGGGTGGCGGTCGATGGCTGAAGAACGCCATTGTCGAGCTTGGCTACAACGAACAAGGCCAAGGCATCATCTTCGTCGGCGAGTGGCAAGATGACGGCATCGAGAATGTTCTGCGCTTCAGTGACCGCGGCATGATCATCGACGACAGCACGCTTGACCGCCTGATTTGGGCACCCATCCTGCCAGCAGGTACAGGCTCAGGGACAGGTACAGGCGCCCGGCGAATTGACGCTTAAGGCAGCTGCCGAGCCTTCCGCCCTCAAGAGCCGACAGACCAAGGGCCCAAGCTGGGCCCTTGCCTTTTTTTACTGAGGTTTCGAATTACGACTGCAAGTTCTTCGCAACGAAATCCCAATTGATGAGCTTATCGCAGTAAGCCTCCAAGAAGGCATTCCGATTGTTTCTGTGGTCGATGTAGTAGGCGTGTTCCCAGACATCCGCGGTCAGAATGGGCTTGGCTGCCGTTGTGAGAGGCGTCTCCGCATTGGCCGTGCTGATGATCTTGGGTTCGCCCGCCTCGAGCACGAGCCAAACGTAGCCTGAGCCAAAACGGCTAGCGCCCACGTTGATCCACTCTTCCCTGAATTTGGTCCAGCCGCCGAGCTTGTTGATCAAGTCGAGCGCAACGCCTGCGGGAGGCGCGCCGCCACCACTGGGCTTCATTCCATCCCAAAAGAACGTGTGGTTGTAGACTTGCGCCGCGTTGTTAAACACGCCGCCAGAGCTTGACCTGATGAGCTCAACCAGGCTCTTGCTTGCTTCAGGCTTGCCTTCGATGGCCGCCTTAAGCTTCGTCATGTAACCCTTGTGGTGTTTCTCGTAGTGAAACTCGAGTGTCTCCTGGGACATCACCGGCTGGAGGGCGTCTTTGCTGTACGGGAGCGGTGCGACTTCAAAATCCATGGTCAATAGTCTCCTAACAATTGGGAAACTTACGTGGCGTCATCTTTGGGGTGCTGTCAACGGGCCTGGTGGACCGGACGCCCCATTTTCCTGGCATGTCCGCGAAAATTGGGGTTCTGAAAACGGCAAGCTTGCGACGGCCAGGCGTCACGTTTGACGACGATTCGACAGGAAAATCCGAAGCCAAGCCAGCCCGCGTTCCCAGCTGCTTCGCTCGTCGCGGGGCTCAGGCGACGCGTTTGCCAGGCAGCGCGAAGACCTGAAACTTGTGTTTGACCTCGATCCCGCTTTGCGGTGCCGCACGCCGCCCGCCACCGGTCTGACTTTGAAACTCGGTGATGTTGTGGAGCGCACGCGCAGCATGAACGATAATCCTGAACGCTGCGTCAAGGGAAACAATCTCCCGGCCAGATGCGTGGAACAAACACCCTACCTCTTCAAACGCTGGATTCGTTAGGTTGGTATACGAAACGCTCGGCGCGCCAAAGCGCAGAAAGAACTTGAGCACAGAATGGCCATCTTCGATCTGACTCGTGAGGGTGCCTTGCTGAGGATCAAAGGCGATGAGCCCCGCTAGCTCTGGAAAATCCTCGACCTCAAACATGAACGTATTGGTGCGCTCACCGCTCTCGGCGATGAAACGGACGGCCTCAACAATCGCGTTGAGCTTGGATTCGATCTCAAGAACGGCATTCTCTGGCGACATCGACACTTCTCTCTTTCGCTCTCGCACTCACTGCAAGAACTCTGACCCCGTAGAACGCCCTTCCAGAGCAAAGCTTTAAGCGCGCACGTTGCTTTCGCAAACTGGCGCACTTTCGCCAAAAACCTGACGCCAGATTCACCTCATTTCATCGTCAAATAGTTGACGCCAGGCCCCCGCACCCTCGCGGCTTCCGAAGGTTGCCTTTCCCCGCTGACTTCGCTATCTGGTGGGGCACACGACCCAAAGGAAAGAGATCGAACATGACTGCGAACAAAGTTGCATTGCTCACCGCTGGCGGGCTTGCCCCGTGTTTAGCCTCGGCCGTCGGTGGACTGATCGAGCGCTATTCAGAGCTGGCGCCGGAGGTGCCGATGATCGGTTATCTCGATGGCTACGCTGGCTTGCTCACTGGGAAGTGCATCGCGGTCACGCCCGAACTCAGAAAGACGGCTCCCCGCTTGCACCGCCATGGTGGAAGCCCGCTTGGCAATAGCCGCGTGAAGCTCACCAACGTGAAGGATTGCCTGGCGCGCGGCCTGATTTCGGCCGGTCAAGATCCATTGCAAGTGGCCGCCGAGCAACTCCGGAAAGACGGCGTCACCATCCTGCACACGATCGGTGGAGACGATACCAACACGACGGCCGCCGATCTGGCTGCCTACCTCGCGAAAAACGGCTACGAATTAACGGTTGTTGGGTTACCCAAAACCATCGACAACGATGTCTACCCTATTGTGCAGTCGCTGGGCGCCTACACCGCAGCCGAGCAAGGCGCGATATTTTTCGAGAACGTAGTGAACGAGCAAAGCTCCAATCCCAGAATGCTGATCGTGCACGAGGTGATGGGGCGGCATTCTGGCTGGCTTACCGCAAGGACTGCGCTCGATTACCGCTCGCGGCTGAAGCGACGCGAGTTCGTGCCTGAGCTCAACTTCACCGAGGGGCACCTTGACCTCGATGCCGTCTACATTCCCGAGCTGGCAATCGATCTCGAATCGGAGGCTCGCCGTTTGCGCGCGCGACTGGACGCGAAGAATAGCGTCAACATCTTTATCGCCGAGGGAGCCGGAGCAGATACCATCATCGCTGACATGGAGGCCAAGGGGCAGAGCGTCCCGCGCGACGCCTTTGGCCATGCGAAGCTCGACCAAGTGCAAGTTGGTAAATGGTTTGGCGAAGAACTCAAATCCCGCCTGAACGCCGAGAAGCTCTTAGTCCAGAAAAGTGGTTACTTCGCGCGGAGCGCCGCACCAAACACCGAAGATCTCCGCTTGATCAAGAGCTGCAACGACCTCGCTGTGGACGCGGGCCTGCGGGGTGAGAGCGGCGTGATTGGCCACGACGAAGACCAAGCCGGGCGCCTACGCGCCATTGAGTTCACCCGCATCCGAGGTGGGAAGCACTTCGATACGCACACCCCCTGGTTTCAGGAAATGCTGCGCGCCATCGGACAGGGCTAATCAAATCCCCGTCACCCCCTTGTTCACCAAGCCGGCCCCGGTGCCAAGGTTCGCGATAGTGGAGCCCATCAAGTGAGCGGCCGAAAACAACGCCTGACTCAGGTTACCTGATACACTCCACGCATGCTCATAGGGCTCTGCATGGACCTGTTCAGTGGCTTTGAAGATGGGTTGCTGCGTGGGATTGGTGCCTACGCTCGTCCGCGCAAAGCATGGAGAATCGAGCACGTATTGCCGA
>JBBSBI010000065.1:0-25089 GCA_038251425.1 Polyangiales bacterium
AAGGCGTGCGTCATACGGTGCGCGCGCGGATCGTCGAGCATCCGCAGCACTTGTTCGCGCAGAACCGATACCGATCGGGGAGAACCGTTCAGCGTGTTGCTTTCGGCGAGGGCCAGCAGCTGCGCGTCCGGGGCAGAATCCCACAAAAAGAACGACAAACGCGAAGCTAGCTCAAAACCGTCCAGATAGCGCTTCTCTCCGATTGGAGCGGCATTCTCGCGTTCCAGGCGGAACACGAAGGGCGGCGCCTGAAGCATCGCCTCGACCACACTGCGCTTCGCTTGCTCATCTCCCAAGCCTTCGGCAACGACCGAAGCCTGGAGGGACGCGAAGGCGGCTTGCTCGCGCTCCGACAGCGGCCTTCGAAACAATCGTTTACCGAGCTCTGCTAGCCAGTGACTTTGACACGCCACCTCGCCAGCACAAGACGCTGGATCCAAACCAAGCCCTGCGACCTCCACACGGCCGGCGACGGCCGCGGCCAGTCTGCCAAAGGCCAACGGGTAATCGTCCCCGGCAGGCTGGCCATCGGCGGCGTTCTGAAAGAGCCCAGTGCTGTTCTTCTCCTGGGGTACGGCGAGTCCGTAGACGGACAGTTCCTTCTCGGTTAACTGCACACCCAATACATCCAGCACAATATGGGCGTGTTGGTCTCGCGTGAGACGCCCGGCGAGTCCGGTACGCACAGACAAATCAGTGCCAGGCAGCACGGGGCCAACGTCGGAGCTTTGCCCACTCGGCTCGCCGCTGCACGCACAGATTGCCAATCCAAGCATCCGGGCGGCACAACCGCCAATTGTCCGCTTGAGTTGGGGGAGCGCCATCTCGGAGATAGCTTACTACTTCGCGCCTCGCAAAAGAACTGCGATCTTGAGCCGAGGAGTGGCCTGGCCGGGGGCAGCGTCGACTTGCTTGACCGATGCGCCGAGGAGGCTATGACGCTCCCTCTCGCATGCGCACGATCGGCATTTCTACAGTCTTCACCTTGGCGATTGTCTGCGCATGCACTCGCAAACCGAAACCCAATTCTAGCTCCGAACCCCAAAAAACGAACACATCTGTAGGACGAGCAACCGCCGCCAGCGGCGACGCCGGGGCACTCTCACAGACTAAGATTGACCACGGCGAGCTGGATACCGCGCCACCCGAAAGCGCGCCTAAATTGGCCGCCACGGTGCTCGCCGCCACCGTCTACAAGCTAGCCGACGATAACTCGCGACGCCTCGGCTATATTCGCTTAGGTGGGATGGTGCGCCGGGATCCGGATGCCGTGAGTGGGCGGGGCTGCGAAAAGGGGAAGTGGTATCGCATCTATCCCATGGGTTACGTGTGCACACGCGAAGCCACCACGGATCTCGAATCGCCGTTGGTGCACGCCACACAACGCCGTCCGCATCTGGAGCGTCCGCTGCCGTACAGCTATGGCTTTGTGCGCGCGACATCGCCGCAATACCTGCGGTTGCCGAACGGTGCTGAGCAACGAAAGAGTGAATTCAAACTCGATGAGCACTTAGCTTGGTATGCCGAGCATGAAAAGGAAGTGCAGCAAGTGGAGTCAGGAGCCAATGATGTTCCGCTCGACGCGCGCGGGATTGCTCGCCCCGGGCTGCTTCCAGTGCCGGGCTTTCGAGCCTCCACCTCGCTCACGCGCGGCGAATTATTCGGCGGTGATCTTGCGTCAAAGATACCGTTTTGGTTGGAAGGCGGGCGCAAGATCCCGAATGTTTCCGGCTTCGAAGTGCCGGAATATGCCTACTTTGCTGATCGCGTAAGCCGAAAGACGGGTCTGTCGTTTGTCGACGCCTTTGATACGGAGAGCGACGGCGTGAAGCGCGGGTTTGCCGTGACTGTCGACATGCGCTTGATCCCGACAACGAAGGTGAAACCAGACACAGCGTCGCCCTTCCACGGAATTGAGATTCCGAAAGGTCTTGCGATGCCGTTCGCCTGGGGCATCAAGCGGGAGACGAAGTCCTATCAGTTGGTGCGTGGGCGTGATGAGGTTCGCCCGGGTGCCGACATTCCACGTCGAGCCTTGATCCCGCTTTCTGGCAAAGCACGCATCCAAGCGGGCGAACGCTACTATCAGTCGCTGATGGATAAGTTCGGATGGCTCAAGGCCAGCGATCTGGGCATCGTCACCGAGCCACCGGATTGGCCGGAATTTGCCCAAAAAGGCGGGAAATGGATGGATGTTTCGCTCGCTCAGCAAACGCTGGTTCTCTATGAAGGCAAGCGCGCGATTTACGCCACCCTCATCTCGTCAGGGCGCGATCGCTTTGGGGATCCGAAGGAGACGCTCTCCACTCCGCAAGGCACGTTTCGGCTCACGAGCAAACACATCGCAGCGGCCATGGATTCGGAAGAGAACTCTAGCGTTGCGGGCGGAACCCGTGCCAACACCAGCGTGAGTAAGGCGGACGACAGCGGTGTGCGCGAGCGGCTGCTAGCAGCGGAGAAGAGTGGCGAGCCCTTGGACGAAGAAGATCGCCGGCGACTCGCCAACATCAAAAAGGGCAGGGACCCGGAGTACGGCGTCACGGTGCGTCGCGGTTCCGCCGGGTTTGAACTGCGAGATGTACCGTGGATTCAGTATTTCGCCTCGGGTTACGCACTCCACGGTGCTTACTGGCATGATGTTTTCGGGATCCCACGCAGCCACGGCTGCATCAATTTGGCGCCCATCGATGCACGCGTGGTCTTCATGTGGAGCGATCCCCCAATCCCAGAGGGCTGGCACGGTGTGAACGTCGGGGCGGATATGGGGCAGGGAACGGGTGTGTACATTCACCGCTAGTGTGCTAGTTGAGTGCGAACTTGATGGGCGTGTTTCGCTTCAGGATTTTTGGTTTTCCGGTGCAAGTGCAGCCCAGCTTTTGGGTCCTGGCGCTGCTATTTGGCTATTTGAGCTCGCAGTCGGTGCGTGGTGCTCTGCTCTGGTTGGGAGCTTTTTTTCTCTCCATCTTAACGCATGAGCTCGGGCACGCGTTCTTAGCCCGGCATTATGGGCAGCAGCCCGTGGTATTTCTGCAGCTCTTTGGGGGCGCTGCATCTTGGCGGCAAACTTCGCCGCTGTCCCGCTGGGGTCAGGTCTGGATCCTGCTCGCTGGGCCAGCCGCTGGCTTCCTGCTTGGGTTCGCCGCAGCGGCTTGGCTTGTCTCCCTGGGTGTCCAAACGTTGAATCCGGAAATGCTGGAGAGCGAGCCGGGCCTTCAGCTTTTCTTGGTGCAGCTGGCCATGGTCAATTTCTTCTACAGCGCCGTGAATCTGCTGCCCATTCTGCCTTTGGATGGCGGCCAAGCGATGGCGGTTTTGTTTGGCCGGGAGCGGTGGCGCACAGCTGCCACGGTTTCTTTGGTCGTGGGGCTTCTGTTGGCTGCAGTATTTCTGCGCTTCAATCACGTTCCTTTCGCGATCCTGTGCGGGTTTTCTGGAGTTTCGAGTTACCTGAATGCCCGTCAGGCGTTGGCTCGTCCCGAGCTGCCGGAGGAGGCGTTGCGCGAAATCTTAGCGCGTGCCCAAGCCCTTCAGGAGCGTGGAAGTTATGGCGAGGCGCTGGCTGTTGCGATGGCTGTTTTTGAGAATGCGCCTTCAGATAGCTGGAAGGTGCGTGCGTTGAATGTCGCGGGCTGGTCTGCCGTCTTGGCTGAGCGCCCCGTCGAAGCAAGAGCAGTCCTCGCGCGCACGCCCGTGGGGCAAACACTCGATGCATTCCTGGATGCCAGTATCCGTGAGCTGGATGGCGATCTTGAAGGTGCTGCAACGGTGCTCAGCACGGCACGTCGGCAGGGGGATCAGCGTGCAGAGTTGGTGGGTTCTCTGATCCGAGTGTGGCTCAAGCTGCATGACTACAAAAAGGCTTGTGCTTTGGCGGCGGCAAGCGTCGATGAGTTGTCAGAGGAAGATGTGCGTCGCGTCGGTAGCGAGACACTGGCCGCTGGTATCTTTGAGTCAGCGGCACAGCTGTATGAAAGCCTGTTTCGCCAAAGCTCGGCGGCCGAAGATGTCCTGGCCGCTGCGCGCGGTTGGGTGCGGGGCGGGCGAATTGAGCAGGCCACCGAGCTCTTGGCGCAGGCGGTCAAGTCGGAGCTCCTGAATTGGAACCAAGTTAGAAGTGAGCCTGAGCTCAGCACTCTGGCTCCGAGCGATGCCTAAGGCGCCCGGCGCGGGATTGCTCTTAGCTCTCCGTTGAGGGCTAAGCCGATTTCTCCCGCTGTTAACTCTTCTAACCACGGCTCCAATTGGAGCTGTGCTTCACGGCTGAATTTCGCCGTGAAGTGGCTCGCGTATTGGCGCACATAGACAGCATCATTCTGGCCAATCCAGACTTCGCTCCGCGCCAAGATTTGCGTTGAGCCGTCGGATAAAACCAGGAGCGGCGTGCCCGCAGGTTCATCAATCCTTTCGACAAAGAGCGGTGCGTCTTCAACGGCAAAATAGACCCAGTCGTAGCCGTTATTCAGAACCCAGCGGCCGTTCACGGGGTGGCGCGCAATCCAGGTTGCAAAGGCGCGCCGCATGCGCAGATTCTCGACACGCACGTCCTCGTGCCAAAATTGCCCCTGAGGGTCGAGCCGGATACGGCTTTCGCGGCTCCGGCCTTCGGGGGCGGGGCGTTCAAAGAAGTCGGGAGCGTCGGCTGGGCGCATTGGCCTTGAGCCTAGCATCGCGGAAGGGCTTGCCTCGGGCTGTGTAGCGCCTAAAGTCCGCGCCCGGAGTCTTTCAATCCATGCTGCGCATCCCTGATTCTCAGTTTCCGAAGCTATTCGCCCTCACTCAGTCCTTTCCCGCCACACCTGAACTCGATATCGCGCTGTCACTCGGCGCCGGCTGGGCTCTCCCGGTGCAACCGGGTCAACGCATTGCGATAGCGGTTGGAAGTCGTGGGATTTCGAGGCTTGCCGAAGTGATCCGTGAGGTTGTTAAGCTGCTAAAAGCTGCGGGGGCGTTGCCATTCATCGTGCCGGCGATGGGCAGTCATGGGGGAGCCACGGCACAAGGTCAAGCCGAATTGTTAGCTGGTTATGGTGTGAGTGAAGCCAGCCTCGGGGTGCCGGTGCATGCCGCGATGGACGCCGAGCTGTTGGGGCACACTGAAGATGGCATCCCGGTGCATCTTTCGAAGGAAGCTCTCGGTGCGGATGGGATCTTGGTGGTGAATCGGGTGAAGCCGCACACTGAATTTCGCGGACCCGTAGAGAGTGGCTTACTCAAGATGATCGCCGTGGGCCTGGGCAAAGAGCTCGGAGCGACCGCATTTCATGTGGCCTGCCAGCGAGTGCCTTTTGCTCGTGTGGTCGAAACAATCTGTCAGGTTAAGTTAGCCAAGGCACCGTTCATTGGGGGAATCGCGCTAGTTGAGAATCAACGCCACGAGCTGTGTCGCTTGGAAGTGATCCCAGCGAGAGAGTTCGAGTCGCGAGAGCCACAGGTTCTCGATGAGGCGCGTTCACTCATGGCACGCTTGCCGTTCGATGATCTCGATCTGCTGATTGTCGATTATATGGGGAAAAATATCAGCGGAGCCGGCATCGATCCCAACGTGATCGGGCGGGATTGTTGGGGCTACTACTCGCATCTAGTGCAAACACCGACGCGGACGCCCTTTATTCGCCGGATTTTTGTGCGTGAGCTCACCCCTGAGACGCACGGTAACGCGATTGGTATCGGCGTGGCAGATTTTACAACCAGCCGCCTCGTGCGAGCCATTGATTACCCGACCATGACGATGAATGTGCTCACGTCGCAGGCCATTCTTTCGCCCAAGATCCCGCTGCATTTCGAGACCGATCGCGATGTGCTGGCACACGCCTTGGCCACCTTGGCTCTGCCCGACGCAAGTCGAGCACGCGTAGTACGGATCCGTGATTCGCTCTCGCTCGGCGAAATGCAGATCGCGGAGGCACTGGTCGAAGAAGTCGCCAATCGGCCTAACATCAGCCTCGCACCGCTCGGGCAGTCCTTTTCCTTTGATCAAAATAACAACCTTCTTCCGCTTGGAGATGCAGGATGAGTCGCTTTCAAGATCAGGTCGCTTTTATCACCGGAGGGGCGGATGGTTTGGGGCGCGCCATTGCCTCAGCTCTTGCCCAAGAGGGCGCCAAAGTGGTGCTTTTTGACCGCGATCAAGAGCGTGTCCAGGCAACTGCGCAGGCTTTGGGCGCTTCGGTTTCGGCCATCGCTGGCGATGTTTCGGAAGAGGCTTCCGTCGCCGCGGCATTTGCAGAGCTCGATCAAAAATGGGGCAGGCTGGATATTGTGGTCAACTGCGCGGGTATCGTTGGCCCAAGCAATCGCAAGCTCCCGACGGTTTCGGTTGAAGAATTCGACGCCGTGTATCGCGTCAATCTGCGGGGCTCATTCTTGGTGGCCAAGCATGCGATCCCTCTCATGGAGCGCCGCAATTACGGGCGCATTTTGCTGGTCGCCTCGATTGCCGGGAAAGACGGGAATGCGGGCATGAGCGCCTATTCATCGACCAAGGCCGGAGTGATCGGCCTCACCAAATCGCTCGGCAAGGAATACGCCGAAACCGGCATCACCGTGAATGCGCTCGCACCCGCCGTGATCCGCACAGCGATGGTGGACGGCATGGATCCCGTCCAAGTAAAGTACATGACGGACAAGATCCCCATGAAGCGCTGTGGCACGCTCGAAGAAATTGCGGCGCTCTCGGCGTTCATTGTCTCACCGGAAGCGAGCTTCACCACCGCCTTCACCTTCGATCTCTCCGGCGGCCGCGCGACCTACTGACCTAGCGCTCACCGCCAAGTCGCAGACCGACTCTGGCCCGGAGATAGTCGCCCGCAGATAGTCGCCCGCAGATAGTCGCTCGGAAAATACGGCTGGCTTCAGCGAAAAATGGGGAGCGCTAGCCCAAAATGGCATTCATTTCGTCAATATTTCTCTGCAAATTCGCCACCAAGTGGTGAATTTTTCGCCACCAAGTGGTGAAATTGTCAACGGACAGTGTGGGGCATTCGGGGGGTGTCTTGTCAGCTCAAACAGCTCAAACGTCGGTGGTGGGGTGTCGCCTCGCTAATGCTGGCTGCCCAAATGGGCGGTATTATCTCAAAATGCGTGTGTAGATTCGCCATGAAGTGGTGAATATTTCGCCACAGAGTGGTGGATTTGCTCTGCGGACAGCGTCGGATCGCAGGGTATTCAGGGTGTTGTCCTGCGAACTCAATGGTCAGCTCGCGGGGGCGTAGCAGGCTTAAGTGATCGAGTCCGCTACCTGCAACAAGGCTTGCGCGGGTTTCTCGTTGATCGTTTCGTGGTGTGCCACAATCACGCGTTTCAGATCGTCAGTGGCGAGGCTGCGCAATTGGGCTGCAAATGCCGTACGATCCTTGACCAGGAGCAAGCGCCCGACGCGCGAAACCCGTGGGCCTCCGCTCGATTGCGTGACGTGCCGCAGCATGAAACCCTGCACGCCTTTGCCATGCGGCATGTTGAACACGGCGTCCGCCAAGATCAGCGTGAGATGGCGGCCCGAGCGAACGGTCATGTACAGCTCGCGCCCTCCTGTGCCTTCGAATTCCCTGATACTCACTTCGGAATTCGGAGCCAATTGTTCGGGACCAGCGGCCTTCGGTACGACGGCGAGCACCTTTTGCCGTTGACCGCTGGGAGCTATCACCTTGATCTCTGGATATCGCGTCGCAAAACGGTTGGCGTCCAGCTTGTGCCATGCGTTGGGGATCACCAGGTAAGCCGGCGTGCCCCAGGCCTCCAACTCGTTCATCTGCGGCTCATCCAGCGCAATCGCGTTGTAAATAATGAGCTCTCCGTTCGCTAGGCGTGCGACCGTCATCACGCGGCGCAGCGGCATATTGGGCAGGCTGCCTTCAACACGCCAAAGGTTCGGCTCCAGCTTCTCAATTCCGGCGTGGGGTAGCGCTATCCAGGCACTGGCGTCTTTAGATGTTGTCATCACAGCGCGGTTCTACGGGTATCCACCGGGATCTTGCAAGGAAAGACGCTCATCGAGGCCAAACATGAGATTCAGATTTTGTATCGCTTGGCCGGCGCCACCTTTCACGAGATTGTCGAGGGCACCGTACACGGCAAGCCTCCGCCGATTTCCGCGCACTTCCCCATACGTGAAACCCACTTCGGCGTAATTTGAATGATTCACGGCCACGACTTCGGGCAAGCGTTGTTTAGGCATCCGAACGAAGGGTTCCTGAGCGTAAGCGTTAGTATAACAGTCCATCAGCTCATCTTCCGTGATGGAGGCGGGGATATCCACGAAGGAGGTGGCAAAGATCCCACGCGTGAGCGGGGCAGAAATCGGCACAAAATCGAGGGAAAGATCGGTGGCTCCAGCATCACTCAAGGTACGGAGGATCTCGGGCGCATGCTGATGCGCTAATGGGCGGTACGTTTTTAAGTTCTGAGCTCGAACTGGGTGGTGCGTCGCGGCAGTTGCGTTGGCGCCGCTACCGCTCGAACCTGTCGCTGCCACCGTCGAGATAGTGCCTGAGAGCCAGCCGGCCCTGGCCAACGGCAGCAGGCTCAACTGGACCGTTGTGGCAAAGCAGCCGGGTGAGGCCAAGCGGAGCGCTCCGCGTATCTGGTCTCGGTTGAGCTCAGGTAGCCCGTAGACGAAGTCTTGTAGGAGCTCAGGTGCCGGGTGAGCTTCGCCATAATACCTACGGTAGTGGTCCAAATCACGAAGCCGAAACGCTCCCGAGAGATCCAAGAGTCGCTGCTTGGGATCCCGAACGGCTCGCACGAGCTCAACGCTGACCGTGTGGGGTAAGCCCATCAGCACCACGTCCGCGCCGGCGATAGCGGCCGTTACGGACGGGTTTTCAAAACGCAACTCGGTGAGGCCTTCCAAGTGGGGTAGCGCCGAGGCGACGGACTCGCCCACGTGATCATTCGCGCACACGCGCAGTATCTCAAAGTTAGGATGCAACAGCAGGCGCCTTAAGATCTCGGCACCCGCGAAGCCTGAAGCGCCCATCACCACGACTTGATGTTTGGTCACGGCTTAGCCGCGCCGCTCAACGGAATCGGGATCCACAGCGTGCGCATCTCGGTCCGGCGACCTTCGCGCGTGTAGCCGGCGAGCCCGTACAGAATGTTCCAGTAATGGCCATCTGGCGTCTCGCCGTACGAGAAAGCGGGGAACACGTGGAGCTGCCAGTCGGAGCCGACTCGCGTGCGTTTCTCGTGATAATAGACGTTGCCGATCAGCTGGGACGTCTCTTTCTTATCCGAGAAGCGCCAGAAGATGGGGAATCCTACGGTGGCGCGTGATTCGGGCGAGGCGAAATCCCAGAAGAAGGGCGCTAACACCAGATGCGAATCGTCACCATTGCGGCCGGCGTAGACGAGCGGGTGCAGGTTGGTGGACCAGCCACGCAGATCCGTCGTGTGCTGGAAGAATGGAGTGATCCAGGTGGAGTTGCTGATGCCGAAGCGCTTGCTGGTTCCAAAGAAGGGGAACAGCACTGTGGTGGCTTCGCGCGGCCCTTGCCGGGACAAGAAGAAGGGGAACAGCAATTTCTGTGAAAAATGCGTATCCGGATCCCGATAGTCCCAATAAAGGGGGGTGATCATGTCGAGTTCGGTGCGGCCGCGGTAACGCGCGTAGCCCCAGGTCGCGAACAGATTCTCGCCGTTCTCACCGTGTTTCGTGAGAAAGAGCGGATTCACGAACAGCGACGATTTGCCTTTGGTCCCGTAGTGGAAGAACGGCAACACCGTGGTGTGGCGCTCATTTTTGCCGGTGATGCTCCAGTAGATCGGGAGAATGTGGAGGAGTTCGCGTTCTTCAGTGTGAGCTCGATAATAGGGGCCCCACACGTTGGTCCAATCGCCGGTGCGATCATTGTAGCCATAGTAATGGAGGAGTGGCGGGATGAGCTCGTATTGTTTGCGATCGTTTTGCCCGTAAAAATAGAACGGGGCCACGCCCATATCTAAATCTTGAGCGGTGCGAGTGTCGCAGTGCGCGCCGCCGCGCCATGAACAGAAGAGCGGCCCCACCAGGTTAAAACCACCTTCGGCATTGGTGGAGGTGTAGGTGAGCAGGGGAGGGATCAGCGTGTAATGGCCAGCCTTGCGCTGGCCCGTAAAGTAGAGCGGGGCGAGCCAATCGTCGCTTTCAGTCGGCGTGCGGCGATTGACGAACGGGCCAACGATCGTCGTTCGCGTGCCGAGCGAAGGGTCGCGCAGATTCCAAAACAGCGGGAAAAGGACGTCATCGGCGTGTTCGTGACTGCGGCGATTGTAATAGACTCCACCGAACACCGACGCTCGATCCGGCTGTGCGGGCAACGTGCGAGACGGTTGGGTGCGTTGCATCCACACGGGGAATGCGAGCTTCAGCGAATAATCTTTGCTGTGCTCTGAATAGTAGAGGCCGTAGAAATGGCGTTCAGTCGGACTCCCGCGCCCCTGCTCCAATTCGCCGAGATCGAGATCCGAGCCAATACGTTCGGCGAGGGACTTGGGCATCTCCAACGGTTGCTCAGGAAGCGAAGGCTCCGCGCCACTTCCGAGTGGTGCATCGCTCGCTCCCGCGGCCGCGTGAGTTTCAGGCGCATTTGGATCAACCTTGGGTGCCGCCTTCTTGCCCTTGGAAGGACGCGTTGGCTCGGGCATAGCTCCCGAACCCATCCCGCCTGGACTGAAGCCGCCGGGTTGGGCCAAGGCTGGTCCGTTGGCCAAAAGCAAAGCAGCCGAAAGTAGGGTCCCTCGCAGGAAATTTCTGAGGATGTGGTTGCTCACTCTCAACGCGCCTGCCCGGCTTATGCTCGTACTCTTTCACCGGGGTCAAGCTAGCGAGGCACAAAAAGAGCCTCCGCGGGAGCCTGGCCTCCATGATACGACTGGCGAAGAATGCGAGCCGCCGCTGTTGACCTTGGTAGTGTGCGGGTAGGGCTGGCAGTTGCGGACGAGCTTGGGCTGATGGCTCATCCGCGACCGGCGTTTTCGGGAGCCAATCGCCCCGGCTTACTGCGAGCGCTGGCGCGTTTCGCCGTCGAGGAAGGGATCACGTTGTTTGTCGTGGGCCTGCCGCGCAGCCTCAGCGGACGCGAAGGCCCTCCGGCCCGCAAGGCCCGTGAATTCGCTGCCGAGCTGAAAACGATCAGCAAGCTTGAGGTGATTTTGTTGGATGAACGCCTCACCACCCGTCAGGCCCAACGTCAGCTCCATGAACGAGGGCTCGACGTTCGGAAGTCGCGAGATCGGATTGACAGCGAGGCAGCGGCCGTCTTGCTTCAGAGCTGGCTGGACTCCAAGAGGTCACCCGATGACGACGCCTAGGCCGCGTTCTTCTGCCCGAGCGAAGAACGTCAAACGCTGGCGGGCACGCCGCCGCACGGTGCGTCGGCTCTGGGCGCTGGCGGGCGCACTGCTCGCAACTGGCGTGGTGTGGGCAACGGCGCTGTTCGTGTGGGCGCTCGCGCCCGGGCCCGGCCCAGGAGCGCGAATCTTGGTGGAAATCCCCGGGGGCACATTGCCGAGCGAACTTGGCAATGTGCTCTATCAACATCGGTTGCTCAACTCGCCGCGTATGTTCTCCCTCTATCTGGAGACACTGGGCCGCGGTGTGACGCTCCAGGGCGGCATGCACGTGTTCAACGACGCGCTCTCGCCGCGTGAACTCACCCAACGCTTGGGTCGATTGAAAATTCGGCCGACGCGCAAAGTCACGATCGTGGAGGGTTTTGATCTGTGGCAGGTCGCTGAGCGCCTGGAGGCCAACGAGATCTGTAGCGCGGCGGCGTTTGTGACCGCGAGCTTTAACCCTGCGTACCTGAAAACGGTTCAGCTCTCAGATAGCGCGGAGGGCTATTTGTTTCCGGCCACTTATGACTTCAAGGAAGATAGTGATCCGCGGGTGGCGCTCTACACACTCGTGCGCGAAGCGAAGCGCCGATTCTCCGAGGTTTTCAAGAGTGAAACCGCGGGTTACGAGCGTTTGAAGGGTGATTTGGGGTTTGATGAGCGGAGCATGGTGACACTTGCCTCCGTAGTTGAAAAAGAGGCCGCGCGGGAAGAGGAGCGCGCGTTGATTGCCGGAGTGTTCCTAAACCGACTGACGGATCCGAACTTTCAGCCCCGTCAGGTGCTCCAATCGGACCCTACGGCCGCATATGGTTGTCGACGGCTCCGCGCCACGCTCCCGAGCTGTGCCGCGTTTGGCGGCAAGATAACGCCTGCCATGCTGAGGGATCCGCTCAACCCGTACAACACTTACACGCATCCTGGATTACCCCCCGGCCCAATCTCCAATCCAGGTCTCGGCTCGCTCAAAGCCGTACTAAGGCCCGCGGAAACAGACTACCTCTACTTCGTGGCTGTCGGCGGAGGGCGCCATGCGTTCAGCCGCACTTATGCTGAACATCAACGCGCCTACGCCCCGAACCCGAGCAACCCAACCCCGCCCGCAGCGCCACCCATCGCAGGCAGCCCCCCGCACTAAAGTATGGCGCCCGCCACACCGAGCAAGCACCAGGCTTTTCAGCGCCCCCAACTAGCGCTACCACTTTGTCCCTATGAGTTTTGAGCAAGCAGTCCGCACGATTCAATTCCTTTCGGTTGACGGCGTCGAGAAGGCTGGATCCGGTCACCCCGGCACCCCGATGGCACTGGCTGGGATCACCACGGACATCTTCACTCAGCATCTGCGCTACAATCCTGAAGATCCCGCTTGGCCCAATCGCGATCGGTTCGTGCTTTCCTGCGGCCACGCGTCGATGTTGCTATATTCGGTGCTCCATCTCGCTGGCTACGATCTGCCGCTCGAAGAGCTGAAGCAGTTCCGCCAATGGGGCTCGAAGACTCCCGGGCATCCAGAGAATTTCATGACGCCCGGCGTGGAGACGACAACGGGCCCACTCGGACAGGGCGTCGGCAATGCGGTGGGGTTGGCGCTTGCCAGCAAAATGGCAGCTGCCCGCGTGAACTCTGAAGGCTCGGAACTCATCAATTACCGCGTCTTCGTGTTGGCGTCGGACGGCGACATGATGGAAGGCGTCTCGAGCGAAGCAAGCAGCATCGCAGGCCATTTGGGTCTGGATAACCTGGTGCTCATCTACGACGACAACAAGATAACGATCGATGGGAAGACCGACCTCAGCTTCAGCGAAGACGTGGCCCAGCGCTATGAAGCTTATGGCTTTTTTACTCAGCATGTAGATGGTCACAATCCGGAACAAGTCCGCGAAGCGCTGAATCGCGCAGTTGCGCACAAGGGCCAGCCTTCGCTGATTGTCGCGCGAACGCATATCGGTATTGGTGCTCCCACCAAGCAGGACACCTCGAAAGCTCATGGCTCGCCGCTCGGCGCCGAAGAAGTGGCTGCAACGAAAAAGGCCGCGGGCTGGCCGCTTGAGCCCACATTTTACATCCCCGACGAAGCGCGCGCGTTCTTCAAGGCGCGTGCCGACGAAAACAAGAAAACGTATGCGGCTTGGCAAACGCTCAAAGCTGCCGCACCCGAAGCACAGCAAGCAGTGCTGAGCACGCTGCTCGCGCGGAAAATCCCTGAAGATCTGTATGCCCAGCTCCTCGCAGCCGTGCCGGCCAAGACCAACGCCACGCGCAATACCGCCGGTGAAGTGGAACAAACCGTTGCCAAGCTCATCCCCTCGTTGGTGGGCGGCGCGGCCGATCTTGCCGAATCCACCAAGACCACGATCAAGGGTGCCAAAGATATTTCCCGCAGCGATTTTTCCGGACGCAACTTGAACTTTGGGATCCGCGAGCACGGCATGGCTTCGATCTTGAACGGTTTGGCGCTCTCAGGATTTTTTATCCCGTTTGGCTCCACGTTCTTGATATTCAGCGATTATCTGAGGCCTTCCCTACGCCTGGCAGCGCTCATGCATCAACGCGTGATCCATGTCTTCACCCACGATTCTATTTTCTTGGGCGAAGATGGCCCCACCCATCAGCCCGTGGAGCAAGTCGCGTCACTGCGCTTGATTCCAAATCTGGATGTGGTGCGCCCAGCGGACACACTGGAATGTGCGGCAGCCTGGGCCCACGCTGTGACCCGCCACGATGGCCCGACAGCTTTTGCGCTGAGCCGTCAAAACTTACCCGTTTTGGAACGCCCCGCGGGTTTCGATCCGAAACAGGTATTGGAAGGTGCGTACGTGCTTTCAGACGCAACAACTCCCGAGTTTACCTTGATCGCCACGGGCAGCGAGGTCCACGTTGCGGTTGAAGTGCAGAAGTTGCTGGCCAAGAGCGGGCGGCAGGTGCGCGTGGTGTCTGCACCTTGTTGGGATGCTTTTGAACGGCAACCAGCTAGTAAGCGCGATGCAGTGGTGGGGCCTACGACCAAGATTGTCACGCTGGAAGCTGGCAGAACGAGCGGTTGGGGCGGTGTGGTGGGCCGGAATGGCCTCGCGATTGGCATTGATCGCTTTGGTGCCTCCGCGCCTTACGAGAAGCTGACCGAAGCATTTGGCCTCACCGCGGAAAAGGTGGCGGCACAGATACTCGAACACAGGTTCTTGGCGTGAGTTCGTGATCTTAAAGGAGCACTCCCTGACCCTTCCCGTTATTCTCATCCCGCATCCCCACGTTCGGGTCGAACCGAGCGTGCTCGGGGGAAGTCCGTACGTCGTTGGTTCACGGGTGCCTGTGCGGCGGCTCTGGGTATTTTATGACAGCGGCACCAAAGTCGAGACGCTGCTCAAGCGTTTTCCCCAGCTGGATGCCGCCAAGATCTTCGACGCTTTGGCCTTCGCGCTCGACAATCCGGCGGTGATGGACGCCGATATTCACGCCGAAAAAGAGATTTTAAAGCGGGTGAATCAGCGACAGCCCGGCAAGCCTAAGAGCAGTGATTCGCAGATTGAACTGCCGTTCGGAACGCCTCGCAAGCCTCGCTAACAGTCACCCCCAACGTTAGCGCGAGCATTCGTTAGCGCCGTGATCCAGCGGTAAGCCTTCGGTTCGATCGGTACGCGAAGCGCCGCCGCCCTTTTTCGTTCTCGGAAGATAGTAAGCATGCTTACTATCTTGTGTTCGACTTTGAGAGCGAGGTCACGGACAAATTTGGGAGCCCTTCGGGAGGTTCAGCCCCTTCTGCGCGAGCGCGGCGCCGGATCTCCACGACTGCTCACCTCGAAGAACGCGCAAAATCCATGCCGCTGGATCACGGCGATCTGAGTCCATCGGGGCACATCGGTTGTCCCCTTTACAGTCCGAGGGGATCGGGCATGATGCCGCGCCTAATATCTGGGGCCGATCCCCATCAACGCTGCAGCTTGCAGCAAGGCTTAAGGAGTCATTCATGGTCACTTCGCAGTCGCGAAAAATAGCTAGAGTTTCAATCAGTGTTTTAGCCCTCACCGCACTTCCGATGCTGCTCGTCGATTGCGGCAAGCTTCCAGGAGCTAACAATCTCCCCGGCGGCGGATGCCCCGCAGACATCTCGAATGCCGACGCGATCATGGGTGCCAATTTTGGCCTCGATGCTCAGCTTGAAGGCAAGGTGAAGGCAGCACTGGCTGCAGGGGCGAATCTCCAAGGGCTTGCAGCGACCATCGAAACCGAGGTGAAGACGGCCTGCGGCAACCTGGCGACCGATCTTGGAGTCACCAACTTTGAGCCCACCGAACAGGGTCCTGGCAAGGGTGCGGAAGCCGCGTGCAATGCCGCAGCGAAAGCTGTCGCCGACCTCAAAGCCAAGGCCAAAGCCAAGGTCACCGTGAACATTCAGGAGCCCAAATGTTCGGCCTCCATGAATGCCATGGCAGAGTGCGCGGGTAAGTGCGATGCGAGTGTCGAGCCGGGGAGCGTCAAGGTCGAGTGCGAAGGCGGCGAGATCAGCGGCACCTGTGAAGGCCAATGCAAGGGTAAGTGCACTGTCGAAGCTGGCGTCGAGTGTGAGGGTACCTGCGGCGGAAGCTGCAGCGGTACCTGCAGCGGCGAGATCAGCGGCAAGTGTGACGGTAAGTGCGAGGGCAAGTGCGACGGCAAGGACTCCAAAGGCGCCTGCGCGGGCACCTGCGAAGGTAAGTGCGGCGGCAAAGCCGAAGCTTCCTGCAATGGCAGCTGTAAGGGTTCTTGCAGTGCGAGTTGCGAGATGACTGGCAAGGCCGATTGCAAAGGCTCATGCTCCGGCGGTTGTAGCGTCGAGCTCAAGGAGCCGAAGTGCAGCGGCGAAATGAAGCCGCCCAAGGTCAGTGCTGAATGCAAAGCGAATTGCGATGCGCAGGTCAGTGGCCAATTGTCGTGCACGCCGGCCAAGGTTGACGTGAAGGTTGAAGCATCGGGCGACCTGGAAGCCGCAGCGAAGCTCAAGGCTGCTCTCACCAAGAATCTTCCCGCACTGCTCAAGGTGACGATCGGGATGAAGGGCCACGTGGAATCCGCCGCTGCGGGTGTAAAAGCTTCGCTGGAAGGCGTGAAGGCCGCCGTGTCTGGCGGTGGAGCCGCAGCGCTGAAGCTTGCCGGGTGCTTTGCCGCTTCGATCGACGCTCAGGTGAAGGCCTCCGTTCAGATCGACGTCTCGGTTAAGGCGAGTGCCTCAGCCAGCGGCAGCGCAACAGCTGGTAGCTAACACTTCGTTTTCGGCGAATTGCATGAGCGCTCCGGCCTGCAGGCTTGGGCGCTCATTGCTTTTTGTGGGCTTGACTGGGATCGCGTGAGAGCTTGGTGGCTTCAAGTATCAGTGGGATCAGCGGCGTCGGCCGGAAGGCTGTCAAGCGCTGCGCGGCTAAGCGCAAAGTTGCTCGATTGGTCTAAATTTAGGCTATTTCGCCACTCTGGATAGCTCTTGGTGCCGCACGCTGGATAACGCTGCCTGAGTTGCTGGCCTCGCCCCGCGGCCTGTCGAACACGCTCGCGAAATGTGGGAGAACGCTCGTATTCGTGGCTCAACGCTTCAGCGGCCAGCAGCTGACGTTCCTCGGAGTGACAGATCAAGAGCGCATCGCAACCGGCCGCCACAGCTGCGACCGAAGCTTCCTCGATGCTGTAGGAATTCACGAGCGCACCCATTTCGAGGTCGTCGGAAAAGAGCACGCCTTCAAAAGCCAGCTTCTCACGCAACAGGCCGGTTAAGATTGCGGCACTCAATGTGGCCGGATTGATGGGATCCCAGGCTGGATAGAGCACATGTGCCGTCATCATCGCAGCGACGCCAGCCGTGCTGGCCGCGCCAAACGGGCGCACTTCGAGCTTCATCAAATCCAGCATGCCCCGGTCAACGACCGGCAACAGTTGGTGGCTGTCCTGATGGGTGTCCCCGTGGCCCGGAAAATGTTTAGCACAGGCCGCCACACCGCCCGCTTGAAGGCCCAGCGCGAAGGCACAAGCGAACTGGGCGACGTGCGCTGGATCACTGGAGAACGAGCGATCTCCGATCACCGGGTTCTGGGGATTACTGTCGACATCGAAAACTGGGGCAAAATTGAGATTGATCCCAAGCCCCGCCAGTTGACTCCCTAAGCAAGCCCCCGCTTCACGCAACACAGCTACTGAAGAGCGCCCCAGGCTGCGCGCCGTTGGGAGCTGTAGAACAGGTGAGGGCAGGCGGGCGACTCGACCACCCTCTTGATCGATGCCTACCGAGACATCCCCGGAGGCACAGGCGGAAACCTCAGCAGCCAGCGCGTGAACCTGCTCGACGCTCTCGATATTTCGCCGAAAAAGAATCACCCCGCCGAGCTCTTTGGCACTCAAGCGTTTCCGTACGGAAACAGAGAGCGAGGTGCCCGGAAACCCAACTACCAGCAGTTGTCCGCAGATTTCAGCAGAGGAAGCCACACTGGCGCCCTCTGCTCACGAAAGATCGCGTACCGCAGCTTCGGCCATTTCGGCCACGTAAACCTGCAGAGCAGCGGTATCAGGGCCTTCCACCATGAATCGCAACTTGGCCTCGGTACCACTCCATCGCACCAAAACGCGCCCTTCAACCCCGAGCTGACGCTCCACTTGGGCAATCAGTGCACTCAACACGGGCATCTCGTTCACTGGCCGTTTGGCGGGCATTTTTCGGCTTTCGAGCAGCTGCGGCACACGCTGCATGATTTGAGCAAGCTCACTCACAGGCCGGCCTTCAGCGACCATGATCGCCAGCACCTGAAGAGCAGCTACGATGCCGTCCCCCGTGGTGGCATGATCCAAGAAGATCAAATGCCCGGATTGCTCGCCACCGAGCGAGTAGCCAGAACGCCGCATTTCCTCGACTACATACCGATCGCCCACTGCCGTGCGGCACAGTGTTCCGCCGACGGCATCCAAGGCTCGCTCCAGGCCGATATTGCTCATCACCGTGGCAACCAGCGTGTTCTTCGCCAGCCGCCCAGCCTTGAGCAAACGCGTTGCACAGAGTGCCATCACGGCATCTCCGTCCACCACTTGCCCTTTCTCATCGACAATGATCACACGATCGGCGTCGCCATCCAGCGCGATGCCAATATGGGCGTCATTTTTGAGCACCTCGCCGGCCAAGATCTCCGGGTAGAGCGCTCCGCAATTTTCGTTGATATTGCGACCATTCGGGCGCACGCCAATGCTGATGACCTGCGCGCCTAGCTCCGTGAACACGGCAGGAGCGACTTTGTAGGCGGCCCCGTGTGCGGCATCCACCACAATTCTTAGCCCATCCAACGTCAACTCTTTGGGGAAAGTTGCCTTCGCTGAGACCACGTAACGCCCACCTGCATCATCGATACGTTGGGCGCGGCCGATCGCTACTCCTGAGAAGCCAGACGCGTGAAGCTGTGGATCTTCGAGCAAGCGCTCAATCTCGAGTTCTTCGTGATCCGGCAGCTTGAAGCCGTCCGGCCCGAAGATCTTGATCCCGTTATCCTGAAAGGGATTATGGCTGGCACTGATCACCACACCAGCATCCGCGCGCATCGATTGGGTGAGGTTGGCCACCGCTGGAGTAGGGATCGGCCCGCACAGCATCACCATGCCGCCCATTGCGCAAATTCCCGAAGCTAATGCCGTTTCCAGCATGTAGCCGCTCAAGCGTGTATCTTTGCCGATAACAATCCGTGTCTCCCGCTCGTGCCCTCGGCGCGCCACGAGTGCAATGGCACGCCCCAACGTGAGCGCCAATTCGGGTGTCATCGGGAAGACATTAGCTTCACCGCGAATACCGTCAGTTCCGAACAGTTTGCGTTCAGTCGCGGAAGTTGGAAAATTGGAGATCAAGATTGAGTGCCTCGTCGTCCTTCTCGGCCCTGAGCAGGGCGATGATTGCCTGAAGATCGTCGCGATTCTTGCCTGAAACGCGCACGGTATCCTCCTGAATGGAGGCTTGAACTTTGACCTTACTGTCTTTGATCAGTTTCAGAATAACCCGAGCTTTGTCGGAAGCGATGCCTTCAGTGGCTTCGACTAAGATCTTGGAGGCACCGCGCGCTGTCAGCTCTGGGTCTTTCGCTTTGAAGTGCTTCAAGCTCACTTTTCTGCGAATCAGCTTCTCGCGCAGCACCTCGTACGCGGCCTTTGCGCGATCTTCACCCATGGCGGTGATCAACAGCCCACTCTCGTTCTTCTCGATTTTAGCGCCGGTGTTCTTAAAATCGAAACGCTGAGTCAGCTCCTTTTGGGCCTGATTCATGGCGTTACTCACCTCAGACCAATCGAGTTTTGAAACCACGTCGAAGGACGGCATGCCCACCCCAACTTAAAGATCTACCGCTGGATCGGTGGGCAAATCGAGCAAACTCGCGCGAGCGGCTCCCACGAGAAAGATGGAGCCTGTCACCACGACCAAGCCCTTAGAGCCGACTTTGGCGCGCGCTAGCTCCAGCGCCTTTGGCACACTCGCCGCCACTTCACCGGGCAAGATCTGCGTCATCAGGTTGGGATCCAAGCCTTTGCTGATCGGGGGCGCGACGTAAATGCGGTGGCCTGCAACATTTTCGAGCCGGCGCAACATAGCTCGATAATTCTTGCCCGCGATGGCGCCGAAGACGAGGGCGATTTCTTTGCGCGAGGAGATGTCTCCGAGCGTTCCGGGATCGAGCGAATGGGAGAGGGCCACCATGCCGTCCGGATTGTGGCCACAATCGAGCAGCGTGAGATCTTGCCCATTTCTGTGCAGGAGCTCATTCCGACCGGGCCACAGTGTGGCTTCGATGCCGCGCGCCATGTCCTCGGGCGCTAAGTTCAAGGCGCGACCGATCGTGGACGCCACTGCAAGATTCGTCCCGATCATCGCGGTCCGGGGATAGGCGAGCCGAGCTCCAGAAAACGGTTCAGGGCTCCCGAGCTCCACGAGCTCCGCGCCCACCTCGGCGATCTTTGCGTCAACCACAGCGCGGGCATCGGGGTGCAATTTCCCAACCACCACCAGAGAGCCCCGCTTGATAATTCCCGCTTTTTCGTGGGCGATTTGGGTGAGCGTTTCGCCCAGCTCGCCCATGTGGTCAAAAGAGATCCGCGTGATCGCTACAGCTTTCGGGGAAAGGATCACATTCGTGGCGTCCAATCGCCCGCCAAGCCCAACCTCAAGAACCGCAATCTCTACCTTGGCCTCCCGAAATGCGAGAAACGCGGCAACCGTGGCCACCTCGAAAAATGTGAGATCAGGCCCAGCATCCATCACCTGATCCAGAAGCGGGCCCAATGCCTCGTCTGAAATCGGCTCACCATTGATCGCAATGCGTTCGGCGAAGCGATTTAAATGGGGTGAAGTGTACATCCCAACCTTGCGGCCTGAATGAAAGAGCATGGACGTCAGGAAGGCGCAAACAGTGCCTTTTCCGTTCGTGCCCGCGACGTGAATCGCTTCGAAGCTTCGCTCAGGATTCCCGAAGTGATCGCAGACCGCCTGAACGCGTTCCAACCCCAGTTTTCGCCCCGATGGGATGCGGGCGTAGAGCCGTTCGAGGGTTGCTTGGTAATCGCTCACTTGGGCTCGCGTGAAAGGTGGTTGAGTAACGTGTTCAGCGTAGATTTCAGTTCGGCCCGCGCCACGATGGAATCGACCATGCCATGCGAGAGCAAGAAGTCCGAACGCTGGAAGCCTTCCGGCAGTTTCGTGCGGAGGGTGTTTTCGATCACGCGCGGCCCGGCAAAGCCAATCAGCGCGTTGGGCTCGGCGATATTCACGTCGCCGAGCAGCGCTGTGCTGGCAGCCACCCCGCCGGTGGTTGGATGCATAAGAATGCTGATGTAGGGCTGGCGGCAGGCCCGATAACGGCCCAGTGCGGCGACCGTTTTGGCCATCTGCATCAGGCTAAGGATGCCCTCCTGCATTCGCGCACCCCCCGAGGCGTGGAGGAGGATCACCGGCAAACGTTGCAGTGTAGCGCGCTCAAACAAGCGCACGATGCGCTCGCCAGCTACCGAGCCCATGGTGCCGGCCATGAACGCGAACACGTACGAGCCGTAGGCCACGTCGCGCCCAAAAATCTTCCCGCGGCCAACCTCGACGGACTCGCTGGCATCGACAGAGCTCTGGGCTTTCAAAAGGCGATCTGCGTAGCTTTTTTGATCGATGAACTGGAGCGGATCACTCGGCTGCACGTGCTCTTCCCAGGGACTCAACAGGCCATCATCGAGCAACAGTTCGCGCCAGCGCCCGTGCTCCATGGGGTGGTGAAAGCCGCAGCTCGGGCAAACGTGCCAATTGCGTTCCAAATCGGTGGCGGTGAGCACAGCGGCACAGCCCTGGCACTTGTTGAACAACCCCTCACCAACGGACCGTTTCTCTTCAGCCGAGGTAAGGTTGGGGGTTTTTGCGGGTAACGTCACCGGATGGAGCTGCAGAGGGTAGCAACCGACCCCCGAAAAAGGAAATGGGGGCGGGCGGGGCGGGGCGAGGCAGCCGCTTTCGCATAGCCTCGTCGCGGCCGGAGCTCAAGCACCGCCATGGGCTGCGCCGTTGGCATGCCGGGCGGGCGGCCCTATTCGTTTCCTTGGAAGATAGTAAGCATGCTTACTATCTTTTGACTTTGAAATAGAGGTCACGGACAAGGTGGGAGCACTTGGGATGCTCTGGGAATCGACCCAGCCCTTGTTCGGGGCGGCAAACGGGTGGAGACTCGGCGGCTATGGATCGGCAGCCCGATTCGCTGAGGCTGCGTGCTGAGCTCGTGGGGCGGACCCAAGAGCTTGAGACGCTGCGCGAGGCGTATCACCACGTTTCTGGGGAAAGCGCATTTCAGGGGGCAACGCTCCTTGGAAACGCCGGGATTGGGAAATCTCGCCTGATCGAAGATTTTCTGGAAGGGCTGAGCACTCAGTCTGGCGCCAAGCTCCGTGTCTTCTCGGGCCGGGCACGCTCGCAGGTGCTCGGGTACGGCATGTTTGGCCGCCTCTTGCGTGAGCGCTTTGAGATCACCGAAGCCATGGATCCAGAACAGATCCGCAACGAGATGCGGATCCGGGTCGCGGAGGTGCTCGAAGACCGGAAAGTGGGGGATGTTTGCTTCTTTCTGGCCCAATTGATGGGCGTTGAATTTGAGGAAAGCCCTCTCACTCGGGCGATCGCCGATGATCCGGCCCAAGCGCGATTTTTACGGCGGGCCGTCGTTCGTAGCTTCCTCGAAAAAGATGCCCAGCTCTCCCCACTCTGCCTGCTGTTTGAAGACGTCCACCATACGGACGACGATTCTGCCGAACTCTTGCTGTACCTACTCGAAAACCTGCGGGGGGGTATTTTACTGCTGTGCACGGTTCGCCCCGAACTGCTCGTTCGCTACCCGAATTGGTTCCAATACGGTGGCTCACGTCACCAACGCCTTGAGTTAACGCCTCTTGGCCAGTTCGAGAGTGTCGAACTCATTAGTCAGCTGTTGAGCCCCTGTGCCGATGGGCCGCCGGAAGCGTTGATTGAAGCCAGCGTTGGAGTGGCAGGCGGGAATCCTGGCCTGCTTCGCGGCATGGTGAATATTTTTCATGATTCAGGCGTGCTGCAGCGAGCGCAAGATGGCGGAAGCGGCTGGGTCGTTAATTTGGATAAACTCGCGAGCGTGCGCATGCCGCTCACGGTGGACGATGCCGTCGCATTGCGCGTTTCTGCCATGTCAGCGGTCGACCGCCGAGTCTTGGAGCATGCCGCTGCCATGGGCGGGGTGTTCTGGTTGGGTGGTTTAGTCACTCTCGAGCGAATGGAGCGCGCGACGCCAGCATTCTGGCAAGCTGACGATCGTCGCGACACGCTCGCGATTGCCAGAGCGCTCGACGACCTCGTGCGCCGCGATTACGTGCTCAAGCTGCAGGATTCTGCCTTCTTGGGCGATATCGAATATGTCTTCAAGCACAATCTTGAGCGCCAGAAAATTGCCACTCTGACGAGCGCTTCTGCCAGCCAAAAGTACCACCAAACGATCGCCGATTGGCTGGCGCAAAAACCCCAAGTGAAGACGCAGGAGAGCTATTGCGCCATGCTCGCGCAGCACCTGGAGCAGTCTGGCTCCTTCACGCGCGCCGGCTTGGCTTACCTCGACGCGGGTGACTTGGCGCGTAGCCATTATGCCGCTCGAAAGGCCGATGAGTACTATTCCAAGGGCCTTTCGCTCCTCGGCGCGGACGATTGCCTACGCCGCATCGACGGCCTCCACAATCACGGGGACATGCTGCGGGTGCTCGGCAAGACCGATGAAGCGCTGGCCGCCTTCCGGGAGATGCTGAAGCTCGCTTATCAGTTTGCGCTGTTACCCAAAGGCGGCGCTGCCCACAATCGGATCGGGCGTTTGTGCCGCGACACAGGCGCCCTGGGGGATGCCCGCGAACACTTAGACACAGGCTTGAAATTATTCGAGGCTTCAGAAGATAAGCGTGGCGTCGCCTCCAGCCATGACGACATCGGCATGTTGTTGTGGGTGCGTGGGGACTACACAGCAGCGCTCAAACACATGAAAACAGCGCTGGATATGCGCAAAGAAATTGGGGATCGGCGTTCGATAGCTCTCAGCCTGAACAATATTGGCTTGATCTGGATGGAGCACGGAGAAGCCCGAAAGGCTGCTGAAGCGCTGGAAGCAGCGCTTCAAATCCGGCGTGAGGTAGGGGATCCGTTGGGAGTTGTGGAGAGCTTGAATAACCTCGGGCGGCTGGCCCACGACCAGGCTGACCACGAACGCGCCCTCGTGCTGTTCAATCAGGCGTACCAGGCCGCACAGGATATCGGGGAGCACAACCGCATCGCAGGCGTGCTCACGCGCATCGGCGAGACCCATCATCGCCTTGGGAATCCCAAAGAAGCACTGCGCTTTCTCACGCAAGCTGAGGAGCTGTGCGACGAGCTCGGGGATCGGCTGCACCTCGCGGAGGCCAAACGCGGGCTAGCCAAAACCTATCTGCAGCAAAAAGAGCTCCTAAAAGCCCGCCAGGCCATCAAGCACGCGGTCGATCTCTTCGGTCAACTGAGGAGCAAAGTTCGGCTGGCCGCGGCGCTTCGCACGCTCGGAGAGGTCACCGGAGCGGGCGCTTGGGGCGAAGGGCACGAGGCTAAAGCAGTGGATTATTTCATGCGCTCGATCGCAATCGCTAAAGAAATCGGCAATGAACTCGAAGTTGCCAAAAGCTATACGGCATTTGTAAAGTACGTCACTCAATCCTCGCACTACCAAAAGAACGATGCGATCCTCCGGGAAGCGACCAAGCTCAAGGAGATGGCGAGCGAGATTTTTGAACGCCACAGCAACCAGAGCGAGCACTCAGTTGCCAAATAGGGAGCGCCAATGCTGCGTTTGAACGTAAAAGCCGTGGGCTCGGTGCCCGTTCCGCTACCGGCGTATCAGACAGCGTCGGCTGCGGGGTTAGACCTGTGTGCCGCTTTATCGGCTGCGATCACGCTCTTGCCGGGAGCAAGAGCACTCGTGCCAACAGGGCTCGCGTTCGAGATCCCCGAGGGCTACGAGGGCCAGGTGCGGCCACGCTCTGGGCTCGCGCTGAAGTCAGGGATCAGCATCGTGAACGCGCCGGGCACGATTGATGCGGATTTTCGCGGAGAGGTGGGAATTGTGCTGATCAATCACGGCGAGTCAGCGTTTGTGGTTGAGCCTTTGGCACGGATTGCTCAGCTGGTGATTGCACCGATCACGCGAGCCCAGCTCGAATGGGCGACAGATCTCACTGATACGGAGCGCGCTGCTGGGGGCTACGGCTCCACGGGAAGCCTTTAGCTTTCGC
>JBBSBI010000066.1:0-24975 GCA_038251425.1 Polyangiales bacterium
GGTCGGGGTGAGTGGATTTGAACCACCAACAACCGGCACCCAAAGCCGGTCCTCTACCAGGTTGAGGTACACCCCGAAGGATCGGGAGGCGGTTTCGTACAGTTCGGGGGCAGGTAGCGCAAGGGTGAAGTTTCAATCGGGGACGCGGTCGAGCGTGACGTCGAGGAAGATGGGGGCACGGTCGGCGACTACGATTTGATCCCAGGGGAAAAAGCCTGGTTTGGTGACGCTGATGCGGTGCTCGCCCACTGGGAGGCGGATGCCGTGAGCGGCCACGTAGCTGAGCGGACCGATATATTCTTCGTCGATGATCACTGAGGCGTCGCGTGGCGTGGCTTGACTGCGTCGGAAGTTGAGGTCGACGGCTGCCCGGAGCCCTTGCCCGCAGGCCACAACCAGCAACCCCGCAAGGGATACGCTGAGCGCGTTCCCCCAGAAGGCACGGCGCGAACTCAACACAGCCCTATTCCCATTCGATCGTGGCTGGAGGCTTCGAGCTGATGTCATACGCCACTCGGTTGATACCACGAACTTCGTTGATGATTCGCGAACTGATCGTTGCGAGCACTTCGTGGGGGATCCGAGCCCAATCGGCCGTCATTCCGTCGGTTGAGGTCACCGCACGCACCACACAGGTTTCTTCGTAGGTGCGGTCGTCGCCCATGACACCCACGCTGCGCACTGGCAAAAGCACACCAAATACCTGCCAAATCGACTCATACAAGCCCGCCGCACGGATCTCTTCATCGATGATCACTTCTGCGCGCCGCAACACGCTCAGGCGTTCTTCAGTGACTTCACCTAAGCAGCGAACCGCCAAGCCTGGACCCGGAAAAGGATGTCGCCAGAGCACGTCGTGCGGCATGCCCATTGCGGCGCCGACCGCTCGAACTTCGTCTTTGAACAGCTCTCGCAAAGGCTCTATCAGCTTGAGCTTCATGTGCTCAGGCAAACCGCCCACGTTGTGATGGCTCTTGATGACAGCGCTCGGGCCCTTCACGCTCACGCTCTCGATCACGTCTGGGTAGAGCGTGCCTTGCACCAGATAGCCCGCGTTCTCGATGTCCTTGGCGTGTTGGTCGAATACCTCGATGAAGACGCGCCCGATGATCTTGCGCTTCTTTTCCGGGTCGGTGACGCCTGCGAGCTCTGTTAGGAATTGTTGGCGTGCGTCAACGGCGCGCAAATTCACGTGGAAACTTTCTTTGATGGTGTGGACGACGGTTTCGAATTCGGTGGCACGCAACAGGCCATTGTCCACAAAAATGCAAATCAATCGGTCGCCCAGGGCACGATGGCAAAGCACTGCTGCGACTGCGGAATCCACCCCGCCGCTGAGCCCACAGATCACGCGCTCATTGGGGCCTACTTGGGCCTGGATCCGGGCTATCGCATCGTCGACGAAAGAACCGGGTGTCCAGTTGGGCTCGAGGCCTGCGACCTCAAATAGAAATGACCGTAAGAGCTCAATGCCGCGTGGAGTGTGCGCAACTTCCGGATGGAACTGAATGCCAAACAGCTTCCGTTTTAGATCGGCGATGGCCGCAAACGGTGCGTTGTCGCTCGCGCCAATCACTTGAAAGCCTGGAGGGAGAGCGGTTAAGCGATCGCCGTGGCTCATCCAAACGCTGAGTTGTTCGTCCTTTTGAAAAGGCGAAAAAATCCCCGAAGATTCGAAGACACGAACTTTAGCGGGGCCGTACTCACGCTCATCGCTGGGCTCCACTTTGCCGCCCAGTTGGTGGCTGAGTAGTTGTTGGCCGTAGCAAATGCCCAGCACCGGGACTCCGAGTTCGAACAAACCGGGATCACTTTTCGGGCTGTCCTTTCCGTACACGCTCTGGGGCCCACCGCTCAGAATGATGGCGGATGGTTCAAGCCGTTTGAGTTTTTCAAGCTCAATGGTGCAAGGGTGGATCTCCGAATAGACGTGGCATTCGCGGACGCGCCGAGCAATGAGCTGGGTGTACTGCGAACCGTAGTCCAAGATGACGACTGATTGACGGGCGGCCATGGCGGCCGAGCTACCACGTTTGCGCGTTTGTGGGGAACGCTTTGCGCCAATTCTGAGGGCTTGCTAGGGAGTTTGGGCTGCCGGCAAAACGACGAGCTGTCGCTCTGGGCTAAAAAGGCGAAGCGTGGCCTGAAGAGTTGCCGGGCTCGGGGTTCGCTCGGGCACGGCCGCCCAGGTCTCGGCGAGCCTCACTCGGGGATCCAGCCGGCGGACTCGGTCGAGCGCGCTGAGTCTCTGCTCAGCCCAATTCAGGTCATGCGGGGTGACCACCGCGAGAGCGAGACCCTGGAGTGCGCTCCGAACTTTGGCTGTTGCGTGGCTGAGCTCGCTGGGCGGTGCCGTGATACTTACGACGATCACCGAACTGGTTGCAGCGTCGAAGGACGCGGCATGCACGGCGGAGCCGTCTAGTTCCGATTCGAAGGTGCGCGCGAGGCTGCGGTTTAAGAGCAGCGTGGTCAACCGCGCGAGCCGGGGAGCGATGGGGGAAACCGGGAGCACTAGGTAGACGGTGCTTCGGGAATGAGGGATCGTTCGGGGCACGCGGTATTCGCCCAGCTTCCAGGACGGCACTCCTGATTCACGGCACTTGAGCGAGCCGGGTGCGTAAGGCAACAGCCAATCACGGAGTTCGGTGAGTGCCGCTTCAGGTTGCGAGACAGCTAAGTTGCTGAGCGTCACCACGCGAAGCGGCTCAGCCAAGAACAGGGCTCGGTGACTCGCCAAGGGACCCAGCGCCAGCCCTGCCAGCGTTTCAGGTGTCGTCTGGGGTGCGAGGCGCCACGGCTGCTCAGCTGTGAGTTCATCCAGCCACCACCACCAGCCTGAGTCAGCCGACTTACTGAGGAATGCCTGCTGGTTGGCACGTGCAACACCAAAATCCTGAGCCCCTAAACTCGAACTGGTGAGCACTTTCCCAAGACTTCTTGCGACCCGAGTAGCTAGTTGGTTGGGGGATTCGTCCGGTGTCCGACGCTGAGCGTGTCCGAACACGCCCGAGCCCCGGGTGGAGAACCAAGGCTCCAGGCGAACACCGTCCACCTCTGAAAAACGGCTGGAGAGCGCCCGTAACCAGAGTGTGTCGGAAGCCACGTTGAGCGTCGAGCCAGGTTGGGCACTGCAAGCGCTCCCCACCAACATCCCAAATTCCGGTTGCCCCATTTCTGTGAGTGTTCGCGGTTCAATCGATAGCACCTTGCGCTCCAAATCCTGAAGGAGCGTATCGATCGGAAGCTCAGCTTGCGGCGCTAGACTTGGAGGGGCGGCCGGTGTCTCGAGTACGGCGGCCATACCGGGCGTCAGCGCTGGGCTTGATTCGGCGACCAGGCCTGACGCCGCTTCGGAAGCAAGCACCCGTGGATCGGAAGTTGATGGGGTCACCCGATCGCTCGCTCCGTTTGAGCGAGAAGGCCGCTCGGTGTTAGCTAATGCAAACGCAGCTTTCAGGGCAAAGCTCGCATCTTCGAGGGAAACACTGTTTGCTGAGAACCAGTTCAGGCTAAGGCACGCTCCCCCAGGCAAGGTTGCCACCTCAGGTTTCTCGGAGCGCCAGTTTGGCTTTTGGCTTGCAACGAGCGAAAGCACGGGGGATTCTCCACTCTCTGCGCGGCGTGACAGCTCGAATGCTTGTGCCAGGCTCGGGGTGAACAGTGCTACTCGGAGTCGCGAAAGCTGCGTGTTGGAACGGATCCGAGCGAACGTCTGCGTGGCGCGTGGGGGTGAAAGGGGGCGCAGCTCGCGGGCAGGGAGGCGCGTGAGAGCATCGCGCGTGGCCTTCAGAATATCAGCTGAGCCAACGACGCCCAACGCAGAGGGCAAGTTGGAAACGAACGCAACGACAGGACTGAGATCGGATTCTCTGACAGGTGTGCGGATCGTGGTGGTGGCAAAGGGCTCGTGCACACACCGGTAAACAGCAGCAGTCGCGGAGTTTGGCTCGACGATCGGCAAACTATCTAGCTTCAGCCTGGAACTTGGAACGTAGCCCGACGGAGCGACGGCATCCACTCGCAGCGTTCTGCCCACGAAATCCACGAAACGCGTGGCCTCGGCTGGCGTCGAAATCAGCGCATCGAGCTTGAGGTCCACGGCATCAACCTGCACGCGAAACCTTGGGAGCTTCTCTTCGCCAATTCGGTATTCGAGCCAATCGGCGAGCGAAGCGGCCTGAATGCCTTGCAGACCATGGGCCACCACATAGCTCACACCGGAAAAGGGATCGCCTGCACGCTCGATTAGTTGGAGAGCAGGCCGACCTGCGTAGCGCTGAACCGTGGGACTACCCAACGTGTGCGGCAACTCGCTGGGCCGTTCCTTCTGGCAGCCAGGAAGCTGAAACGCCCACAGCACCACTCCGAGGATATGAAGCTCAAGAAAACGGCGCTGGCCCAACTTCACTCAGCTTTGATTACCACACTTACCGCGAACCCGCGCCCCCCCTTTTGGGCGACATTCGTGCTTTCATGCGGCCAACTGTTGCTCCAGCAGCAGGCTTTCCAGTCGGCCTCGGATCTTGTGTTTCTTTGAGTACACGGTCTTAATGTTGATGCCCATTTGGGTTGCGATGGTTTCCGGGCTCAGCCCTTCACCGAAGTACAGCTGGATGAATTCCTGATCCTTGTCGCTAAATCCCGCCATCAGCGCAGAGATTCGGGCTGCTTCCCGGCGCCACAGGGCAACCTCACAAGGATCGGGTCGTTCGTAGGAAATGTCCATGGCATCGGTCAGGGTTGTGCTCTTCGGTTGGCGTTTTACCGCACGCAGGAAATCATAAGCCGTGTGGGTCGCGAGCATGCCGAGCCAAGTGCCGAGCTTGTTGCCGCGGGTCTCGTCAAATGAACGCAACTTGTGTTTGTTGTTCGCCAGAATCTGCAAGCAAAAAGTGGCGTACACTTCGCTGGTATCATCTTCGGAGACAACACCACGAAAACGTCGCACGACCTTCCCAATGCAGCTGTAGATCAAGCGTGAGTAGCGAGTGTTGAATTCCCGCCAGGCGCGCGCATCGTCCACCAGGAGTCCGCCCAACAGCACCGTGTCGCTGGCGTCTGAGAAGTTCGGTGTGCTGTGGGGGGTCTGGATGGCGGCTTCGGAAGGGTAATAAGTCATGGGGTAAGCTCTCCTTGCGGCAGCGCAGTGTTGGCTGACGAGGGAGCTAAAGCAGGCGTCGTGCCACTGTCTAACTGTCTGAAATGATAAGGGTATGTAGCGTAACACTCCCGCCGAATGCAGAGTGTTACGCGTAACAGTCTGCCCGATCGTGACGGACTAACGGCCGTGCGGTAGGCAGGCTGAACATCAGGAAACGGGCTAGAGCTGAGAGTACGTCGCAAGGTGTCCCGCACTTCCCCTGGGTGTCGGTGCCTGAAGTCAGGTACGTTTGCGATCGCCTATGAACACACGGTTTAAAGCCAGCCTACTGCTCGCGTGGGCGTTCCTGCGCTTGCTCGTGCGTCGCTTGCTTCGTGCGAACCAAGGCTTAGCTCTCTTTCGCGCAAACTACGACGCGGATGGACTGCCGCCCGTCACGGGCTCAGAACGCTCGGGATTTGCCGCGTTCAGTGGCTGCATCGCCTGCGGCCTTTGTGATCGGGGCGAAGCCTCACGCATAGAAGACTCAGGTGGTGCCTATCGTGGGGTCATGGCGCTCGTGTTGGCTGCCTCACGCAGTATTCCCGATTTTCGTGCGGCCGCTTACAGCTTTCATTTTGTTCCGGATGCGGTGCTCGCTGAGAAAGAGCAGATCTGTCCGGCCCAAGTGCCTTTTCGTGCGCTTGCCAAATTTGTCAGAGACAAAGCGAATGAGGTGGGGGGGCCGCTCCCGCTTCCGGAGCGGCTTGTGAGCCTTAGGCCCAGAATGCCTTGATTGCGCTCAGGATTTCACGAGCGAAAGCCGGGGCGCAGCGCCAAAAGCTGCGATGTGGCCGCTCTCTTCGGCCACGTAAACATCTGAGCGATCGTCGACGCGCACGAGATCGGGGACGAGATCTGTCGGAACGGTTCCGAGCATTTCTCCCGTCTTGGGGTGCATTACGTGAACCTGATGTTGCGGCACGAACAGCGCTCCGCTACGCAGAACTGGCTGGAGGCGACGTGGCTGATCGGCTTCCACTTGGTGCGAGAAGGCATGAGAGAATCGGATGGCACCGGTGTTGGCGTCGAGTCCGACCAGCATTCCGGTACTGCTGTTGGTGATCATACAGTCGTCAACGGCGGTGAACGCGGTCGTGGGTGAGCCAAGCCCCGGATCCTGCTCCCAGGCAGGTGACCCCGTTTCGCGCTTGAAGGCCTGTGCTCCGGTGCCTCGGCGATCCCGAGTGGGAACAATCACAGTCTGCGGCGTGAGCAAGGGCATCTGGCCACCGAGTGGGGCTGTATTGAGTTCCTCGGTCCAGCGCACTTTGCCGGACCAAAGATCCAGATGGTAGATCTTGGCGGGCCCCACTGGGCCACCGCAAATGGCAAAGGCACCGTCCCGATCGAGGGCAATATCCCCGGTGAACGGTACTCGTTCTCGGATCCGCCAGACTACGTCTCCTGTGCTGACATCCAGGGCAAAGAGCGCTGAATCACCACCGGAAACGAGCAAGAGCTTTCCTGCTCGTTTCATCCGGAAGTTAGCCGGACGCCGAGATGTGTAACGCCAACAGAGTTCCCCGCTTTGAAGATCGAGCGCGCAGATCGAGCGTTCGCCCTCTGCGACGATCAATAGTTTGGGGAGTCCTGGCGCGTGCACCACAGCACCGCTTGGGCTGCCGTTGGCCCGGGGGGTGATGAACGTTCCGAAGCGCACGTGGCCCGAGTCGAGTTCGTGCAGACAAAGCATTCCGTCCTGGTGCCAGCGGACAATTCCCATCGGCGTGAGAACGGTTGCCCCGGGGCGTGTTGCGGCCCGCCAAAGGATGTCGCCGCTCGGTGCATCGAGGCAACACAGTTCGCGCGCGGCACCCACGACAAGTCGTTCGCCATGCAGAAAGACTGCGCGGAGGTCGAGTTCGGGCACCGCAGCAACCCAGCGTGCTGCGAAGCGCATTTTTCCAGCCGTAGGCGTTTGGCTCAGTGGTTTTTGGGGAGCCGGAAGGCCAAAGGAGCGATAGGCGGCGGCGTTAGTGTTGATGAGTGAATCGTCGGAAGCGAACTCGTCGAGTTGATCCTGAAGTGTTCGTGCCTGCGCTTCAAGATTGGCGAGGCGCAAATTCTTGGACTGAGTTGGATCGGTGGCTTTGAGCGCTGCGCTCAGATTCAACGCGAATGCGCTCGCGGTTTCGGCGAATTTGAGCGGGGAAATCTTCGGGAAGGTGAGTGCGCCGCGCTTGCTCGGACCCGATACCGTGAGTCGAAGCGTATCCTCAAGGTGGGTGCGCTGGATCCCAAGTCGCAACGGAGCGGAGTCAACCCGGCGAAACAGTGGACGCTGTGAGCGCAACGATTCAAAGACTTCCTCGCCGAGCAACAAGAAACACTCAGCAAATAGGAAGGGATAGACTCCTTCGAAATCATAGTCGTGACCGTGGGCGGTGACTTTCAGCGTGCCGCGGCACAAGAGTGCATGGAGATCGGTTCGCTCAAGGCGTTCTGCCGCTGAGGGCGTCTCGGCGATTGGCAGCGGAGCGCGCAACTCAGTGCGGACGGCAACGGAAAACGCGCTGTTTTCGCCGGAGGCTACGCTGGCTGGAGTCATGCAACGGCGTGGGCGACCTGTGAATGGGCGAACGCGTCCGAGTGTGCGCCTTGCTTGAAGGAGCGTGCCCGTGAGACCGCGAGGTGCCTTGGCGATTGGTGCTGCGTCGAGAAGAGCGGTGAGCACTTCAGTAAAAGCTAGGAATGAAACTCGGCGTTCATGGACCGCAACCTCTGGGCATCGCCCTGCGGTGTAGCTCGACAGTAGGAGCTCCTCACCGTCCACCTCGAGGCCGAGCTCCCACGGCTGTTCACTTGCGTAAAGCCTTACGGTGTGTCGAAGCGCGCTCCCCATTCCCAGTGCCGTCACGGCTTGGCAAATCTCAGCAAGCACGCCAAATGCGTCCTTTTCCTGCATTTTGACCTGTTCGCGTTTGCCCTCAAAGAACCAATCGAGGAGTCCCTCAAGGGGTGCCAGGGCGTTCGCTGGGTCAGAGGAAGGTGATATTGGGGCAACAACGTGAAGGGCTGTCATCGGTGCACACATGGTAGGTAGAGTTGTGCCCCGTGCCCCAGTTTTGAGAGAGGATTGCTGAGGATTGGACAACTGATGCCGATTCGAGTTAGGCGCCCCGACATCAAGAAGTGGGTATGGGCGTTGGTTGCTGGCCTCCCTGTGAGTCTGTGGTTATTCGGATTTACGGTGGATGATGCGTTGATCAGCGTCCGCGTGGCGCAGAACCTGGCCAACGGTTCGGGTTATCGCTTCAATACTAGCGGGCCCGTGGTGGACGCCGTAACACCGCTCGGTTGGGCACAGGTGCTGACGCTGCTGAACGAACCGAGCCCCTGGGGGATGCTGTTTTCAGCGCGACTGCTAGGGCTCTTCGCGTGGTGGGTGGCGTTGATGCTGCTAGGGCGCCGCATTTCCACGTTGGGCCAGAGTCCGAGGCGTTGGTTGCCGCTGTTGCCGCTGGCGCTGTCCGCACCGCTTGGCGCGTGGTGCAGCTCCGGAATGGAGACGGGTGTGGTGACACTGCTGGCAACGATTGCCGTTTGCGAGGGTAAATGGGTGCTCCTCGCCGCGGGTCTCGCCGCTGCTTGGCGTCCGGAGCTGCTCGGTTGGGCGGTGGTGTTGGGGATTGGGAAGGGCTGGAGCACGGTAGAAACAGGGCGTATTCAGCGGTTGAGTGTGGCTTTGGCGAGCGTGTCAACGCCGTTCGTGCTGGTCGCTGTCGTGCGTGTCATCGTGTTTGGACAAGCGGCGCCGCTCAGCGCAATCGCAAAACCAACGGACCTTGGGCAAGGCATGTTCTATGCCGCGGGCGCACTACTCTGGACAGGGTTTCCGTGGCTGCTGGTCAGTCCAGCATTCAGGAAACTCGCACCCGAGTTTCGAATTGTCGGAGTCGCAGCGCTCGCCCATTTTGCCTGCGTTGGCCTGGTGGGTGGTGATTGGATGGCGCTCTATCGTCTGGTCGCTCCCGTGCTGCCGTCGCTAGTTTTAGTGGGCGCAGCCGTTTGCGAGCAGGGTAGTTGGCGGGGCGCTATCGTTAGGCTCGCGTTGGCAACTGCGGCGAACGCTGTATTGTTGGTTCAGTTAGGTCCCGTTGCACGGAAGATTGTTGAGCAGCGAAGGTTCCTCTCCGAGCAGGCGGAGCCGTTTTTGAATGCGGGCGGTACCGTTGGCACCTTGGATGTTGGTTGGGTGGGCGCCGCGGCTCACGGCGAAATTTTCGATTTTGCGGGTGTCACCGATCCAGAAATTGCACGCTTGTGCTGCGGACATCATGCAAAAAAGATCGACCGTCACTTGTTGGAGCGGCGAGGTGTCACCACCCTGGTCCTCTTGCTAGCACCGAAGGCTCAGCTGGCGTCGCCCTGGTGGCAGAGCCATTTTGACCGCTTCTCTGAGAACTACGTGGCGCATCAGCTGAAGGAACAGAAGTGGCATCTTGTTTCGGAGCTTCCGCTAAAAAATACCGAGCAGCACTACGTGATCCTGCATCGTTCGGACGCAGCCATGGTCAGCGTGGCGGGGGAACGGGGGAACGAGATCAATGACTAGAAACAGTGTCCTTGGCGTAGCTTCCGGCGAGAGCAGCTAGCGCATGTTTGAATGACCGCACATCGGCAAAGCGATCCCGAGCTCGATAGGCCATCGCCTTTTCAATGACCTCGCGCCAAGGCTCTGGTAATGCCTCGGCGCTCAGGATCACCCCGCTCTCCAGGCGTGCAACGGACTCAGGGGACGGCCATCCGCCACTGCTGGTAACAGGTGGTGGCCTGCCGCACAGGCACTCGTAGATAACACCGCCGAGAGCATAAATGTCTGCGCGCCCATCGACTTCATGGCCCTGCTCCTGCTCAGGAGACATGTATCCCGGTGTGCCAAGCGGACCCTCCATATTGGTGAGGCGTGTTTCCGCCCACTCCACGCGAGCCACTCCGAAATCGAGCAGCTTGGAGCGTTCGCGGGTAGGGAGCTGGGTTAACGACTTTCTAGCTGGCTCCTCGTCGTCCAGGTGGTGGTCGATCGACAGGAATATGTTGCTCGGTTTGAGATCGCGATGGATGATGCCGGCAGCGTGCACAGCCTCCAGTGCGTCGCAAACCTGCAGCGCAATGGGCAAGACCTCTTCGGGCGTGAGTGCCTGACGCCGCCGCAAGCGCGTCGCCAGTGTTTCGCCAAACAGCCGCTCCATCACCAGGTAGCTGGTGCCGTCTGGCAGGACACCATCGTCGTGCACCTCGACTACATTCGGATGCCAAGCGAGGCCTAAGGCTTGGGCTTCACGCCGTAAACGATCAGCAGCCACGGTGTCGTGGGCAACAGCGGCGCGGAGTAGCTTGATGGCAACCGTGGCACCATCGGCCAGGCGTTGCGCCTCCCAAATCGTGCCGCTCGCACCTACGCCGAGCTTCACTCCCAACCGATAGCGGCCCGCCACGACGACGCCTTCACGAAAGCCAGCAGCACCGCGTTCACGCGCGTCGCGGAGCGTCGCCGAACGTTCAAGTGCGACGATCCGATTCAGCTGCGTGCATGTCTGAGTTTTCCGTCGCCTCGCGCGAAGAACCGCGAAGCCAAGGAGCGGCCCTGCCAGTAGCGGCCCCATGGCCAGCTCCCAAAAGTTCCCTGATCTAAATAACCAGCCCACTCCTAGCGCTCCAACAATCCCCGAGAGCCCCCCCACGATCAACGGCAGGTGACCTGGAACGACGTAGCGAACTTCATACTCTTCAGCAACTGAACCGTCGCGTTGCGTCGTGGTCGAGAGAAGCCTGGCTTTTGCCGGAGGAAGGCCAAATAGTATCGGCACTGCGCAAAGCTCCGTGGCGCGCGCCAGACTACACAGACCATCCGCTTCCACAGCGGCGGCATCATGGACGACGATGCGCCCGCGCCAGAGACCTGGACCCGTGTGAAGCGTTTGCCAGCTTTCGGTCATCACGTGCTCGCCCCCGTATTGGTCAAGCTGTTCAAACGCTAAGCGAGGGCCTTCGGTGCCACGCAGCACACGTGTCCACACACCCAGATTCTCCGGGTGGACGATGAACGGAATGGTCGAAGAAAGCCGCTGTTTGCCCCAACGCGAAGCGAATGCAATCAGAGCAGAATGCCAAACATCGGCGGGCAACGGACGCGTCTCGTCGTCGATGTATTCACGATCGAGTCGAGTAGTTTTCAGGAATGCGTCGGCTTCAGCCGGGCCAAACTGCTGTTGTACGTATAACAGCAGGCTTTTCACCCTTGCAGTGGTTGTGTTTCCGAGCGCGCCCCTGCGTTGCATTCTCATCAGCCTATTTCAGTGTCGCCTACGGTCAAGGTCAAACTCCCGTGCTAAGCTAGGTGGAGGTGAAAGGTATGAAACGTTCCCTGATTAAGTTCGCCCTGGCTGGTGTCGTTGGGTTGCTCGCCTTGCAACTTTGGCAGCCGGCTCAAGCAGATCCTCTCGCGGTCGTCGCGGGCCAGCCGCTCGATGTTCAGGCGAACAAGCTGGATGTGAATATCGCTGAGGGAACGGCGCTTTTGGAAGGCGAAGTGCACGTCACTATGGGGGAGCTCAGTGTGGCCTGTGCAAAAGTTGAAATTCGTTACGATGAAGCTCCCCAGGTGAAATGGGCACGCGGTAGCGGCGGCGTCACGGCGAAGCTTCGAGGGATTGAGGCCAAGGCCACCAGTATTGAAGTAGATGTTGCTGCTCGTCGGTTGACGATGTTGGGCGATGTTAGGCTTTCTCGGGGCAAAGGTTGGGTCGAGGCCGATCGCGCAACGATCAATATGGTGACCCAGAAAGTGACGCTTGAAGGCGTTCACGGTCAGATCCCGGTAGACGCACCGACCCAGTGAGTACGTGCGCACGATCAGTTTGTGCCTAATAGGCCATCGGGCCGAGGCTTACGTACAAACTCCCACAAATTCTCCGCGAATTTTGCTGGCGCGAGTTTTGCCGGGGGGTGTTAGAGTCTCGGTCTAGCGCTTCTCGCTGCCGCGCCACCATGGAGATCAAGCAACAACTTCGCATGTCCCAGCAGCTGGTGATGACACCCCAGCTGCAGCAGGCGATCAAGCTGCTGCAACTCTCGCGCCTAGAGTTGATTGAGGAAGTTCGTCGAGAGCTTGATGACAATCCCGTGCTGTCGGAGGATGAGCCCGGGCCACGTCCGCGCAGCAAGGAAGCAGAGGATTCTGCCCGCGAGATCCGACAGGAGGCGCTCTTCGAGAGAGACGGGCGAACCGAGGAAGGGCGAAGCACGGAGAAAGCAGCGCGCGAGGTCGACTGGGAGAAGTTCCTAGAGAATCGCACGTTGCAGCAGTCTGCGCAGGGTACGGGCTCGAGCAACTACGAGGATTTGCCGCCCATTGAGCAAAATTTAACGAAGCCCAGAAATCTTCATGATCACTTGATGTGGCAGCTGCAGATGAGTGATTTTACCGAGACGGAGCGCCGCTTCGCCGAGCTCGTGATCGGTAATCTGGATGACCAAGGCCACTTAGACCTCAAAGGGATTGATCGGCCCGACGGCACACGCACTTCCGATCTCACGGTCGATGATCTCGCCGAAGAGGCTGGGTTGCACCCGGACGATGCGCCGTTGGTGCTCGAGATGATTCAAAACTTCGATCCTGTCGGAGTCGCTTCAAGAGATCTGCAAGAGTGTTTGCTGATTCAGGCCAAGGCGCTTGGCTTCAGTGATGATGACCATGAAGTGCGCATCATTCGTGATCATCTCGTTCACCTCGAGAAGCATAATTACCAAGCCATCGCCCGCGAGATGAAGATCTCGCTCGAAGAAGTGTACGAAGCGGCCAAAGAAATTCAGTCCTTAGAGAGCCGCCCCGCACGGAATTTCACGGACCAAGATGATCGGAGCGTCGGGATCACCCCAGATGTCTACGTTATCAAGGACGGGAATGATTTCGTTGTGGTGGACAATGATCGGGGCGTTCAGAAGCTTTTTATCAACGAGAGCCTTACCAAACGCTTGATGCAAGATCCGAAGGCCAAAGAATTTGTTGGTGAGAAGCTACGCAATGCCCAATGGTTGATCCGCGCCATCGAACAACGCAGGAAGACCATCATTCGGGTTGCCGAATGCATCGTCGAGAAGCAGCGCGAGTTTTTTGAGAAGGGTGTCGCTTTCCTAAAACCGATGATCTTGAGGGATATTGCGGAAGCTGTTGGGATGCATGAGTCGACGATTTCACGGGTGACCACTAACAAGTACATCCACACCCCCTCTGGCTTGTTCGAACTCAAGTATTTCTTCAACTCCAGTATCCGGCGCGTCGCGAGCGAGGACATTGCGAGTGAGAGCGTAAAACAGGCGATCAAAAAGATGATCGAGGGTGAGGATAAGGGTAATCCGCTGAGTGATCAGGCGATTGTTAAGATGCTGGAAAAGCAGGAAGGGATTCGGATCGCCCGGCGCACCGTGGCAAAGTATCGAGAAATGTTAGGTATTTTGGCTTCATCGAAACGCAAACGCGTGTTCTAATCTTCACCCTGGAGTTAGTATGAATGTGAACATCAGCTTCCGACACTTCGAGTCCACTGACGCAATTAAGAAACATACTCGAAGTAAGTTAGAGAAGTTGCAGCGCTATTTACGGGAACCGATGACCGCGAAGGTGACGCTCTCGATCGATCAGCGTCGGCACGTTGCCGAGGCGCAGATTTCGAGTGGCGGCGAGCATCTGGAAGCCAAAGAAGCCAGTACGGATATGTATGCCTCGATCGATCGCTTGGTTGATAAGTTGGAGCGGCAAATTCAGGGCATCAAAGGCGCTGTGGCGTCTAAGCGGAGAGTCGCTGCGGTGGCAAAGCTTGCGAAGGCGGCTGCACCGGATGCGCCGCTGAAGAAGCGATCGATCAAGAAGAAAGCCCCTGCAAAGAAGGCTCCGGCGAAAAAGGCCAAAGCGAAGGCCTAGCCTCCGAACCAAGAAGGCGGCCGTATGCAACTTTCACAAATCCTTATTCCCGGTCGCATCCTCGTGGATCCAGAAGGCAGCAGTATCGTCGACAAGGCGACTGCCATCCGTGCCTTGGCCCAATTGTTATCAGGGGCGGTCGGAGTCGCTGAAGAGGAGCTCGAAGCGCTCTTGGCAGATCGCGAACGCTTGCAGTCTACTGGGATCGGGGACAGTGTGGCGATCCCGCATGCTTCTGTCGATGGATCCGGCAGTCAGGCGGCAGCGCTGCTCCTCTGCCGGCAGGGGATTGAGTTCCAAGCGATCGACGCGGCTCCCGTCATGATTGTGTTCGGTGTCGTGGGTCCGAGGCGTGCGACGGGCGAGCACTTGAAGGCGCTCGCCTGCATTTCCCGACTACTCAGGAATCCAACCACGCGTGCCGCTCTGCTGGCATCCGCAGACGCGGCAGAGGCCTTTGCCCATGTCATCGCCGAGGAGGCGACTGGCGGCTAACGTGAGAGAGCGCGGATGACGATCTACGAGCCCCCTGAGCACGTTATCCTCGGCATCTCGGTCGGGGAGCTTCTGGACGATCCGGGGCTTGAGCTCAAAACGCGCGTCGTGGCAGGCGCATCGGGCCTCGATCGACAGATCACACATTCACGTATCCAGAAGTCCGGGCTCGCGCTGGTTGGCCATTTGCACGGGTTAGTTCCCACACGAGTTCAAGTACTTGGCGAAACGGAGCTGAGCTTCGCAGAATCTCTCGACCCTGAGCGACAGAAGCTAGCCGCCAAACATCTGTTCTCAGCCAACCCCGCCTGCATCATCGTGACTCGGGGTGTGGCTCCGCCCGCTTCGTTTTGCGAACAAGCAGAAGCATCGGGAACTCCACTCATCGTGTTTGAAGCGCGTTCTTCGGCAGTGATCCTTGCTGTGCATACCTTGCTCGATGAACGGCTCGCACCTCGGGCCAGCATCCACGGGGTGTTGGTGGACGTATTCGAGGTGGGGGTGCTGCTGCTCGGTAAGAGTGGGATCGGCAAGAGCGAATGCGCTCTTGAGCTGCTCATGCGCGGTCATCGATTGGTGGCGGATGACGTGATCGACTGCGATTATCGGCCGCCTGGGATGGTTTTCGGGCAAGCCGCGAATCTCTTGCGACATCATATTGAGGTGCGAGGGCTTGGGATCCTGAACGTGAAAGATCTGTACGGAGTCACGGCCGTGCGCGAACGTAAACGACTCGATTTGATCGTTCAGCTGGAGCTTTGGGATCCCAATGCTACTTACGATAGGCTTGGCCTCACGGACGAGGTGCTTCCCATTCTGGGTGTGCCCATCCGGAAGCTAACGGTGCCGGTGCGGCCGGGTCGCGACATGAGTTCGATCATTGAGATTGCCGCACGGAACGAACTTCTGAAGCAAGCCGGACATGACTCGGCGAAGGAGTTTGTGGCCAAAATTGAGCAACAGGCGCGCGGAGGTATGGATGCCAGCGAGCGCCGCACACGTGGCGTGAACGCGAATCAGTCGTTCAATGAAAGCTCGGCGCCGCCTCCGGTTGAAGGGAGACGCAAGTGAGTCGTTCGCTGGTCGTGGTGGTCACAGGGATGAGTGGGGCCGGTAAGACGACGGCCGTGGAGACGTTGGAGGATCTCGGTTTTTACTGCGTGGATAATCTGCCGCCGCCAGTTGCCGAGCAAACACTCTTCGCCTGCGAAAATGCCGGAATGCATCGGGTGGCGCTGGGTATGGATGTGCGCGTGGGGGGCTTCCTCGATCGCGCATCGGGTGTGATCACCGCTCTCGCGACCCCGGAGCGGGACGTGTTGGTGCTGTTCCTTGACGCCTCCGATGAAGCCTTATTGCGGCGTTTCAGCAGCACCCGCCGTCCTCATCCACTCTCGACGTTCGCGGAGCTTGGCGCTGAAAAGGCACCGAACGCGGTGCTGGACGGCGTTCGTGTTGAGCGTGAACTTCTGGTGTCTTTGCGCGGGCAGGCGGACTGGATCTTGGACACGACGAGGCTCAGTGTGCATGAGCTGCGCCGCAGAATCGTGGCCCACTTTGCTGAACGTGTTGGCCCAGTGCTGCAACTGCAAACACGGATCATGTCCTTTGGCTTCAAGTATGGCCTGCCGATTGATGCCGATGTGCTTTTAGATGTTCGGTTCTTAGACAATCCCTATTTTCAGGAAACGCTCAAAGATCTCCCTGGCACCGCAGCGAGCGTTCGCGATTGGGTGCTTCAAAATCCCGAGAGCCAAGAATTCGTACGGCATGCGGCGGGTCTTCTGGAATTTTGTCTGCCGCGCTTTGAGCGCGAAGGGAAGAGCTACGTCACGGTGGGTATTGGCTGCACCGGTGGGCGTCATCGTTCGGTCGTTATCGCGGAGCATCTGCGCGATATCCTAGCCCAACGCCTGAATCGTGAACTGGATGTGGTGCACCGGGATGTGGATCGCGTGGTAATCCCCCAAGAAAACGGGCGTACTCTGGGCCGTGGTGAGTCACCATGAGTGCGGTGGAGGGGAGCTTCGAAGTGGTCAACATCCTTGGCTTGCACGCGCGTGCCGCCAGTCGCTTAGTGCAGCTTGCTTCGCGTTTTCCCTGCGAGATTGAGGTCATGAATGGTGCGCACGCAGCGAATGCCAAGAGCGTCATGGGGGTCTTGTTGTTGTGTGGCGCCAAAGGTACCTGGCTTCGGATTGTGGCGTCTGGTGAACAAGCGGAACGCGCCGTGGCTGAAATCGGCGCTTTGATCGCGGAGCGTTTCGGTGAGGCCGAATGAGTACCCGCGAGCCGCCCGAGGCAGCGGGTGTTAGCACGCCGATTAACGACCCGGTATCGTTCGCTTCATTGCCACTTCCGTCTGTGTTGCTGACAGGGATCGCCGGATCTCCCGGCTACGCGATGGGGCCCACTTGGGTGGTGGATGTTGAACGTGCGGGCGTGGTGCATCGTGCCATCAGCCGCCAGCTTGTCCCGGAAGAGATAGAGCGATTTGCCCGAGCTGTGGAGCAAACTGCCGCCGATTTGCGCGAGGTGGTGGCAACGTCCCGCGTGGGGCGGGCTGAGACCTCCATTCTCGAAGCGTATATCTTAATGGTGTGCGACCCGACACTCAAAGAGAAGGTTCAAAGTCGTATCCGGGGCGAGCGTAAGTGCGCTGAATGGTCGCTAGATATTGAAATTCGGGAACTGAGCCTGGCGCTCCGGGGGAGTGAGAATACCTATCTCGCGGAGCGAAGCCGAGATATTGAATTTGTGGGCCAACGCATTCTGCGCGTGCTCACCGGAAAAGCCTCCGGGATCACGCTACCTGAAGGTCCGACGCCCTATATCCTGGTTGCGCATGATCTTTCGCCGGCTGAGACGAGCGGGCTCAGCAAAGATTTCGTGCTCGCAATCGTCACGGAGGTCGGGACTCGCACGAGCCACACCGCTATTTTGGCAAGAGCGCTCGACATTCCCGCCGTGGTCGGTGTCGGTGAATTGCTTTCAAAGATCAATCCGGGCGAAGTGGCTTTGGTAGACGGTTCGCGCGGCGTTGTAGCGTTGCGCCCCACCGAGCAGGCAATCGAGGCCTCTAAATTGCGGGATGAACGCTATCAGGCAGTGGCGTCTGGCCTGTGGCGGCGGCGCAGTCAGCCAGCGACGACGGAGTGTGGCGTCGCGGTTCAGCTGAACGCAAATATCGAGCTTCCAACAGAGGCACGGTTAGCGTTGGAGAAGGGCGCTCAAGGGATAGGCCTTTATCGGACGGAATTTCTGTATCTCGATCGACCTGATTTGCCCTCCGAAGACGAACAGTACCAAACCTACACTCGGGTTCTCGAAACGATGGCACCGCTCACTGTTACCCTCCGAACTTTCGATATCGGCGGCGATAAGCTGGCTTCCTCGTTCGCAGCGCCAGTCGAACTCAATCCGGCGCTCGGGCTCCGTGCGGTACGTTTAGGTTTGGAGAGGCCGGAACTCTTTCTCACACAGTTGCGGGCGATGGTGCGAGCTTCTGCGCATGGCCAAGCGCGCATCCTGTTGCCGATGATCGCCGCGTCGCACGAATTTCGGCGAGTTCGTCTGCTGTTGGATCAAGCGATCCGTGAGGTTGACGAGGCCGGGCAGCCGCGCGCGCCATCGATCCCACTTGGGATGATGGTGGAGGTGCCTTCTGCGGCGATATTGGCGCATATCTTCGCGGAAGAAGCCGAATTCTTGAGTGTTGGGACGAATGATTTGGTCCAGTACACACTCGCGGTAGATCGCGGGAATCGTGGGTTAGTAAAGCTTGCGTCGTTTTTTGATCCGGCCGTGTTGCAACTGATAGCGGGTGTGGTGCGCGCTGGCGAAAAATGGAGTCGTGGCGTGGCAGTCTGTGGAACGATGGCGAGCGATCCGTTGGCTGCAATTCTGCTAGTCGGAATGGGGTTGCGCGAACTCAGTATGGAGGCGTCAGCCATCGCAACGGTCAAGGAAACTCTAGGCCGCGTTTCGGTTGCCGAAGCCGTTGTCGCTTGGCAGCGCTGCGCGGGGCTTGCTGACGCGCACGCCGTTGAGGCTGAATTGGCAATGCTATTTGCCCCCAGAATTTCAGACCTTTTGGGTCGTGATTTCGAATAGCGCCGAATAGCCGAGTGGCGCTAGTCAAGCTCTAGCCGCCTCGTCCTCTCGGGTGTTGTCTTCCTTTGGCGCACATCTTTGGTGCATGGCTTGTCCTTCGGGTTCAAGCCAGTGATGCGCACGTCGTTCATCGAGTTAGACCGAGGTATCCATTGTCCGAACCGTTCAAATTCAACCGATCAGCCCCCACGCAGCTCTCAATTCCGCCCTCCCTGCGCGCCATGGCGCACACGGTACCGCCGAAGGTTACCCTGCGGTTCGACAACCACCCGCAGTCTCCGGAACCAAAACGCGACAAGCGTGGCGTGAGTCTGGTCGCGTTGGCGCTGGTGGCTGTGATCAGCGCTGGAACGAGTAAGGGCGAAGTAACAGCCAAACGCACCGATCTGAAACCTACGTTTGTGCATGGGCAGGCCCTTCCTAAGCTATCTGAGAGTGGTCGTGCTCAGCACTGGGCAGGGAAAAAAGTTGTGGTCACGATCGACGACTCTGTCGACAAGCTCGGACCCTGGGCTCGCGGCTCGATTCAGGACGCTTTTGGCGCGTGGCTTTCGAGCGGCATTCGCATTCCGGATTTGATCTTTTCCGCGAGTAAAGCCCAGAAATTCGTGCTGAAACAGGATGGGGTCAACAGCGTCTTCTACCGAGAGATCGACATCCCTGGTCACACCAATGACCTGGCCGTTACGATCGCCTATTCGGATCCTCAGACCGGTGAGGTCGCCGAGAGCGACATCGTCATCAACACACGGCATCCCTTCGCTGCACTCGACAAGCTGGCAAGCGAACGCGCTGCCGGGGACGCCAAGACGGTGAGTGTGCAGGGTTCCACAACTCCGACTTCAAGTGCGGTGACACGTCAAGCGTCTTGCAGCGGTGCCGTCGCCGGGCGCTGTGGGGGCAAGTTTGACCTCATGAGCGTGCTCACGCATGAGGTCGGCCACTTCTATGGCCTGAGTGAGGATTTCACTGATCCGTACGCTACGATGTTTGAATGCACGAGCCCGTGCGAGACGCACAAGCGGGTGCTGGCGGACGACGACTTGGCTGCCATGACGGAGATCTATCCTGCGGTTAGCGCTGCTGCGGCGTCTGAAACCACCAACGCGAGTGCAGCACCAGGCTGCACGGCCACGCCCTCTCAGGGCACGAGTGGTTCGGCCATCAGTATGGGCGTCGTGATCGGGGCGCTCAGTCTGCTCCTAAGGCGCCGCAGGGCTCGCTAGATGCTTTTTCCGAGGTGTCGGGGCGCGCAAACGAGCGAAGGGCCCGCGAGACTCGCCGTTTTTACTGGAAATCGGGCTCCAGGGAGGATGCTCTTGCCAGAGCGTTCCGGTGTGGGGTACGCACGCCCCTTCCGAATTGACCGGAAGACGGTGCCGGGTACACCCGCGCCGTAATGTTTGGAGAACAGAATGGCATTAGAAACCGAAGCAAGGCAGGCGATGATTGAACAGCACCGTACGCATGAAGGCGATACGGGTTCGCCTGAAGTACAGATTGCGCTGCTCAGTCAGCGGATTGGGCATTTGACGGGTCACTTCAAAGTCCACGTGAAAGACCATCATTCGCGACGTGGGTTGCTCAAAATTGTGGGGCAGCGCCGGCGCTTGCTCGACTACCTCAAACGCAAAGATGTCGAGCGCTACCGCAAGATCGTAGCTGCTTTAAGTCTACGAAAATAATCCCTCTCAACTTTTCCGATATTCTTCGCGTCTTTGAACTTCATCCCCGTTTCGTGGGTGCGAATCTGTCGCACCTAGGAATCGAGGCTGAAGGAGAGTGAGGGCGCGAGTTGTCGGCGTAGGGCCGCACGGAAGCGGTCAAGCGCGCTGAAGGAGCGCAATTCTCAATGTTTGTACGTGAATCTGTAATGATTGGCGGGCGTCCGCTCACTTTTGAAACGGGTCGTCTCGCGAAGCAAGCGCACGGCTCAATTCTCATCACGTTTGGTGAGAGCGTCGTTTTGGTAACCGCAACTTCGACTGAAGATCGTCCGGGCTTAGATTTTTTCCCGCTCACCTGTGAGTACGTCGAAAAGACTTACGCCGCGGGCAAGATCCCGGGCGGATTTTTCAAGCGCGAAGGCCGCCTACGAGACTACGAAATTCTGTCTTCGCGGCTCATGGATCGGCCCCTTCGACCAATGTTTCCAGAAGGCTACAAGAAGGACACGCAGATCATCGCGACCGTCCTCAGTACCGATAAGCAGAATCCCACCGACGTATTGGCCCTCACGGCTGGTTCAGCGGCACTCCACGTGTCGGACATCCCATGGGATGGGCCGATTGTGGGTATTCGCGTGGCGCGCGTGGCTGGCGATCTCATCGTCTATCCGACGTTTGAGCAAATCGAGAAAGCCGATATCGATCTGGTTGTCGCCGTTAGCCGTGATGCAATCATCATGGTGGAAGGTGGAGCCGATGAGGCTTTAGAAGCCGACCTGGTCGAAGCGCTGATGTTTGCGCACGCGCAAGCTCAGCCCATCCTCAATTTGATTGATAAGCTGCGCGCTGCAGTCGGCAAGGTGAAGCGCGAGTTCACGATCCCGAAGTTGGATCCAGCGATTGGCAGCCAGGTTGCCGCAATTGCGGACGCTAAGATTGCCGTTGCTTGTGTGATCAAGGAAAAGAAAGCTCGCTACGAGGCGTACGCAGCGATCAAGTCGGAGGTGGTGAGCACGCTCAAGGCATCCTTGGGCGATGCCCCATACTTGGCTGTTGAGAAGCTCATCAAAGAGGAAATTGAAGAGCGAAAGTCCTACGTCGTGCGCAAAATGGTGCTCGATACGGGCAAGCGCATCGATGGCCGAGACACCAAGACGATCCGCGCTATTTCGTGTGAGGTCGGTTTGCTGCCGCGCACGCATGGCTCCGCTCTTTTTCAGCGTGGAGAAACGCAGGCAATCGTCACCACCACACTCGGCACGGCGAGCGATGAACAGAAGATTGACGCGCTCACAGGTGAATCCTGGAAACGCTTCATGCTTCACTACAACTTCCCGCCCTTCAGCACTGGCGAAACAAAGCCCATGCGCGGCCCAGGCCGCCGCGAGATCGGCCACGGAGCACTGGCTGAGCGAGCCATGGAGCGCATGCTCCCCACCAGCGAAGCGTTTCCTTACACTGTGCGGGTTGTCAGCGAGATCCTAGAGTCGAATGGCTCAAGCTCGATGGCCAGCGTGTGTGGCGCGACGTTGAGCATGATGGATTGTGGCATGCCCCTCAAGAAGCCGGTTGCGGGCATCGCGATGGGCTTGATCGCTGATGGCGGAAAAGTTGCGATCCTGAGCGATATCCTAGGCGATGAGGACCATCTTGGAGATATGGACTTCAAGGTGTGCGGCACGGATCGTGGCGTTACTGCGATTCAAATGGACATCAAGATCAAAGGCCTTGAACGCTCCATCCTGGAGAGTGCGCTCGAACAGGCACGCGAAGGTCGCTTGTTCATTTTGGGCAAAATGTTGGAAACATTGCCGCTTGCACGCACCGAGATCAATCGCCACGCACCGCGCATCACGACCGTCAAGGTCCGCCCGGATCAGATCCGGATCATCATTGGGCCTGGCGGCAAGACGATCAAAGGCATCGTTGAACAGACGGGCTGCAGTGTCGATGTGAAGGATGACGGCACGGTTGCCATCGCGAGTTCCGATTCGGATGCAGTGCTGCGCGCTGTGAAGATCGTTGAAGGGCTTGTGATGGAGCCTGAGGTTGGAGCCATCTACAAGGGAACGGTTCGCCGGCTCGTAGATTTTGGCGCCTTCGTTGAGATCATGCCCAACACCGAAGCGTTGTTGCATGTCTCGGAGATCGCCCACGAACGCGTGAATTCACCGGGCGATGTGCTCGCTGAAGGCGATGAAGTGGACGTCAAAGTCATCAGCATGGAGAAAGACGGCAAGATCCGCCTTTCAAGACGAGAGCTATTGCCCCTGCCTGAAGGTGAAGAGGGCGAAATGGCTAAGGAGCGCATGGCCAAGGCTCGCGAAGCAGGGCCTCCGGCTGGGCGTGGTGGACCCGGCGGCGGTCGCCGTGATGGTCGCAGCGGCGGTGGCGGTGGCGGTGGCGGTGGCGATCGCGATCGCGGGCGTCCGCGTCGCTGATTCGTGAACCGCTGATTCGTTAAGAATCGCAAAAGAAAAGGCTATGCTTTCGGGCATAGCCTTTTTTTGCTTTGTGTCCCTTGAGCGAGTTTGTGGCTGTGCACAACTGTTCCAGCAGGGTGGAGAGGAGGCCTGGGAGCGTTGGAAAATGCCGGTAGGTCGCGGCGCGTGGCAGGCGAGTGGCGCTAGCGGCAATTGGCCTACGAAATAACTGAACCTAGAAAGTAGGAGCTGGCACTGGGTCAGATAGTAAGCATGCTTACTATCTCTCAATCCCAAAAAGGGGCTCCCGCTTCTCAATACCTTGCATTCACCATTGCCCAGTATTGGGCATCGAGAGCCAGGGCTCTTCAGGAGGCAAGGCCGGGCCTTCCTGGAGCAGTTCAATCGAGATGTTATCCGGTGAGCGGACGAATGCCATGTTGCCGTCGCGCGGTGGGCGGTTGATGGTCACACCTTGGTCCAGCAGCCTTTGGCAGAGTTGGTAAATATTGTGGACACGGTACGCCAGATGCCCAAAATTACGCGATCCACCCAGCACCTCAGGATCCCAGTTGTAGGTCAATTCAACCTGGGCTTCCGGTTGACCTGGAGCTGCTAAGAATACCAACGTGAAGCGCCCTTTTTCGTTGGTATTCCGGCCCACTTCCACTAGGCCCAACTTGTTAACATAAAAATCGAGTGACTTCTCAAGGTCGCTCACGCGCACCATGGTGTGCAGGTATTTCATGGCTGACATCCAACCAGGCTCTACGCGTCACGGCAAGGCTCAACGCTAGAAACCAGGCGGAATCAGCTTGCGCGCGGATGAGCAGCTTCTTGTCAGTGGCTCGGGCCCAGTCGTTGTCGGATTTTAACCATAACGGCTTTGAATTCCTCTGCGTTCTTGGCGCAACTTGCGGGACAAGGCCTGGCCTTCCATTTCCCGCAACCTCGCTTGGATCCGATGGTGGGTGGATTCAAGATTTGGATGCTGCGTTCGTCGCCGAGCCCTGCCGCACGAGCGAGAAGAGGAAGTCGGGCTTCACAGGTTTCAGCCTCACGCAGTTGGTAGGCGATGCTGAGGGCTGGGGTTGCGGCGGCGCGTAATGTTGGATCAGAAAGCAGCTTATCAGCGCGCGTTTTGAGCTTCGGACTGGTGCTTGAGAGTTCGAACAACAGATCCAAACCCGTGCTGCCCATGCTCCGAGCCATGAGTTCAAAGGCCTGGTCGGAGGCTTGGCCAGGGGTGCTCGCAGCACTTTTGATGATGATCCCGAAGTCCCTATCTAGGGCCTCGCTGGGGCTGACTTCGAGTAGACGTTTGGCGATGGCCATGGCATCCGCTCGGCCGACGGCGCGGCTGGCAAATGCGTAGAACAGAGGCGAGAGCACCAGAGGTTCCTTGGGATAGCGTTCGGCGAGTGGCACAAGTCCATCAACGCCAAGCGCGATAGCCTGTGCCAGCTCGGTGTCGCTCGGACGCGTGGGCTGGCCGGGTTGGACCGGCTGGGCCGACTGAGAAGGGAGGGCTGGAACGGGCGGCTTGGTGTCAGCGGGGGACGTTATCGCGGCATCGAGCGGACGAGGAGGGTTGGCTGGCGCGGGGTTGGCCACGGAGGAGGGCTCCCCAGCTGGCCCAGCCGAAGCGGCCTTGAGCCGCCATGACCCGCCAAGCAGCAGCAGTAGCGCTGAGATGCAGACAGCACCAGAGGTGATCGTGGGGGCCAAGAGCAAGCGCCGGAAGCGCGTGCTTTTATCGTGTCGCTGGCTGTCGTACAGAATCGCCGCGCCGGCCGCGACCAATCCGATCAGGGAAAGCAACAGATCCCAACCTCGAAATGTCGAGCCTTCGGCAACGACTCCAAGCGGAGACCAACCGTAGCGAGTCAGCACATCATCGGCTAACCGCACGAGCAGCCCAGCAAGGCCATAAGCACTCATGCCGGCGATGAGCGGGGGATACAAGCGATCCAAGTAGCCGAGAACTCGTGCGCTATTGCCCCAGGCTCGCCGAAGCCTCGCAATGATCAGGATGCTCGGCGTGAGTGCTGTGCCGAGCGCCACCAGCATCAGCAAGGTAAACTCGGTGGGTGAAAATCGGTGCCCCACGCTGAGCTCAATACCTGCGACGGCCACCGCGAAAACCGACATGAGGACGAAGACAATCAGAGCCAAGAGAGCGATCAACTTGGGGCGGGCGCTCTGTAC
>JBBSBI010000067.1:0-24903 GCA_038251425.1 Polyangiales bacterium
CAGGCGAGTGGCGGAGATCGCCCCGTGGGTGGCGAAGCGAGCGCCCCACTCGGAATGGCGCGGACCACCTCGGATCTTTGGTTCACGTTGCTTCAGACTTTCGGGCTAAATCCCACGGGTTTTGGTTTGCCCGAACGTTTCACTGGCGGCGTTCCCGAGATCAAGGCGTGAGTTTTCTAAAAGTGAATTGATAATCTGGGGGTGCTAGTTCGAGCCAATGAAAATCACATGTACGCGGTGCGAAGGGTTGAAGGATCCACTTGGCATTGATGTCGCAAAACCAAGACTTTCGTATGCGCTCGAATCCCCCGAACGCGGTCAGTGTCAGACGGCTTACCAGATAGTTACGCGCAGTGGGGAGCGTGTGCTGTGGGATAGCGGTCGAGTGACTTCGCCGCAGTCGACGCACATTCCGTGGGATGGGCCGCCCTTAGTCAGTCGGCAAGAGGTTCGTTGGATCGTACGCGTGTGGGATCGCGACGGCGTGGTCAGCGACTGGAGCGCTCCGTCGAGCTTTGAAATGGGGCTACTGGATCCACAAGATTGGCGTGCCAAATGGATCGCTGCAGTTCCGAACCTCACCACCGAACTTCAAACTCCCCCCGCCCCACTTTTGCGCAGGGGTTTCACTCTGGACAAGCCCGTGCAGTCGGCGCGCGCGTATGTCTGCGGGCAGTGCTACACAGCTTTCAAACGCTACGTGGACCACGTCGGCGCCCACGACTACCTAAAAGAGAGCCCTTCCGGTTGGCTCGGAGATTGGGTCGCGCTCGATGCCAAAACGCCGGAAGCGGTGACTCATGCTGGGTTTCATGCCGCAGATGCGCGCATCGTGGCAGCAACGGCACGAATGCTGGGCCGCGAGGAAGAAGCACGACATTACGCGCAAATTGCCGCCGAAGTAGCCACACGTTTCTCTCAGCATTACCTCGACACAACTACCGGCATTGTCGCCACAGGTACCCAAACAGCTCAAAGCACGGCACTCTACCAAAATCTCGTGGACGAGAGTACGCGCCCACAGGTTATCTCTAAGTTGCTCGAAGCGATCGAGCAAAATGCAGGGCGCCTCAATGTCGGCGTGCTGGGCGCAAAATCGGTCCCCTGGGCGCTCACCGCTGCCGGACGAGCCGATCTCTTTTACGCGATGCTAACGAGTCAAGAGTTCCCAAGCTGGGGCCACTGGCTGAAAGAGGGCGCCACAACACTTTGGGAAGATTGGCACGGCAAAGCCTCGCGCAACCACATCTTCTCTGGCGATATTTCGGCTTGGTTTTACCGCGTACTCGCTGGAATCAATCCCGACGAAGCCGCTCCAGGTTTCGAGCACATTCACTTTAGGCCAGAAATCCTAGGCGATCTCAGCTGGGTCAAGGCCGAGATCCGAACTCCCCGCGGCCTCGTAGCGAGCTTTTGGCGACGAACCAGCGAGGCACTAACGTGGCAAATCGTTGTTCCGCCGGGCAGTCACGCATCCGTGCACGTCCCCGTTTCAACACACGAAATGGTCACGCGTGATGGCGGCGAGCTCATCGCCGAAGAGGACCGCAGGCAAACATTTGCCGTTGACTCGGGAACGTACGAGTTTGTGGTGCGCGTGCGAGGGGACTAAAGCACTGAGGTATTGTCGTATGAAGATTTCACCTGCACGGAAAGAGAACCTTAAAAAAGCGACATATGACAACGCAGGAAGCATGCTCTGCGGCCCGGATAAGCTTCTGAAGCATCCTTTTATCGTTCCTTGACGAAAAGCCCAGCTGGATGCAGACTGGTATCGGATTATCCGATACCAGAGATGCCCATGCTGCCCCGCCCGACCATCGAAGCTTTCGACCGCCACCTGCTCGCGCTTGGTCTGTGCTTTGAGGGCGTCGTCATCGGTGGTTCGGCGCTCGGGCTCATGGGTGTTGTCCAGCGGCCGACGCGCGACTTCGACATTCTCACGCCCGCGCTACCGCCGGCGATCGCCTTGGCTGCGCGCGACTTCGCGAAGGCACAACGGATGGCGGGCGTTGAGCTGCTCGACGACTGGCTCAACAACGGTCCGATGCAGTTGGGCGACGTCCTGCCCGCCGGGTGGCGCGAGCGTGTGCAGCGCATCTTCCCAGGACAGGCTCTCGTGCTTAGCACGCTTGGCAGGCCCGACCTGCTCAAGAGCAAGCTGTTCGCGCTCTGCGATCGCGGCACCGATCTCCCTGACTGCATCGCGCTCGCGCCGATGCCATGGGAGCTTGCCGAGTGCCTGCCGTGGCTCGAACAGCAAGATGGCAACGAGTTGTGGCCCACGCATGTGCGTGCGACCGTTGCCGATCTCGCGTTGAGGCTCCGTCATGGCGTTTAGTCGCGCGACCTCCGACGAAGCAATGCCTGCTGCCGGCGACCTCACCGCCCGCATGGTGGGCATCGGGATGAACTTCGCCGCGGAGGCGCAATCCGACGCGGAGATCGAAAGCACGCTTTTTCATGCTTCCGTAGTCGGTATGGACGAAGCTGATTTTCGCGTGCTCGCCGTGCTAACCACGTGGTTCGGCATGCACCACACGCACGTGAACGCCGACCGGCTCATACGGCTCGTGGGTGCCCATCCATCCGAGCGCGTGCGCGCGTACTGGTCATCCGTGGCGACGTGGCTCACCAAAGACCGGCGATTCGCCCGCCTTGTCGTTGCCCACGCCGGCGCGCCCGTCGATCTGTTGCCAACGGGGAGCGAGTTTCAGCTGAAGCGACGCGGCGAGGACGAGCGCTTCATCGGATCGAAGCTGCGTGTGCCAAAGGGTGCCCTCCGAGATCGCCACGAGGACGTGCTCTCGCCGGAGACTCTGATTCGACGTCACGCAGGCTATCGAAACCGCGTGCTCATGGGCCCGTCGTTTCGCGCCGACGTGTGGACCGCACTCGAACACGCACCGAACCTGTCCGTCGCCGACGTAGCGCGGACGGCCAATTGCTCGTTCGCGACAGCATGGCAGGTGGCGCAAGACTACCGCCTGCTGCGCACCGCCAGCCACCGTCCGTCGCAGGTGTGACCGGTGGCGTCACCTTAGACGCCGGGCTTCGACGCGGATCTCGTGCGGGAATGTATGTATTTTGTACATTCTGGCATTGCTGCACGCGAGCGGGCGGATTGTGCCCTATGGAATATGGACCCATGCAGACAACGATTACCGGTTTCCACCAAGACGACGACGGGGACTGGGTCGCCGAGCTTGCATGCGAGCACGGGCAACACATGCGCCATCGTCCACCGTGGACGGTGCGCAGTTGGGTGACGACGCCGGAAGGGCGAAACGAGAAGCTTGGGTCGCCGATCGACTGCACCCGCTGCGATCAAATCGTCATGCCGCCAAGCGCTAGCGAATACAAGCGCACAGCGACGTTCACCGAGCTGACTTTACCTGCGGCGCTTAGCGCCGAGCATCGCACGAAAGCCGGAACGTGGGCGCGTATCGTGGTCGAGGAAGGCGAGCTTCACTACCACTCGCGCGGCCGCACCCATTTGCTGACGCCAGAGACCGCGGGCCTCGTCGAACCGGAACGTGCACACCACGTGAAGCCACTGGGTTCGATGCGCATGCACGTCGAATTTTGGCGCGAGCCCGGCGTCTAGAATCCACCCGGCGATGCGCTTTTACGTCAGCCGTGGCATCTCTTCGGCAAGGATCTTGGCGCGCGCGGCCCATACCGTTTGCTCATAACTATCACGCTTCCCGGATAGAATATCGGCGACGGCCACAGGCTCGCCAGTGTGCGCAGATTCGAGGCAAGCGTAGACGATGGCTTCCGCTTCCAGGGCGCGTTCGGCACTGCCGATGATGCGCGCTTTCGGATCGGCGAGGCGCTGCATCAATTCAAGGAAGCTGTGAGCGAAGGGATCTGCCGGCTGAGTCAACGGAAGCTCGGGAATGGACCGTGGCGATTCATCTTCGCTGAGCTGATAACGCTCGCGTTCCCAGCTACCACGTTCACCCCACAATCGAACCTGAAAGTGCCAGCCACCGCGACCGCCACTGGCCACGCTGAATTGGCATAGCGCGCCTGATTCGAACTCCAGCGTTGCCAGCGCCAGATCCTCCGTATCGACCGGCACTTCTCCCCAACGCTCATTCTTGCGCACAGCTTCCAGCTGGCGGGTGCGCGCATACACACTCTTGCACGGCCCGAGCACCTCCAACATCCAATGCGTGCGGTGCACTCCGTGATCGATGAACCAACCAGCTCCCGCATAGCCTCGCAGGTGCCGCCACGGCGTCATGAAGAAGCCTCCATGTAAATCAAGCACCGCCTGATCGATCAAGAACGTCGGTTTGCCGATGGCCTGGCCTGAGCGCAGCCAATCGATCTGCGCGCGATCTTTGCCTAGCACTGCAGGCTCCGAAATGACCAAGGGCGTCCCCGTCTTTTCGGCGATCTCAACGATGCGCCGGCCGTCGCGGATCCCAAGCCCGATCGGTTTTTGGAGTTGAACAGCGATGCCGGCTTCCAGCAAAGCGCTGGTGATTTCCAAGTGCAGATGATGCGGGACGAGAACGGCTGCGATGTCTGGCCGGAGCGCGCCGTGGAGCAGTTCCCGGTGATCCGAGACGATGGCTGGGGGGGGAGCCTCGTTCAGATGCGTTGTCACAAATTCCGCAGCCCTGCCCGGGAAAGGATCGACCAACGCGCTCACGCAAGACTCGGGGGCGCCATGAAATTCGCGCAGGCTGAGGAGCCCTTTGAGGTGACTCTCTGCGATCTGACCGGTTCCGATAAAAGCGATGCGAAGTGCCATGACGTAAGCCTTGCCGACTGAAGCCGGCAGGCGCAACAGACGGATCCGCATGCGCGACGGGATCGCTCGTATATGTCGCGGGTGGGCCGCTATGTTATGCGTCGGCGTGCGGCGAGTATGGTTGCGATCGCCGCCTCAATGGTCTCTTCGGGCGCCCGGCCTTGCAGGTCTGACGCGAGAGCGATGGGTATTCGGTGAGCTAGCATCCGAAAATCTGCGACCGTCTTCGCTGCCGGTATCAGTCGTCGAGCAAGCTCCAGTTCAAGCGTGCTTGAGCCTAGAATGTCAATGTACCGCACGACGGGCGCCAGGCGATCGCGCGCACGTGCTTGGGTGCTGAAGTGCGCCACGAGCTCCTCTTCAATGAACTGCCTGAGGAGCGCGATGTGGGGCTGATCCTTCGGGCGGTTAACCGCCAGCTTGTTGCGGAGCAAGTCGAAAGGATCCGCCACGAGAATGGTAAACGGATCATCGTCGGTCGCGCGGAACTCCCTGGCGACCTGCCCCTCAACGTCCGGTGTCGGCATACCGTCCGATTGGGTTAGGACATTCACCTCGCGCCCGCGCCAACGAAACACCGCGACCGGAAGTGTTCTCGGTCTCGGCAGCGCTTCCAACGTGAGCCCGAGTCCCGCCGCATCAGCAACGATTCCGTCTAGGGTTGTCTGGCTCGCAAGCAGGTCTAAGTCCTGCGAGATCACCGTGGCGCCGATGAGTCGCGCATACGCCCCGACGGCACAACCGCCCACGACAATCGTCTCAAGCCCTGCTTCCGACAACGCTCGCAGCAGCTCCGCGTAGTCTGTTAGAGGCGATGCGTGCGACGTGGGCGCTTCTGACACAGCTTAGTGAACTCCAAATAAGATCTGGTGATGTCAGCAGGCGAAGCATCGCGAGCCACTTTGGTGGGGTCAAAGTTATCCCAAGGATTCGGGAAAGGAAGCGGCCCGCCGGCATCGGCCGCATGAGCATTCGCGAGCCGCTCGGACGCCGCCTTCTCGATCTGCCGTGAGGTCTTCATAACTTCAACCCAAAGTATGGCACTTTCGGTACCTGGCTCCCAGGTGATGCTGAGATCGCTGGGATCAGACGGCCAAATCGGTCCCTTTCGCTGGTGGGTAGGCGCAGACGCAGTATTGATCATCGCACTGACGTGCTCGCTCAAGCCAAGAAGACCCCCGCGTGGCTAGCGTTTCGGGTTAGCTGCTTCCGCGAACACGTCCACTTTGGGACCATACGAACGCAGGTCGGCCCGCTGCGAAGAGACATCGGAGCCTTGGCTCACTTGGTTCTCAAACGAAACCAAGCCTACGTTGGGGCAAAATATCTTGGTGGATTGCTGTTGCAATGCTCCGGCTCCGCCGCCTTCACGGGTTTCGATGCAGCCGCTGAAATTGCCGGCGGGGACTCGTGCGGTTCGATCCGTGGCCACTACCCGAACTAGCCCAAATTCTCCGGGAAATGTGTCGCCTGCTCGGACGGGCCACTTGAGCAGAAAGCCCCCGGCCGTGTGTTGTACGGCGTTGGCAGAGAGAGTGAGCAGTTGAGATTTACCGCCTGCGCGGAGCTCAACCAGCGAGCCTGGCTTGCGTGCAACCTGCACAGCAAAGAAGCCTTTCTCGTTCAGATCATTGGAGGTGTTGTACGCGAGTACGGTGTTGTCTTCGAGAGGAAGATAGAGCGCGATACCGGTTTTGGGGAGCACTGCGGGTGCTTGCGATACTGGTGGTGCTGCTCGGTGGCAGGCAGAGAGCAGGCTGCTCGCCAAAAGGAGGGCGCAGATAGAGCGGTTTCGTGAGCGCGCCATGAAGTTAATCTTTAGTGGCAAAGTAGAGATCGCCGCTGCCGCTATCGCCCTTGGTGTAGTAGAGGTGAGTGCATGCACTGTTCGGACGAGCATCTTTCATCTGAGCTAGCCCCACAACCTGATAGAGCGGCGAATCCTTACTCTCGCGAAAACGGGCCTGCTGCGCGTTCTCGGCCTCGTTGAAGTAGAAGAAGGTGAGCTCATCTGCGGAAACAGCCGAGAGCAGGTTCTTCTTGCCTGCGCTGCCGTCGAGGGTGCCCTCACCGAGCAACGACCCAATGCCCCAGTTGTTCCCCGATAAATGAGACTGATAGATGTTCGAGATTTGCATCGTGCCCACGTAGTAAAGCGAGGCTTGTGGGGCGTGCAAAACGGGTGAGCTGAGGCTTTGACCTGCCGTTTGCGGGATTAGGTTCAGCGTTTCGAAAGCTACGGTGCTGGGCGTGGGATCAAAGTTTGCGGCTCGCGAGCTACGCGTGAGCTCCGCGAATCCCGAACCCGCGGTCGCAACTAGAATGAGGCGCAGGCCATCGGGGCTCAGAGCTGCACCGAGCGCGGGATCGTAGCCGAGCGGGATGGCGACCGTTTGTGGGGTACCGAAGCTATCACTGGCGAGCGCACGCTCTGCGCGCAGCAGCGTCCGACTTTGCCCTTCACCGCTCAGCCACACAATCGATCGCTCATCCTGTGTGACGTCGAGCAGTACCTCTTTGGCTGCGGTGTTGAGGGAAGCGAGCGCCGTCGATGTGGTCCACGTGGCGTTGGGGTCACAGGTGGGAGCCACAATCGGGCCGCCTCCACCTGATCCCGCAAGACCAGTTCCTGGTTCACCCGCCGCCGATAAATTGCCGGCCATACCGAACCCAGCTCCGCCTAACTCACCGATAGTGCCAGCTTGGCCAGAGCCAGCCATGGCGCCCGTGCCTCCGGCGCCCGTGCCTCCCACGCCCTTCCCGCCCATCGCGTTTGATTTTCCTCCTGAGGTGGCCTGCCCGCCTGAGCTGGCATTCCCTGCGCTATTTCCGAGGCCAATCCCCGCTGGTTTTTCTGGGCTTGAGCACGCCCAGGCCAGAGCTAAAACTGCGGAAGAGAAGCCAAGCGAACGGGTCATACGTTTCTACTCACCAGCGGCGCAACTGTACTGCTGCCGCCACTCTAGCAAAGTTGGACTCGCCGTTAATCCGGTATCCGGAGAGAAACGGAGAGTGATCTTGAGGAACTTCGACGATTGAATGCCAGCCGCTAGCAACTTCGGGCCCACATCGACACCGGTGAAGGTAGCACTGGAAGTCGTCACCGTGCCAAGGAACACCACTTTGGTATCCGCGATCGCGTTGGGGGCCACTGCGAGAGTGGCGAGATCCCCCGAATCCAGCGCGGTTTGTGCGTAGATTTCGATTTGGGTACCGGCCGGCACATTCACCTTCCAATCAAAGAAGCGCCACACCGGGAACAGGCCTTGCGCACACGTTGCTTGATAGGTGCGCTCGAAGTTGGCTGGCACATAAACATCGAGAGGCGGAGGAGCTGCACACACTGCATTCACGCACACGAGGCCCATACAGCAATCGGTGCTCGTGGTGCAGGTACCTTTTTCTAGTTGGCAGGAGTTGACGGCAGGCGTTGCCTGGCAATGCTTGATGGGCGGTTGAGCGACAGGTGTGTCCAACTGGCAGATCGAGCCCGCGCAGCAGTCTTCGTTCACATCGCACAAGTTGGCGGCGGCGTTGCCGGCCGGGCGGCACGCTTCCAGCGCCCAGAAGCCGCGCTCATTCAGCACGCCCTTGGTGGGATCGACATCGTAGCTTTGGTTGGGCAACCAGAATGACGGCTGGCTGCGGTCGGTATTGGCACTCGTCGTGTCATTGATGGCGGAAACCCACAGCTGAGATTGAAGCTGCGTGCTCTTCACGGTCGGAGTGAAGCTGGTCATATCCGAATAGTCATTCTGAGCCGCCGGCAAATTGAACAGATTGCCGTAGGCGCGCGTGCTGGAGAAAACAGTCCAACGGTAACCGCCGGCTGCTTTCGGCAGCATAGTGGCTTGATAGGCTTTGTTGCGATCGGTGGCGCGTTCGGCGGCGTTCAGATTGGCGAGTTCGACGGGCGTAGGATTGGCGGCTTCAGAGTCGACCGACCAGAGCTTGCCTGGCACCTCAAAGTAGTTGGTGGGCGCCATGTGGCCATACTTGGTCCAACCCCCCAAACAACACCAATCCGTGGTGGTGCTGGTTTGGTAGATGACGCTGCGTGAATCGGATTCAAACGAAGGCCACTTCATCACGGCACCGAGCGGCCACGTGTTCACCAAGAGCTTCCGGTTCGTGAAAAGCTTCTGGGTTTGATTGAAATCGAACGTGCTGAGGCCCTTCCTCCAGCCCGCGCCGCCGCCCTGGTCACCATCAACAAACACCAGCTTACTAGCGTTGGGCGCGAAGCTTGGAACCATCATCGTCGCCGAGCCGAGGCCCCACACGCCGGGCGTCGTGGCAGTTACATCCGTTGGCGCTTGGTTAACCAGCGTCGGCGATTGCCAGACGAAATAGTTCGTGCCCGAACCATTATCCCCGCCACCCCGGATGAAGCCGGCCGTGTTCGTATCACCGGTAGGGAAGAGCACGGAGCTCGGAATGGGCACAAATCCGGCGGCGCCTTGGCAATTCACCTTCCAGGTGAGCAAAGCTTTAGCATTTCCGCTGTTCTCCGCGAAGTCGAGCTTGAAGTTGTAGCGGGTGCCGCCCTGGAGGTAGATGGCGCCATTGGCGGTGCCGTTGGTCGTCCTATTGAGGATTCGGTTGGCTCCGATCCAGAGCCGCATGCTGTCGTCCAGATCGCCCTGAAACTCGTAGATGCCCGTGCACGGGGGAGCGATTTGCCCGGTGTAGCGGATACTCCAGGTGTCGCTGTTAGTAATGATGCCGTAATCAGGCCTGCCAGCGCCCCAATCGGTGTTGACGGTGGATTCAATGCGTGTGATGGCGCGCACCGCCAAGCCGACGCCTGCGCCGACGTTGAAATCGATGTCGTCGTAGATGCTGGCCGTGAGCCCGTTCGTAGGAGCCACGTAGGCATTGGGGGGAGTGAAATACTCGGGTGCGATCGTGATCTTGGTAAAAACGCCCGCCAGCTGCCAGCCCAAGATGAGCTTCGCGTTCGAAGTGAATTCCTTGAAATTGACGGTAATAGGGTACTTCTGACCGGCTATCAGAGCAATGCCGGCAGAGCACTTGTTGTTGCCATTGATATTCGCCAGTAGCGCTACGCCGTTTACGGTAAGGTCAACGCGGTCATCGGCGTCCACACAAAACTCGATGTTCCCCGTGTAGGGTGCCTCCACGAAGCCGGTGGCGACATAGCTGAAGTCGTCGACGCCCATGCTCACATCCGGTGCAAGAGCGCCCCAGTCGGCAGAGAGGTTGGGCTCGAGCCGGGTAAAGCTTGTGCCGGTATAGTCGTTGTTGTCGTAATAAGTCGTCTGAAGGCCGCGTAGCCCCAAATTTTTGAACAGCATGGTGGGCGGAATGGGCACTTCGGGTGTACTAGCGCTCGACCAACGCAGTTCGATTTGAGAGTTGCCACTCACCTCGGTGAGCTCCACGCGGATAGCGGATTTGACCGCAGGATCGAGGTTCGCCGTGCCAGTGAAGGTGGTGAGCGCGCCATTGTAGCCCGCCTGATCAATGATGAGATTGCCGTCGACGTAAACGCGGACGCCATCCGTGGTGAGAACCTTGAAGGTGTAGGCTTCCTTAAAACGCCCCTGAATCAGACCACTCCAGCGCACCGAGAAGCCGTCGTTCGGCAGATTCCAGCCAGGATTGCCAGCCGCCCAGTTAAAGAAGACCTTGGAGTCCGTTCGTAGCCAGGGCTGTCCAGCCAACGTGAGGTTCGGGAAGTACTCTGCAAGGAGTCCCGTGCCGTTGCCACCCGAAAGGAACGTGGTGGGGGCGTTGATAACATTGGGTGTGACAGCGGTATTGATACCAACAATATTCTGTGTGCTGTTGCCCCAGATATTATTGGCAGCGAGCAAGTAACTTCCATCAGGGGTTAACGGCGCCCAGGCAAACCCGCGCCAATCGTTGTTCCCAGCTTGATAGGCGGTGGCTGGAGAGACGAAATCCGCGAGCGGTTTCAAGCTGCCATCCGAAAGGATATCTGAGATACCCCCGTTAGTGCTCCACCCGCGGTCGGAAGTGGCGAATTTATTGCCGTTTGCGGAAACGGAGTGGCACACGGGGCAGCCGTTGCTCGTCGGGAAAGCTTGTGTGGCCGAGGTAGTGGCTCCGGGATTGGCGACCATCATTTGGGTGCCCCCGCTACGACCATATTGGGTGTAGTACACGCGGCCGCGGACGGGACCCGTCGCAAACTTGATGTTGCGAGTGACGGGTAAGCGTGGCGAGCCGGCCACCACGCGCTGAAGCTGAAGTGCACCGGTGCTGCCCTTGGCGGAGCGTTCGAAGTACTTCCACACCTCAGGCGGGATCGTGATTCGCGGGGGAGATGGCTCCGCTAGGATCTGTTCCCACTTGAAGCTGGGCGTGCCAGACGCCGGAAAAAGCAGGCTGATCTTTACAGAATCCGCCGCAACACCGCCATTGTCGTACATGACGAGTGGTGGCTGAAGGGAGAGCGGCAAGACCACATTGTTGTAAGGATAGAGCACATCCACCGTGTCGGCGTTGACGGCTGTCATTGCGAAAGCTGCGACGCTCCCAACTGGGGCGACACTCGTATCAAGTGTGTTCACCACAACTTTTGCAGTCGCTTGCCCCACGAAATTGCCCGCATAGGCTCGCACATTGACTGTTTTGGCGACCGGGCTGAAGAGGTTCAACACTCCCGCGGTGTCCACCGTGGCAATGTCCAGCGCATCAATGCTCCAAGAAGCGCCGAACACGCCCTTAAAGCAATTGGGCGGATCCAGAGCCGCCGTGTACTTCAGATTCGAAGGAGAAACGCTGAAAGGCGGGAGTGGGCCGCCAGTGCCGGCAAGCGCTGAACTCGGAATGATTTGTTTGGCAACGCTCGGCGAACTCCAGCGGAGCTCGGCCGTGGCTCCGCCAGAATTTTCGTAATACTCCATGCGAAATGAGTAGGCGGTTCCAGCCACCAGGTTTTGCGCGGCTGTGGAGTACTCAGTCGGGCCTTGGTCTATCCACTTGTTGACGAGCTGTGTGTTATTGAGCCAAAAGCGCACGCCATCGTCCCCTTTGACGTAGAACGTATAGGCTTCAGTGGTGGTTGGAATGATGGTCCCCGTCCAACGCACTGAGAAAGCGTCGTTGCCGATACCGGTAACACCGGGATTGGTAGCCCAGTTGAAGTTGATCGTCGCGTCGTTGCGTGTCCCGGTGACGGCCCAGCCAGCCGGGATCGAGGTGACCACTTTGCTGAACTGATTGAAGTACTCGCCGACCACACCGGTCGAAACGTTGAAGCTTGTGACTGTGAGGGTGTCGGTGGGGGGCGTGATGATGATCCCGGTGCACGTCGAGTTGTTGTTCATCGGCGGTGTCGGCTTGAGTTGAATCCCGCCGTTGCCTGGATCGTTGGAGAAGCCTGGCGGTAGCACGATACCGCTTGGATCGTCGGTGAAGCCTTGGCATTGCGGGTCGCAAGGGTTGGTCACGCAGGGCGTTGCTACGCCGAGCGCGAGCGTGTGTTGAGTCGTCGCTGGAAAATCTGCAATTCGATTTCCAACGCAAACCCCCCAGACGCCACCAGCCTGGCAGGTGCGATCGCCCATCGAGCACTCTTTGTAGTCGCCGGATTGTCGAATCACGCCGCAGGCGACCACTTGCCCAGGAGTTCCACACGGACAACCGTCATTCGGCGTGATGCACGTGTTGACGTTCGCCAGATTAGGCAACCGACCCGCGTTGGTCTCTAACTGCGGGAGCTTCTTTCCATTGGAGCTGCACCCGAGAACGACGAGGACACTCAGAACAGCAACGCGGCGAAAGCTAAACACAACTCACTCCTCCAAAAAGGGTGTGCGGTCGGTGGCACAACTTGCCGACATCGCTCTGCCAACGAAGCAGATTCCATGCCTGAGTTCTTCCGTGGCCCACGTAGTCAGATCGGCCGCTTTGTCGTCCGCTTTAGTGAAGCCAGGAGCAAAGTTTGTCGCTCGGCTCTGAAAGTTTTTCTTATACGGGCGTGTGTGCTGCTGTGAGCCCGAAGTGATGTTCAGTCAGTGCGTGTAGGCGTGCAGCACGAAAAAGAGCAACAATCCGAACGCTAGCGCGAGCAAATAGGTAAGTGCGGGCTCAGGTTGGATCCGACGGTAAAGCTCTGAGGCGGCATCCTGTACGGCTGGATCGGTGGCTTCCTTGGCCAAGAGCGGTGCGGCTTTACGTACGGTTCGATAATCCCCGCGCTCGAACGCGCGCACCAACTCGTCGAGTTTTTCATCCGAGGGAAACGCCAAAAGAAAAATCGGCCGCTCACGGCCCTGGGCATCCAAGGCTGGCGGCTTTGGGTTCGGCTCGCTGGTAGCTGGCTGGGACATCAGAACGGAGAGTGAACCACTTTCCTCCAGCGGGAGCCATGCTGATTCGCTATTTGAGCGCCAAGGGGCGGAAGCACAGATGAAGCTTTTCCGACCGAGCAGAAGAGGGACGCCTTTTTGAAGAACTCACATGCAGCAGCGCGAATCTGCTTTGGCCCCGAAGACCCCAGCACCCCGACTTTCTGCTGACCCGTGCTCCACAGTCAGCGCGCAGTGAAAGAGGCCTTTCCAACCCCGGATTTCGCCGTTGCCTGGTGGACCAACGAAGAAGTGGTTGGTTCCTGGCCCAAACCGGCACGCGGTACGCTGATCAGCAGGTTAACCTGCACCTAACCCTGGAAGATCGAATCCACCGAGGGGGCAGAGAGAACACCCTCTGTCCACCGCAACACCTCGGTTTCATGCGCACTTTGGATTCGATCGCGAACCTCCTCGGAAATCTTGCCAAACTTCAGCGTCAAAAGTTTAGCCAGTACATCCCGAAGCGCTTCCGCCTTGCCCTGTTGCTCGGCAAGCTGGACCGTCCGCTTGTAGTTCCAGATTGCTAGTTCCCGGTCCTCGGCGAGTTGCTGTGCTTTCGGATCCGCTGACGGCCGGTCCAGCGCTTGTTTGGCGGCGTTCATGTCGGGGTCTGCCATCGCAAGTTTCTCCAATTCTTCGTCAGTGGTCGCTCGAAAGAAGCGTCGCCACTTTAGTACAGGTGACTCCGGGTCGTGCGCTGCTTCCTCTTCCAGCTTGGGCAGCTCCAAGGTGTGGATCTCCAAGTCCCTCGAAAATTCTCGGTGATCGTGGATCTCCAAGACCCGGAAAATACTGTGAAATATCGGGGAATCCGAGTCCGAGAAGTTCAGGATGAAGATGCAGATCGTGGGCTTTAGCTCGAGGTAGTTGTCTCCACGCCCAATCTGCGTGGTGTACATGCGTGCCCAATAGAAAAGCTCTCGCTCGCGCAGCCCGGGGTGATGCCGCGCCTGCAACTCGAGATCGGGCCCATGCGCTGGCTTGAAGCCGCCACCACCGAACAAGCTGCCACCGCGCTGCTCGCTAAGCTTGGGCTTGCTCCTCAGCCTCCGCCGACGCCACCTCGGGTTTCGTTCGGCCAGCTCCGGCTCAAGTTCTGTTGAGGGTCTGAAGGTGGGCTTGTTGGCCTTGGGGGTGCTTGCTTTGCTGGAAGTGAGCACCTCAGTGCGGAGATCTATTTGCGTGTGCATGAAGTGGGGTTTTGAGCTCCGCTTTGCGTCGGGGTCACCGTTCCTTGAGCTTCGGTGACCTGCTTAGCAGGGGTCAGAGCGCCGCCGGCTACCTGGCCTGCTCTTGCTTCTCCTCTTCAACTTCCGACCGATTTCTCAGTTCGAATGTCTTATGCTCCCCAGAAAACAACGGCACCTTCAAGAACTACTACGCTCTGGCGAGTACCTGTGCTGGCGATGGGACGAAAGAGAGGGAAATCATGGCGGGGTGAGTTTTGATTGAGAGGAACGTTCTCAGTCATTTCTGGGTGTCAAGATTGCTGAACCACTACACCCTGCTGGAATCATCCATCGCTCTGCACCACGTGCACGACGGCTCCGATGGCTTGAGCATTCTCCACAAACGCCTTCGCTTTTTCAGCCGTCTCAAGCTTCAGGACAACCTGTCCGGTCTCAGAAAAGGCATCGAGCAACTTCTTGGCTTCGGGCAAAGAGAGTCCGGCATGACTTCTCATCACGTCAACCAGTGACACGGGCTGCGGGTTACGCTGATCCTGCCAACCCTCGATTAGAACGTTCGACATCAGTCCACCAATATCTCCCAAGCGCGCAGGACCGGAGCATCCCAACTACGCGGTGGCGGGGCAATAAGTGGTGCAGGTAGGCCTGAGCGACTTGCCGCGCGCCACGCCCCACGCTACATACCTCGCGCCTCGTGGCGAGCGACCTACCCCCCCAGGTTCCGCCCCGGGGCGCTTAAGCCGCTTTCGCCTGTGGCAAAAAGTGGAATGCTGAACATCGTGCCAGCGCTTCAGCTAGGTCCGCTGTTGCCCACTGCTCAGAAAAGACACTAACTTGAGAGCATCTACAATGGCAGCTCGGAAGACGCTCACTAAAGCTCCCTCGAAGTCGCCAATACGCCGATCTTCGGCGGTGCAGGGGCTTGTCCTCCTGGATGCTACTCAGCGCGAGAAGTTCGCTCGGTTTTCGTTTTGCGTGGATCTGGCGTTGCCCAAGGCACACTTTGCGAAGCTCTTCGGACGTGGAACGGAGCAAGAGGGCCCCCTTTTTGCGGGCACCGTCAGGACGGATACCGAAGCGGCTGTTATCATTACAAGGTTGCCAGAGCATCGGGTTCACATCAGGTTCGAGTTCCGAAAGGGGAAGACGGCGCCTTTTCCAAAAATGCCAGGATCGACAATCGGCGCCAAGCTACACGCCGTTGCCCTTCACGCTACGGCGATCCACCTGGTGCACGTTTCGTATGCATCGCATTTTCACTCGGCCGGCGACGATGATTCCTCCGAGAAGCCCTTCAAGGTGGGCTCCCGCGAGCTCTATCGAGGGACGACGTCAGTAACCTATAACGACAAACCGATGGGGCAAAAGCCTGACTACACGCTGCGGATCACTCAGACGCCAGACCATGTGGAGCACTCCGAATCCCACCGACGGCGCGAAAAGGTTGGTTCGCTGGACGAGGCGAGGGACTTGGCGTTTAGCCTGAGCCTAAACAGAGGGAGCGGTTAAGTGATGTACGAGGAACGGCTTGCGGATAACGAGTTTCATGGCTGGGCCAAGGAAGCCTGGACTGTTGCGCCCCTCCATGGAGCGCCCGCACGTCGCTCGCGGAAGCGCGGTCCGCCGAAGCTTGACGCGGAAATCGACGCCATCGTGCGCCAAACGAAGGAGCGCATTCAGCTGGTGGAGAAGGCCGCTCTTCTCCAATTGGAGGTCCTGCAACTCGTTGAGCAGCTGCGCGCAATTCGGAAGTACCAAACAGTGGACCTCGAGATGCGCATCCAAGCGTTGGAGGCCAAGACCCTGAACTGGAAGCCTGTAGAGGTCGCCCTCAAGGAGTTGAGTTCCGCTGAGCTGCGCAAAAAGGTTCTCGAATACTACAGGGCACACTCTGAGGAGAGCTTGTACCCGTCGGATGTGGCCGGGGCGCTTTCTGTGGACGCGTTGGCTGTATTCGAGATGACAAACGTTCTCGTTGGCGAGGGCGTGCTCAAGTGAAGACTATAGAGGCCCCCCACGACGTTAAGTGGCATCAGGCTAACGACGGACTCATTGGCGAACGCGTCGTCGTGCAATGCCGCAAGATCGGCTCGAACGAGGTCGTGAATCTTTCGGGCAGACACAAGGCGTCGCAATTGATCGCGAAAGACAACGTTCGAGCCTGGATCGAACTGCCCAGGCGCGTTGCTAAGCCGTAGAGATCGGCCATTGGCCCCGGCGTGAGGAAATTGACAGGGGGTGGGCAATTGGGGGTTCCCCTCTTAATGCCGATGGCGTTACACTCAATTCTCAATGGTCGAACGAAAGCGACAAAGCAACCTGAACGTCCGATTGCTGGAAGAGGAACACTGGATGCTCGACGTGCTCTCGGAACACGAGGGACTGAGCGTTAGCGACTGGGTTCGTCAGACGGTGCGTGCGGCGTACAGGAAGCTCGTTGGAGACGCAAAGCCAAAAGTTAACCCGAAACGCTAGTCAGTGGGCCCGCGCTGTTAGTAGCAGCCGAGCCGCCATCCCACCACCGCGCTTTCATCTGGTGCGCTATTTTGGCGTCCTGTCAAGCCACTCCAAGTTTCGCTCCGAAGTAGTCCCTAAGCCGCCACAGGATTCTACCGCTTTCAAGCCGCTTCCGGCGACCAGCTTCTGTTCTCCAAGCTCAATCCCCAAACTGACGACAGCCGCCCTTCCCGTAAACGTTGGGCCTGGCTGCTGGCTCATGTGTTCCGGGCAGATCTTGACACTTGTGTCCGCTGCGGTGGGCCCATGCGCTGGCTCGAAGCAGCCACCACCGAACAAGCTGCCACCGCGCTGTTCGCTAAGCTTGGGCTTGCTCCTCAGCCTCCTCCGACGCCACCACCGGTTTTTCTCGGGCAGCTGAGGTTTGGGTTCTGTTGAGGTTCTGTTGCTGGGCTCTTGTTGCCCTTGGGGGTGCTGCTCGCTTTTCTGGAAGTGAGCACGGCAGTGCGGAGAGCTATTTGCGCGTGCGTGAAGTGAGATTTTGAGCTCCGCATGGCGTCGGGGTCACCGTTCCTTGAGCCTCGGTGACGTGGTGAGCTGGGGTCAGAGCGCCGCCGGCTAAGTGGCCTGCTCTCGGCGCTGCTCCTCACTTCCGACCGACTGTCAGTTCGGTTGTCTTATGCTCCGACACTGCTGTCCACGCGGAGGCTGACACTAGTACTGAAACGCCCTGTTGAGCGCCGACTGTTTCACCGCGTTCCACCACGAACGGGTTTCGTCCAGTCGACGAGATGCAGTTCGGCACCGGACTGTTTGCCAAGAGCATCGAAGTCCTTTCGATTTCTGGTGACCAACGGAATGAGCCGGGCGACAGCGGTCGCGGCAATGAGAATATCGCCAAGCTGGTTGCGCTGACTACGCGAACAACTTGCCCAAATGGTGGCTGCTACGTCGGCCGCAACATCGTCGAAGGGAAGAACGACGCAGCTCCGAGCAAGAACTTCGAACGCGTGCATTTGTCGTTCGTAGGGCTTCCCCGCGCGAATTGCCTGGCGGTAACCGCGTAGACGCTCGAACACCGTGACCGCGCTAACGGTGAGGCGCCCAAACTCCATCAGGTAGGCCCGAGCACGGGCGGTGACGGCCGGATTTCCGCGGCTCAGCTCCGACAAAGTGTCGGTGTCCAGAAGTACGGGCGTCGAAGGCATCGACGGCTCTAGCGCTCGACGGACTTGAGCTTGCGGACGATAACTTTAGCATCCGCTGATGGGATGTCGGTCAAACTAGCCTTTGCGAAAGCCAGAATTTCCGCAGGGCTGGGCGCAATATCTACATCCTCACCGTAATGTCGTCGAAGCAAGGCAATGACCTGCCCCTCGAAACTACGCCCACAGCGCTCAGCATCAGAGCTGATTCGACCTCGGAGATCAGCCGGGAAGCGGATGGTTCGGGCGACGGTTGTGTCGTGTGCCAGGGCTGAGCGGTTCACACCAGAAACATACCAGATTGGTCCGAGGAGGCAAGGAGTTGGCGTGAGCTGCTCCCCCGCCGCCTCGGCTTCTCACCACGATCCGCGGCCGAAAGAAGCGCCTCGAAGGTCCTCCAGCCCTGGCGAAAGCTCCATTGACCGGCGGCCCCCCGTTTCCATTCCAATCATCTGAGCAACCAGCGGAGGCCGCGGCCACGCTGTCCGTCAGTTCGGCCACCCCTGACCTAGCCCATTTGCCGGATATCGCGCTGCGCCACCACCGGCACGCATCTAGCCATGGCCGATGGCTGTGGCCCACCCTGCGCACGCCCATGCAGCTCTACACCCTACCGTTCGCCGGGACAGCTGCGCGCGCCGAAGACCCGAAGGAGGCGTGCTCTACCAGGCCGTGCAAGCCCATTGGCCTGAGGTGCTGGAAGATCTCGCCGAGCATGGCGGTCTCCCGAAGTTCGTGGTGCGCGAGTTCGAGGAGTATTTGCGCTGCGGGCTCTTGTCCGCAGGCTGCCTGCACCTCGTGTGCCGCAGCTGCGGCCACGCGCAACTCGTAGCTCTCTCCTGCAAACGCCGCGGATTTTGCCCTTCCTGCCTGGGGCGACGCATGCCCGACACTGCGGTTCACATGGAGCAGCAGGTGCTGCCCCGCGTACCCGTGCGTCACTGGATTTGCTCCTTGCCCTGGGGCTTGCGTGCGTTGCTCGGCTATGACCGCGTCCTCGCGGCGCAAGTCGTGAATGCCTTCGTGCATGAGCTCCGAACGCACCACCATCTCCCGGATCGCGGGTATGTACCAGCGGATGCTCACGCCGCACCAAGAGTTCGAAGTATTCCGTTCCCTCGGCGGTCAGATGCAGCGCCTGCGCGAACCTTTGCGCCATCTCGTGGGTGATGTTGCGTTTGCCATCGATCACGAGCTTCAAATAGTTGGGAGAGAGCAAGCCAGCGCGCCGCGAGAATGCGCGGTATGAGAGCTTCTTAAGCCGCTTCCCTACGGCATAGGTGGCACGAAGAAACTCGCGATTGTCGAGGTAGTCGAATACATTCGCTAATGGCTCCTCGCTCATGCGGAGTCAGCCTAAGATGCGCGACTCTGTGTCACCAGCACGAGGAGGCTGCTTTCTGCGTGCCATGCGTGCATTCGTATTCTTGAGAATACATGTCGGGTGCAGCTTGCCCTGCCGCCAAACATCAGAACTGAAAATATACGAAAGGCACCGATTCGCCGGTGGCGAGCTGCTTAATGGCGAATGCAAATAGCAAGAGCACCAAGGCTTGGCCGATAGCTGGTAAGCGAATGAATCGTGTCTGGAGCTGTTGGAAGCGCAGCTTGGGTACGTAGTGGCTCGCGAGCCCAACGCCGAGCACCAGCAGCAGCTCGCCGTGCAAATTCGCATGGTCCCACGTGAAGCCCGCCACTCTTTCGAGGATCAAGCGCGCCTGGCCGAACGAACTGGCCCGGAAAAATACCCATCCGAGGCAAACTAAATGAAAGGTGAGGATCACCTTCAGCACGTGGCTTGCCGAGAGTCTCGAAGCTGCCGGTTCGGAGGGTGCGCCCGCTGTTTTTCCTCCGAAAGCTCGCGTGACGGCGAGTGCAGCCCCGTGGAGCCCGCCCCAAACCACAAACGTAAGGCTTGCCCCATGCCACAGCCCACCGAGCAGCATCGTGAGCATCAGATTCACGTAAGTGCGGAACGCGCCCTTTCGGCTGCCACCCAACGGAATGTACAAATAATCGCGTAACCAAGTGGACAACGAAATGTGCCAGCGTCGCCAAAAATCCGCAATATTGTGCGCTTGATAGGGCGAATCAAAATTCACCGGAAAGCGCACGCCCAAGAGCAGCGCTGAACCCGCCGCAATATCGGTATAGCCCGAGAAATCGCAGTAGATTTGAACGGCGTAGGCCACAATTGCAGCATAACATTCCACGCTCGAGAATAAGAGCGGCGCATCGAAAACACGGTCTATCAAGTTAACGGCTAAGTAATCTCCAACAGCCATTTTCTTGGCGAGCCCTTTGGCAATCAGGAACAGCCCTTCGCTGCCTGCTTCTGCGCTAAAGCGCCCGCGCGCTGAAAGCTGGGGCAACAGATCACGGGGGCGCACGATCGGGCCGGCGACCAGGTGCGGAAAGAAAGCCACGAACGTGAGGTATTCAAAATAGCTTTTGTGGGGCTCGAGCTCTTTCCTGTAGATATCGATCACATAGCTCATCGACTCAAACGTGAAGAAGCTGATGCCGATGGGCAGCGCGATGTGGAGTGCCAAATCGGGTGGAGCGAAGCCCATGGCGCCGGCGGCGCTTCTGGCGATCTCGACCCCAAAGTTGAAGTACTTAAAGACTCCGAGCACGCCCAAATTGAGGGCCACCGTCACGCCCAGCAACAGCTTTCGGTTCCGATCGGACTCGGCCCGCCCGATCGCTCGCCCCAGCAACCAGTCAATGGTCGAGGAACCCCAGATGAGCGGTAGGAAGCGCCAATCCCAGTGCGCATAAAACGCGTAGCTCGCGCCCAGGAGAAAGAACAACCGCAGCTTTCTCACACCCACTAACAGCCAGCTCACCACGAAGACCGCGGCGAAGAACTTGGCATAGTCGAGAGTATTGAAGAGCACCGAAAAGGACCGAGGAGCCTAAGAACGCTCACCTTATTCCGGCAAGCGGGAAATCCGAGGGGGTTTCTCAAAGTGAGATGCTTTGTGGGTGGAAATACCGCGAAGAACCCGAGACGAGATGAGAAGGATCGGGTACGCTTCCCCGATCATGGAAAAGCGCGAAAGTAAGCGTCCGTCACACTTCCCTTCCGCAGTTGCTGGTATGGCGATGGGTGCCGTGGCGCCTTTCCTTGGCGGCTGTGGGGCCTCGGATAGCCAATTGCCGGCCGCCGCTGAGATGAGTTCTTCGTCCAATCCCCAGGTCGCTGCTGTCGAGGGCAAGTGTGAAGCTGGAGCGGTTCGGCACTGCAAGGTGATTCGTGCTGAATTTCAGGGGATCCAAAGCTGTTTCGATGGAGCGCAGATGTGCTTCGATGGCGCGTGGAGTCCTTGTGGGGATCCGGCAGATGTGTTGCCCCCGGGTGTGGTCATGCCCGCCGCGGCTCCCGCCAAGTAATCAATCGAATTGCCGCAAGCTGAAGCAAGCTTTTAGCCGGGAAGCTCGCGCGCGACAGGAAGCTCGATCAAAAACCGTGCGCCCTTTGTGGTGCTCGGATCCAGAGCGATCGTCCCTTGGGCTGCCTCTACAAGTCCACGGCACACTGCCAGGCCAAGCCCGGTGCCTTTGCCCACCTCCTTGCTCGTGACAAAGGGCTCGAAGATCTGATCGCGAATTTCAGCGGGCACGCCCGGGCCTGAGTCTTCTATCGCCAGCACCACGCGCGAGCTCTCTTGCCTGGCGGAAACATGGATCACCCCCGCGCCGCCACAGGCGTCGGCAGCATTGAGCAGCAAGTTCAAGAGGACTTGTACGAGCTGCTCGTGGGAAGCGTTGACCTCAGGCAACCCTGCCGCCACTGCCTGTGTCACTTGAATACCTTTGAAGGCGGTTTGTGGTGCGAGTAAAGCCAGGGTGTCGCTGAGGGCTTCGGACACACTGCCTGACTGAATCTCTTGGCCAGCTGCCTGCGTGGGGCGTGCAAACTGAAGCAAGTCGCGCAAGATCTGGTGAATGCGCTCCGTCTCTTTGCGCATCCGTTGCACGAAGTCGCGTTGCTCAGTGGCGTTCAGCTGATCCGAAAGGATGAGTTCTTGCAGGCCCAAAATGGCCGCAATCGGATTGCCGATTTCGTGTGCCAAGCCGGCCGCCAGGCGCCCCACAGACGCTAAACGTTCCGATCGGATCAGCCGTTCCTGAGCCTTCTTCAGGCTTTCGGTGGCGCGCTCAACTTCTTCCACTTTCTTTCGTAGGGCCTCTTCCCGACCGACCAAATGCGCCGTCATGGTGGCCAGGCTTTGATTCAATTCGCTCAGCTCGCTTGAGCCACCGAGCGGCGCGGAAAATTGTCGTGCGCCCGAGGCCACTCGTTTGGCAGCACGCCCGAGCTCATCCAACGGGCGTACTAAGAAGTGCGTGAGGGCAATGTAGCTGGCTCCAAGCAGAAGCAGTGCAAACAGGCCCATGTAGAGTGCGATGCTGCGTAAAAGTGGCGCTGGCGACGACGCAGGGTTCGGATTTTGGACCGTGACGAGCCCGAGGGAGCCAAAGTGCGCGCTCGTGAGCACGCGGCCGAAGATAACCTGTTGCGCCTCGGCACGTTCGAGAGGTTTGAGAACTTTGGGACAGAGATCGGTGTCGCGTCTTTCACCGAGACGGAGCGAACCTTTGCCGTGCGCGTCGTAAACGCAGACTGCGGCAAATGTTTCCAAGGCATGGCTCTGAGCGAGCAGCTTCGCGTTGATGGCTGGCTCCTCTAAGCGAGGTCCACTCGGTTGCGCCGCTAGGATTTGGCCGAGTGAGCGTGTGGCAGCCAGAGCGTCGGCGTTGGCGACCCGTTGGAAGGCCACACTGGTGTAGGTGCTGACCGCAAAAAAGAGCGGGATGAACGCCAAGAGCGTGACAACGCCGAGCAGTAGCAACACTCCGAGCCTTAATCCGGCCTTCACGCTTGATTCTCCAGAACGTCGCAGTTTACGGGGTGGGCGCTGGGCGTCCAGAAAGTGGGCCCGGGCGCGCTGGCTCTGTTAGGCACTGAAGACCATGGATCCCCTCGTACGCGGGACGTTACGGCTACAGGAGCTCTTAGCGAAGGCTTCTGGTGCGCTGCTAGGCTGCGTGTTCGCCGTGGGCCTTTGGGCATGGAGCTTGGAGTATTTCCCCAACTGGCTCGCGCTCGGTCTGCTGGGCTCCTGGCTGCTCTCGACAGCGTTTCATCTGCGCGCCCGCCACGATGGCTTGCGCACCGATCCGAGCGCGCGCTTCGACACTGCTCTCTTTTTTCATTTGGCGGTGGGCCTGTATGCGCTCGTGTTGCTGCTGCCAGGAGGTTTGTCGGGTCCCTACCATCCGCTCGTTTACGTGTTGGTATTACTGGCAGCAGCCTTCGCGCGTCGGGGTCCGGCCATTGCAACGGCAGTGTTTGTAGTGCTCCTAGAGGGTTGGCTTCGGGTCGCGCATGCCGACTCTCTCAGTGCTTTGCCGGTGCATGCGGGTTTGGTGGCGCTTTTCACACTCACGAACGTGTTGGTGTTTCGGGGCGAGGTCACACGCGTGCGTCAACTTTCACGGCGCCGTGTCGAAGCCGAGATTCTGAAAATGAAAGAATCCGCGCGCTCATTCCGGCTAGTTGGGTCGGTCTCGGTGGCGCCGGGTACTCACACGTCCGCGGTGGCGAGCGACGAAGCGCGGTTGCTCCAATCGGGAGTCGACGAGATCGGGCAGGCCTTGAAATTTGCCCTCGATTTGCTGCGTAATTCACTCAACCTGAAGTCTGCCGTGTTGCTGTGGCTGGATCCCTCGGGCAGCCAACTCACGGTTCAAGAAGTTTCAACGCTGGAAGATTGCATCGAGCCCGGTCCCTTCAGTGCCCGGGATGGATTGTGCGCTGCAGCTTTGCTCAAAGCAGAACCGATTTCTGTTTCGGGCGCACGTGCCGAAAATCACACTCCCTACTACGCGACACCCACCGGAGTTGGGGCGGTTTGTGCGGTTCCAGTGATCGAGCAGGGTCACGTGCGTGGGATCTTGATGGTCGATCGGGCCGAGCGCGCTCCCTTCTTGCCCGAAGAAGAACGCCAGCTGGTGATCGCCACTCACTTCATTCTGCGCGCGATCCAGAACGAGCGTGTCTTTGTACACTTGGAACGCACCAAGGCTGAGCAGGGCAAGCTGTATCGAGCTTCCGGGAAGCTTGCCGCAGCTCGCACCGAAGCCCAGGTCATTGAGGTGGGCGTCGCTGCAGCGCGTGAAGTCGCTTCGTTCGATTTTGCTGTAGTAACGCTCTATCATCGCGACACGGCTGAGCACGAAATCTGCGCCGTGAGCAGCAAAGACTCCGAAGCGTTGGTGGGCAAGCGCTTCCGACACAACTCCGGCCTCGTTTCGATGGTGGTCGCTAACAGCCATGCGCTGCCTCTCCGTGGGCAATACGACCCTTCGCGCCAGATCGTTTTTTCTCGCACGCTCAAGCCTCCTCCCTTGCCTTCGCTGCTCGTGTTGCCGCTCTTGGTGCATGGCAGACCACTCGGAACACTGGTACTCGGTGCTGAGCGCGCTCATGCGTTCGGTGATTCCGCGCGCCCGACACTTGAGGTGCTGGCGAGCCACATCGCCGTTTCACTCGAAAATGCACGGCTGCTCAAACGCCTCGAAGAAATGGCTACCACCGACGGACTCACCGGGCTCTTCAACAAGCGAGCGCTCACCGAAATCGCCCAGCAGAAGCTCAGAAGTGCCCAGCGCTTCAACAAGCCACTCAGCCTTCTGATCTGCGATATCGATCACTTCAAGAAGGTGAACGACACCTACGGCCACGACGTGGGCGACATCGTGATTGCAGGTTTTGGTGACGTATTGAAGCGCGTTAAGCGTGACATCGACGTCGTAGGCCGCTTTGGTGGCGAAGAATTTGTTGTGGTGTGCGAAGAAACCGATCAGGCCGGCGGTGCGCTCTTGGCGGAGCGGATCCGGCAAGAAATCGAAGCCAAGGTCTTCCACAC